>JBEVMZ010000070.1:0-11417 GCA_040508335.1 Sphingobium sp.
GTTCATCCAGCGACGGCATCGACGCCAGGGCCTTGACGCCCTCCGCATCGAGCAGCACTTCGCCCATCGCGCCGCCAACGATCTCAAGCTTGTCGTTGGTCTTGGCGAAATCGATCGCAACCTTGGCGGCTGCAACCGGGTCGACCGAGGTGGCCAGACCAACCGGGCCGGTGAGCAGGTCGCTCAGGCCGGTGTAGCTGGTGCCATCAAGGGCGATACGGGCGAGGCGGTTCTTCGTAACCTTGTAGGACGCACCGGCTTCGCGCATCTTCTGGCGCAGGACGGTCGACTGGGCGACGGTCATGCCGAGGTTGCGGGTCACGACGACCACACCAACTTCTGCCAGCTCTGCGTTGAGCGCGGAAACGACCTCAGCTTTCTGATTACGATCCATGCCATTCTCCACTTCATGTCCGCCGGCGAACCGGCGAACGGCTTAAAACCCGCGTCTTCGAGGAAGGCACGGGGCACAAAGGTCCGAAGGGGAGAGATCGACTGGCCCGCACCATGAAAAGGAAGCAGGCAGACCCGAATCAGGCCATGATGGCCCACCCGGTAAAGAACTTTTCCCCGTCTAGGCTGGACATTAAGAAGAGCATATTCTCTTCACCAACTGTCTCGGACGGTGGAACCCGACGGGTTCCGGTGCCGCGCCGATACAGGCAAAGCCACCTGATGTCACGGGGAAACTGCGCCGACCGAAGGTCTTTTAGCGCGCCGGCGTCCAGATTTGCGTGCGGCAGATAAAGGCGATGCAACCTTGCACCTTCAAAGTGCCGTCGGCATTGCGGCTGGCCTTGCTGCTGTAGCTTTTACCGCTTTCGGGGTCGTAGATCGTCCCCTTCCAATGCTCGCCGGCCTGTTTGAAGCCGGAAAGGAGGACGAGGCCGACCAGAGGACGGCCGCGCAATTGCGTATCGGGATTCTTGATGTCCGTATCGGGGCGGCCGGGCGTGGGCTTCAATATCCTGTCGATCCTGCCGCACATCGTTGCGCCGCACGGCGTTATCTGAACGATCGCCTTACCCCCTACGGTCGTCCAGCGACCGGCGATCGGCTGGGCGGCGAAGGCGGGCGCAGGTAGCGTTGCTGCCGCCGCAACCATGGAGACCAAGGCGAATTTACCGATCATGGCCGACCTTTCCTCTTCTGTGGCGGGAAAGCTAGGGCAGCGAGCGGGCGGACGCCACAGAAGTTTTCCTTGTGGCCGCGCGCGCCGGCGTTGTTCAGGGGAAGGCTGCGGCGATCGAGCAGGCGGCCGGGCCGAGGATGACCACGAAGAGAGTCGGCAGGATGAAGAGGATGAGCGGCACCGTCATGATGGCAGGGAGGCGCGCGGCCTTTTCTTCCGCGCGCATCATCCGCTCATGACGGAATTCGGCCGACAGTACGCGCAGCGCCGAGGCGAGCGGCGTGCCGTATTTTTCGGTCTGGATCATCGTCGTCACAACCCCCTTGACCGCGTCCAGCTTGACCCGCGTCGCCAGATTTTCGAACGCCATGCGTCGTTCGGTAAGGAAGGACAGTTCGATCGCGGTCAGCTGAAACTCGTCGCCAAGCTCGGGATAGGCCTTGCCCAGTTCGCGTGAGACACGGCCGAAGGCAGCGTCGACGGTCAGGCCGGCTTCGGCGCAGATGACCAGCAGGTCGAGCGCGTCGGGCAGCCCCTTGCGGATCGCGGCCGTGCGTTTCTGGATCTTGTTGTTGATGAAGATGTCAGGCGCTTTGTAGGAAAGCAGCAGCGCGGTCGCGAAGACGCCGAACCGCTTAAACTCGCCCCATTCGGGAAATGCGCCGACGCCATAGAGCAGCAGCGCCGCGCCGCCGCCGATGACGATCGGCATGATCAGGCGACCGAAAATGACCGCGACGGCCCACTCCTTGGAGCGGATACCGGCCTGCGCCAGGCGAACTTGCGCTTCCTTCAGCTGATCGTCCTGAAGGACTTTCAGGCCCGAAAGGAACGACCGCATATGGTCCGTCGTCTGGTTGGTCTTGACCAGCTTCGCGCGCCGCTTGGCGGTCGAGGCGGTGATCCCGGCCTTTAGCTGCTCGCGGCGTTCGTTGAGCGCCTTGACGCGCTTGGCCATCGGATCGCGAACGGTCATCACGGCATAGAGCGCGCACAGCGCCGCGAAGGTCGCAAGCGCTGCCAGCAGCGTGCCGACGTCGGTCGCGGTTAGGCCGAACAGCGTGCCGGCGGGGTTCGGAGTGGTGCCCATGATCGCTTTAGGTCCCGCCTGCTAGATTTCGAAATTGATCATCTGCGCCATGATGAACGCGCCGATCGCCATCCAGAACATGCCGCCAATGCCAACCACCTGCATGGTCGACAGCCCGAACAGGCCCACCGGATCGGGCGTGAAGAAGGGCGACATATAGTCAAAGTTGATCCAGCAGATCAGGCCGAACACGAGGAAGGGCAGCGCGCCGATGATATAGGCCGACGCCTTCGATTCCGACGACATGGCGCGAATCTTGAGCTTCATTTGCGACCGCTGCCGCAGCACGGTGGCGAGGTTGGAGAGCGTTTCGGCTAGATTGCCGCCGGTTTCCCGCTGGATCGCAAGGCTGATCACGAAGAACTGGAACTCGGGCGTGCCGAGCCTGTCGGCGGTCTCCTGCAGCGACTGGTCCATCGACTTGCCGATGCGGATGCGTTCGGTGATCTGGCGGAATTCCTCGCCGACCGGGCCGGGCACTTCGCTCGACACGATGCCGAGCGTCTCCGTGATGGGCAGACCCGAGCGCAGGCCGCGCACGAGCAGTTCAAGCGCATCAGGAAATTTTGCGTTGAACTGATTGACCCGTTTCGTGATGAGCCGCCCGATCCACCAGTGCGGCAGACCAAGACCGGCAGCCAGCCCGACCATCAACGCCATCAGAGGCGGGAAACCACGGATGTAGAGCAATAGCGCGACGACGAAAAAGGTGATGCCGCAGGCGGCGCTATATTGATTGAGCGTCCATTTCCGCCCGGTCATGCGGATGCGCTTGGCGAGATTTTCCGGGTTGGGGACAAGCGAGCCCAACAGGTTCGCCTCGTTGCCGGGCGCGCGGGTGGCGATTGCACGGCGCATGCGCGCTTCGAGCAGCGCTTCGGCCGAGTCGCTGTGACGTCCGCGAATGAGCGCCACGCGGCGCTTGCGCGCCTTGTCAGGTGACGGACCCGCGAAGGCGACCAGCGAGAGCGCCGAAATCGTCGTCAGCAGGATGATGATGAGGATGAAATTGCCGTCCATCTATGTCGCCCGTCCCGTCGCCCGTGCCCTGCCGTCCATCCCGTCCGTGTCAGACCGGCGCCTTGTTCTTACGCCGTGAAGGGATCATCCCCCTCATGTCGCCGATTTTGCCCAGCAGTGACCCGCTCATGCGCGCGGTGCGGCCGCGCTTGGCCCCGCCGGTCGCCTCGTCGGCGGCGCCCACCACCTGGTCCATCAGCGCCTGGCAGGCGGCGCCCACCTTGCTGCCCTTTGCCGCCTCGGCCAGGGTCTTGCCGAGTTTTGCGGCCTGCGCGCCGATACGCAGGTCGAAGGGGATGATGATGTCCACCTTGCGCTCGATCGACTGTTCGAAATCCTTGCGGCTGATTTCGGGCGCGCCCGGTTGCACCCGGTTGGCGACGACGAGCACGCGAGACTGCGGCGCGTGGGTCTTGAGCCAGGAAAGGATGCGAATCGAATCGCGCGCCGCGGCCAGCGTCAGCTCGGTCACGACCACCGTCACGGTGGCGTCGTTCATCAGATGCGGATGCTGGATCAACATGCCGCGCGGCAGGTCGATCACCGAACAGTCGAATGCGGCGCGAAACTCCTCCAGCAACTGGTAGAAGGCGCCGCCATCGGTCAGCATCGGCTGGCTGATCGGCGCTTCGGCCGACAGGATCGCCAGCGTGTCGGATGCGCGCACCATCGCGCGTTCGATGAACAGGCCATCGATGCGGCTCGGGTTATCGATCGCGTCGGTCAGACCTCGGCCGGGCTCAAGGTCCATCGCCAGCGCCGCCGTGCCGAAATGCACGTCGAGATCGAGCAAAGCCGTCGGCACTTTCTGCTTGTCCGACAACAGCCAGGCGAGCGAGGTAGCGACGCTCGAAGCGCCGGCGCCGCCGCGCGTGCCGATGACCGCGACCGTCATATGCGGGCGTTCGGGCGCGGCGTCGCGCGGGGCCATGAAAACGGCCTGCGCCTGCGCCAGCGCGTCGCGCAACTGATCGGCCCCAAAGGGCTTGAGCAGATAATCCTGAATGCCGCTGACGATGAGGTCGCGATAGAGGCGCACGTCATTGACCTGGCCCGCCGCGATGACGACCGTGCCGGGTTCGCAGACTTCGGCCAGGCTGTTGATGTCGCTCAGCGGATCGCCGCTTTCGGACATGTCGACGAACAGGATCTGCGGGCTGGCGGTGATCGACAGGCTCTGCACCGCATTGCGCAGACCGCCCTTGTGCACCTTTTCCGGCGCCCAGCCCATTTCGCTGGCTACGCCGCGCAGCAGGTCGAAGCTGTGATCGTCGCAGACGAAAGCGTGGAAAGGATCACGCGGTCCCGGCGCGCCGGGTTTCCAGGGTGCGTTCATTGCCCGGCTCCTGCGGTAATCTGCTGCAAGGCGCCCGCACCGGTCGGCTCCTTCGTGCGATAGACCGAGATCGCCCGGTTCGACGTCGCGGTACGCAGCGGCGTGTCGCTGGTCTGGCCGCGCACGAGATCTTCGGGATTGGCGACCATCGCGGCAAGGTTGCTGTTGATGCCGCAGCCGAAGTTGGACGAGGTCTTGAGGCTGATCGTGGTTTCCGCCTTAGCCGACCAGTCGGGGCAGCCCGGGACGCTGGCGATGGCGCGGCGCACGATCAGGCGCACGGCGCCCTGCGGCGCGGCGCCGGCAGAGGCGGAGCTATCTTCGCCGATCAGCAGGCCATGCCGCGCGACGATGTCGGCGATGCCCTCACGCACCGACGGGTCGGCATAGCCTCCATCCGTCACAATCGCGATCTGGTCGCCATAGGCAAGGCCGATGGACTGTAGCCAGTCGGCAAGGCGCTGGCCCTCATAAGCGGAAAGACCGCCGCCATTCGCCTGCACGTCATAGGTGTAGGCGCTATGGCTCACCACCGGCTGATGGACCGATTCGACGCTGCGGTTGCTGTTGGCGCGGTCGCGCGCCTGCGCGGCGGCGGGCAGCATGGCCAGCGCCAGCAGCGCGACGCGCATGGCCGGGTTTGCACGGATCGTCATGTCTGTCGTCCTTCCGTTCAAAAGCTGAAGCCGGGGGCGGCCGCGTTCGACTTGGCCCCGCGCGCGCCGCCTGGCGCCGCGGCTTGCGGCGACGGCACGACCGGCGCGCGGGTCGGCATTTCGCCGCGCTTGCTGCTGATCCCGTCATTGCCCTGTTGCAGGAACAGGCTTTGGCCCACATTGGCGTTGCGGAAGCCGTCTGTCGGCAGCCGCACGTCCGACGCATTGATCGGCTTGACCAGATAGGGGGTGACGACGATCACCAGCTCGGTCTCGTTGCGCAGGAAGCTGCGCGATTTGAACAGGCTTCCCAGGATCGGGATGTCGCCGAGACCCGGCACCTTGTCGATCGTGTTGCCCGTGTCGTTGTTCAAAAGCCCGGCGATCATGAACGCTTGCCCCGAACCCAGTTCGACTGTGGTTTCCGCCGTGCGACTGCGTAGAGCCGGGACATTGGCGTTAATCGAGAAGTCGAGGCTCGAAACGGTGGGGCGTACGCGCAGCGAGATGCGCCCATCGCCTAGCACGGTCGGCGTGAAAGCGAGCTGTACACCATATTGCTTGAACTCGATGCTGTTGCCCTGCGTCCCGTTGCTGACCGTGTAGGGATATTCGCCGCCGGCAAGGAAGCTGGCCGTTTCACCCGACAAAGATGTCAGGTTCGGCTGTGCAAGCGATGTGGCGAGGCCCGACGTTTCGGCAAGGTCGAGCGCCCCGGCAACGTCCATACCGAATAGCCGGGCGACGAAACCCAATGTCGTCGAGCCGTCGGTAGGTTGCGTGAACTTATATTCCGTCGATCCCGGCGCGGACACGTAAGGCGGCGTGAACGACCCATCGGGATTGAGAACGCCTGGGACGACCGTGGGTTTTGTCACGTTGCGGGTCACGAAGTCTCGAGACGAGCGACCGATATAGCCGCTGAACGATCCCGTTCCACCACCCAGCGCCGAAACGTTCATTCCGATCTTGTGAACGAGATTGCGGCTGACTTCGGCGATCTTGACCTGAAGATTGACCTGAAGCGGCGTCGCCATGCGCAGGCGGCTGACCACGGTCACATCCTTGCCGACGAATGCCTGCGTCAGCCGCTCGGCCTCCGCTGCATCTTCGGGCGCCTGGATCGTGCCGGTCAGCAGGACCATGCCGTTCATCTTGTTCACAGCGATCTGCGCGTCCGGCATCGCGAGGCGCAGCATGTCGTCGATGCTGGTGAGGTTGTTGCCCACGCGCACCGTGCCGGAAAACAACACCTTGCCGTTGGTGGCAGTTGCAAAAACGGTGGTTTCGCCCGCCTTCTTCGCGATCAGGTAAAGCTGGTTCTGCGAACGGACGTGGACGTCGACCACATCGGGATCGCCGATCACCACGTCGGACATCTTGGCCGAGAGGTTGACGACGCGGCTGCCGCCGACCGACATCAGGATCGCATTGTCCTGCGCGGCGGAAGGGGCGGCGTTGAGCGCGGTAGTGGGCGCGGCACCTGCGGCAAGCACCAGGCCGATCGCGATTACGGAGCCGGTGAGCGGCCGGTTGCCCGGACGACGGGCGAGCATGTCAGTCAGCTTCATCTCACTTCCCCCCGACCGGAACTTCGGTCACTTGTGTGCCGCGCGCGATGCGGATCAGCGGCCCCGACCGCGCGACCGGCCCGGCGGCCATCATCGGCGCGCCATTGGGACCGGGCATCGGTGCCATCTGCTGTTGGCTGTCCGGCTTGGCCGGCACGGTGCTGCGCTGATAGCGCGAGACGTCGGCGCCGGTGGAATAGGTCGCGCCCTTTTCAACCGGGCGGGCCGCGATCGACGCCAGCAGCGACTTTTCCGCATTGGGATTTGCGCCATCGGGCAGATCGATGTCGGTGCCGGCGATCGCCGCGTCGAGTTCCGACGTCGTGTCGGCGAGCGAACGAAGCGACAGCGAAAGCGACCCCACCGTTTGCGCGACCGCGATCTTTTCCGCGATCTTGGGCGTCACTTCGAGCGTGACGTTGGAATAGGTTTGGACGACGGGCTTGCCGTCGGGGCCCATGGCGTCGGTGCGCTGATCGGTGGCGAGGACACGCAGATTGCGCAGGATCGTCTCCGAAACCTTGAGCGGATCGCCATCGCCGCCGCCACTTACCGACTGGGTGAGGACGAGGTCGATGCGATCACCGGGAAAAACGAAGCCCGCAACGCTGCTCTGCGCCTGCACCGGCACCGTCACGGCCCGCATGCCCGCTCCAAGTGCGGCGGCGAGGAAGCCGCGATCGCCCGGTTGGACGAGCGAGCCCTGCGTCAGCGGTTGGCCCGCCGTAACGGCATTGCGCACGACGCTTCCGGCCAGCTTGGCGGGATCGCTCTGTCCACGCACGAAATAGGCGGCCTCGACCAGATCCTTGGGCCAGGGCTGATAACGGAAGCTTTCCGCGTCGAGGATCGTACCCACGGGCAACGCCTTGGTCGCGACCAGCACATGCGGCAGGTCCGCTTCGGGCATCGCAGCGGCACTGACCTGCGGCGAGCCGCCGGTCGAGCTGAACATGCTGCGGGCGAGCAGGGCGGTCGTGACCGCAATGATCAGCGCCCCCACCAGCAACACGACTTTCTTAGCATCCATGACGAAATCCGCCTCCCTCGATCGGGTGCATCCACCCCAACATCCCGATCATCACGCAAATTGGTTAAGATACCGTTCGCCAAGCAGCCAAAGCGCGGCGAACGAGATGGCGATGCCATATGGAATTTCCGGCTGGCCCAGCCGCCGCGTCATGCGATGATGCACGACCGTGACGAGGGTCACGACGCCGCCGATGATCGCCATCAGCACCAGCAACGACAGCATCGGCTCCCAAGGGAACCATAATGCCAGCGCGCCCAGCAGCTTGACGTCCCCGCCGCCCATCCACCCCAGCGCGAAAAGGCCGGTAAAGGCGACGAAGACGGCGAGGCCGACGAGCAATTGCACCGCGACCCCCGGCCACAGCGGAAGCGCGCAGGCGATCCACCACAAGGGCGCCAGCAATGCGATGGCGAGGTTCAGGCGATTGGAGATGATGCGCGCGCGTAAATCCGTCACGGCCGCCGCTACGAGCATCACGCCCAGCGTGCAGAGCAGCAAAATCCTGAAAATTTCCCCCGTCATGGCGACAAGCCCTAGACCTTATGGCTTAGCAAATCGTAACCACGCGCATGGACTCGCCTGCGCTTCTTTCCCCGGCCATCGATCGACGCGCATGGCCGATGGGGGGGCGCCTCGATTATTGGGATGCCCCTGACGGCTGGCCGCTGCGCCGATACCGTCTGGGCAAAGGCGGACGGGGGCGGATGCTCGTGCTTGGCGGGCGCGGCGACATGATCGAAAAATATCTCGAACCCATCCATCATTGGGCGTCCCGCGGCTGGTCGGTGACGAGCTTCGACTGGCGCGGGCAGGGCGGGTCGGGACGGATGACCGACGATCCCCTTTGCGGTCATGTCGACAGTTTCGCCACCTGGATCGCGGACCTGCGCGCGCTGAGTGCGGAGTGGTGCGCGGACGAGGATGAGGGGCCATCGGTCATCGTCGCGCACAGCATGGGCGGCCATCTGCTGCTGCGTGCGCTGATGGAGGGGCTGACGCCGCCCGACGCGATCGTCCTGTCGGCGCCGATGCTGGGCCTGAACACCCGCCCCCTTACGCCCGGCACGGCGCAATGGATCGCGGCGGCGATGGCGCGCCTGCGGTTCGGGAAAAGCCAGGCCTGGACGCAGCGGCACAGTTCCGCGCGGCAGCAGGCATTGCGGCTAAAGCGCTTGACCCACGATCCTGAACGCTATGCCGATGAACTTTGGTGGCGCGACCACAGCCGCGAGATCGCGCTCGGCGCGCCAAGCTGGACCTGGGTCGGGGAAGCCCTGGAATCGACCGCCGCGCTGGAGGCCGACATGCGGCTCGACCAACTCAACATACCGATGCTCATCCTGGCGACAAGTGCCGACCGACTGATCTCCACGCCTGCCATCCGCCGGATCGCCGCGCGGCTGCCGAACGCCCGCCTGCATGTCTATGGCGAAGAAGCGGCGCATGAAATCCTGCGCGAACTCGACCCCGTCAGGCTCGACGCCTTCGGGCGGATCGACCGCTTCCTCGACGAGGTCGCGCCGTGAACGACCGTTTCAACACGCTGATCGTCGGCGGCGGCATCGCCGGCGCAAGTCTGGGCGCGGCGATCGCGGACAAAGCCCGTGTCCTGCTGCTCGAACGGGAAACGGTCGCCGGCTACCATGCGACGGGTCGTTCGGTCGCTTTCTGGGAGGAAAGCTATGGCGGCCCAGCGGTGCAGCCGCTCACCACCGCGTCGGGGCCGATGCTGGACCGACCCGACCCAGGGTTTTCCGATCGGTCTTTTCTCTCGCCGCGCCGGACGCTGCATATCGGGCGCGCGGAGGACGGGGCATTGCGCGACTCGTTCCTGCGCACCTTCGCCCAAAAGATTGCGTTGGAGACGGTCGATCCCGCCGCGCTGGTGCCGGGCCTGCGCCGCGAATGGACGCTCGGCGTGCTGGAAGAAAGCTGCCGTGACATCGATGTCGCGGCGCTGCATGCGGCCTTTTTGCGACAATTCCGTCGGAACGGCGGTGAGACGCGCCTTGGCTGCAGCGTCCTCTCGGCTCGGCGCGAGGGCGCGGCGTGGCGGGTAGACACCAGTGACGGTCCCGTCACCGCGACGACGATCGTCAACGCCGCCGGCGCCTGGGCCGACGATGTCGCTGTCGCATGCGGCGTCGCGCCGATCGGTATCGCGCCGTTGCGGCGAACGGTCGTGCAATTGCGCATGGCATCCCTGCCGGGCGGAGACCTGCCGCTGGTGATGGACCTGAGGGGCGGCTTTTACTTTAAGCCTGCCGGTGACGGGCGCATCTGGCTCACGCCGCATGACGAAGCGCCGTCGCCCGCTTGCGACGCTGCGCCCGACGAGATGGCCGTGGCGCAGGCCGTCGCGCGTTTCGAAAGCGTCGTCGACTGGCCGGTGGCGGCGGTCGAGCGCCGCTGGGCGGGGCTCCGCAGCTTCGCCCCGGATCGCGCGCCGGTCTATGGTCACGATCCGGCCACGCCCGGTTTCTTCTGGTTCGCAGGGCAAGGCGGTTTCGGCATCCAGACAGCGCCCGCCGCCGCTCTGCTCGCCGCCGCGATGTTGACGGAGGAAGACGCGCCGCCGCCCGTCGCCGCCATCGACCCGGCGCCCTACGCACCCGCGCGATTCCGATCATCCCCGCCCCGCGCATGATCGTCGCACAGCCGGAGCGTCTCGTCTCCGACGACGCGCCCGGCGGAACCCTTGCGCGCCGCGCCCGTTACCCTGCCTCTACGTCGAGTGATGCACGCAAGGAGCAATATCATGATCCGTACTCTGATCTTCGGCGCAATTGCCGGTTATGTCGGCAAGAAGCTGTATGACGAAGGAAAGCTGCAAAGCTTTAAGGATGATGCGGTAACCCGCTTCAATCAGGTCAAGACCGACATCGCAGCCAAAAATGCCGATACGACCACCGGCAGTTCTTCGGTCAGCCCAGCTGTGTCGACCGCTTACTGATCGCACGAAGGTTTAGCTGGCGGGGCGCTTTTCCCTCGGCGTCCTCCGGCCACCGCCCGTCCTGCCTGCGCGCTGACCCCTTGCGCGAAGGCCGGGCGGGCTTTTGCGTTTTTTAGCAACGCAGAACATATGGGAAAGCCGGACAGCGCATGCCGCGTGATCCGACGTAAGAAAAAGGGCGCGACCAGTAATTCCGGCCGCGCCCCTCAAACAGGCTTCTCTAAGCGTGGTTCGCTTCAGAGTTTTTCGGTCAGCTCCGGCACCAGCTTGAAGAGGTCGCCGCCGCGGCCGCGGTCGGCGACCTGGAAGATCGGCGCGTCTTCGTCCTTGTTGATGGCGATGATGGTCTTGCTGTCCTTCATGCCGGCGAGATGCTGGATCGCGCCGGAAATGCCGACTGCGACATAGACTTCGGGCGCGACGATCTTGCCTGTCTGGCCGACCTGATAATCGTTGGGCACATAGCCTGCGTCGACCGCCGCGCGGCTGGCGCCGACCGCCGCGCCGAGCTTGTCGGCGAGCGGGAAAATCAGTTGCTCGAACGTTTCGCCATCCTTGAGCGCGCGGCCGCCGGAAACGATGATCTTGGCCGAAGTCAGTTCGGGACGTTCCAGCTTGGCGATCTC
>JBEVMZ010000108.1:0-6781 GCA_040508335.1 Sphingobium sp.
CGCATGGCCGTCGACGCCTCGAACCTGTTCGCGCGCAACTGCTATAATTTCGTCGAGGCATTCTGGAACAAGGGCGAAAAGACGCTGGCGATGCCGGCGGACGATCCGCTCGTCGAAGCCGTGACGCTGACGCGCGGCGGCGACATCGTCCATCCGCGCTTCGCCCAGCCGCAAACGGCCTGATCCTCAAGAGGGGGACATCGATATGACCGCGCTCAATCCCGATTATCTATTCGTCTTCATACTGGCCGCTTTCCTTGGGCTTCAGCTCATCAAGAAAGTGTCGCCGCTGCTCCATTCGCCGCTGATGTCGCTGACCAATGCGATCGCGGCCGTGGTCATCGTCGGCGCCATCGCGATCACCGGCGAGGAGGGCGCGACGCCGCTCGCCAAGACGCTGGGCACGATCGCCGTGTTCTGCGCGACGGTGAATCTGGTGTCGGGCTTCATGATCACCGACCGCATGCTCAAGATGTTCAAGCGCAAGGGGAGCTAGCTGATATGGACGCTTTCGTTCCCTTCGCGGCGATTGCCGCCTCTTCGCTCTTCATCCTGTCGCTGATGTGGATGAGCCATCCCACCACCGCCCGACGCGGCGTGATGGCCGGACAACTGGGCATGGCGCTCGCGATCGTCGGCGCGCTGGTCCATCATGACGTGGTCGATTATGACCTCATCATCATCGCGATGATAGCGGGCACCGCCGTCGGTGTGCCTATGGCCCTGCTCATGCCTATGACCGCGATCCCGCAACGGACCGCGATCAGCCACGCCTTCGGCGCGCTCGCCGTCGGCCTGATCGGCGCGGCGGAATATTACAAACACGCCCATGCCGAATATGCCGGCACCTTCGTACTGTGGGCGCTGATGTTCGAAATGATCCTGGGCTTCCTGACCTGTACCGCGTCGGTGGTGGCGTTCGGCAAATTGCAGGAACTGCTACCGTCCAAGGCGATCGTCTTTCGCGGCCAGCGCATCGTAAATGCCGCCGTCGCGCTGGGCGCGGTGGTGATCGCATCCATGCTGGCGCTCGATCCGACGCAGACCTGGCTGTTCCCCCTGTTCGTCATCCTCGTCCTGCTGTTCGGCGTGCTGCTCGTCATCCCGATCGGCGGCGCGGACATGCCGACCGTGATCGCGCTCCTCAACAGCTATGCGGGTCTTGCCGCCTCGGCGATGGGCTTCGCGCTCGGCAATAAGTTGCTGATCGTGGCGGGCGCGCTTGACGGCGCGTCTGGCTTCATCCTCGCGGTCATCATGTGCAAGGCGATGAACCGCAGCTTCGCCAACGTCATGTTCGGCGGGTTCGGCGCGGTCGCGGCGGGCGCTGTCGGCGGCAAGGATGACCGTGTCGTGCGCTCGGCCTCGGCGGAGGAAGCGGCGATGCAGCTCGAGAATGCAGCCAGCGTCGTCGTCATTCCCGGCTATGGCATGGCCGTCGCCCAGGCGCAGCACAAAGTCAGCGAACTGTATCAGGCGCTGAGCAAGAAGGGCGTGGACGTCAAGTTCGCGATACATCCGGTCGCCGGCCGGATGCCGGGCCATATGAACGTGCTGTTGGCCGAGGCGAACGTGCCTTATGAACAGCTGGTCGAACTGGACGACATCAATCCCGAAATGCCGCAGATCGACGTGGCCCTCATCATCGGCGCCAACGACACGATTAATCCGGCGGCGCGCGACGACCCGAGCAGCGGCATCGCAGGCATGCCGATCATCGAGGCGGATCGCGCAAGATCGGTGTTCGTCATCAAACGGTCGATGAGCGCAGGCTTTGCCGGCGTCGACAACCCGATCTATTATAATGCCAACACCCAAATGCTGTTCGGCGACGCGAAAGAAATGGTAGGTGCCATCGCTAAGGAGCTTCAAGGCGGGGGCGGCGGCTTCCACTGATACACCCTTGACGCCAATGGCGGTAGGAGCCGGGGCTCAGTTGGATAGCCAACTGGGCCCCGGTTGCATTTGCCCCTGTGCAAGCGCCTCCGACGACGCTATTGACTTAGTTAGACAGGTGATCCCGCAGGAGACGATATGACCGTACGCCGCTTGCCCGACGCGCTTAAAGTGCGTGCGCAGCATCAAGCCGACCAGATTGCGCATGACGATACGCGCCGCGCGATCACTTTCGCGCAATGGGATCGCGAAGCCGACGAGATCGGCGGTGGCCTCGTTGCGGCGGGGCTGGTGCCGGGTGACCGCGTGTTCCTGCCGATCAGCAATACGAACGCGGTGGAGATGGCGGTCGCGGTCTTCGCGGTGTTGCGCGCCGGCGGCATCGCGGTGCCCATCAACGTGCGGCTCTCGCCGCTGGAGATCAGGGATTTCGCGGCGCTGACAGGCCCGCGCTTCGCCATCCACAATGCGCCGGACACGGTAGAGGGGCTCGACCTGGTCGCCAGCTGGCATGTCGATGACATGCCGCGCGACATCGCCGCCCTGCCCGACCAGGAATCGCTCGACGCCAGCGCGGACGCCGAAATTCTGGGCACGTCCGGCACCACGGGCAAGATCAAGGGCGTGGTCGTGTCGCACCCGGACCTCGTGACCGGGGTCACGGGCCATAATATGGACCGTTCGCGCTCGACATTGCACGCGCTGCCGCTGACGGGATCGGGCGGCAATCTGGGCATCGTCATGCTGCCCGCGCGCGGCGGCGCGACTGCTTACACCCAGCCCAAATTCGACCCCAAGGGGTTTCTCGAGCTGGTCAAGGAAAAGAAGCCCGATCTCATCTATCTCGTGCCCACGATGCTGCGGCTGCTGCTCGACCATCCCGACGCTGCCAATTATGATTTCGAAGGCGTCAAATATCTGATGACCGGCACCGCGCCGTTGCCCCATGACTCCGTCAAGCGAGCGACGCAGCTGTGGCCCCATGTCCGGATGCGCAACAGCTACGGCATGTCCGAAGGCGGCATCGGCGTCGGCACGACCAGCCAAGAACAGGTGCTGAAACCGGGATGCGTAGGCAAGCTGCCCGAACATATGCAGATCCGCGACGAGGCAGGCAGTCTGGTCACCGCGGTCGGCGTCGTCGGCGAAATCTATGGCTATCAAAAGCATCCCCGCCGCTACTGGAACGATCCCGAAGCGACCGAAGCGTCGTTCAAGGGCGGCTGGACCAAGACCGGCGACCTTGGCTATGTCGATGAGGACGGCGACCTCATCATGGCGGGCCGTTCGAAGGAACTCATCATTCGCGGCGGCTACAATATCACCCCGCTGGAGATCGAGACCGTCCTCCACGATCACCCTGCGATCAAGGATGCGGCGGTGGTCGGCATAGACCATGAGGTGCTGGGCGAGGACGTCGCCGCGGCCGTAACCTTCCAGAGCGGCAAGAGCGCGACGATCAAGGACATTATCCAGTGGTGCCGCGACAATCTTGCCGACAACAAGGTGCCGCGCACCGTCCTGGTGCTTGACGCACTGCCCATGAATCAGAACAACAAAGTGCTGAAGCGCGAGCTGAAGCCCCTTCTGGAACAGGCCGCGGCAGAGGCGAAGGCGAAGCGCGCGGCAACCGCCTGACGCGCAGTCGCCCTTATGTCGGACAAGGAAAAGGGGCTGCACGGCCCCTTTTCTTATGAGCCGTCAGTCCAGCCGCGCCGTCAGCGCCGGCACCTCGGCCAACGCGCGCAACGTATCGTTGAGATGCGTGCAGCCGCCGGTGGACTTCAGCTTCTCCAACACCGTGTCGCGTAGCTCCCGCACCGGGGTGCCGATCAGAACTTCGTTGTTCATATAGGCGACGCGGCAGGCGGCATAGGGAAGCGTTCCAGGCGTCGCTTCCAGCGCCAGCACGGTTCCATCCGCGCCGATGCGCGCGCGTAGCCGATATTCGTGGATCGCCCAGCGGTCGCCCCCATCCGGCGCGCTTGATGAATCCTGGAACAGTGATTCGACCGCGATCTCCTGTCCTTCACGCCACAGATCGATACAGCGGGCACGGCGAAAATGCGCGCCTTCATAGGCTGGCATGTCGTGCCAACCCATCGGGTCGGCAGGGTTAGGCAACGGCAGGACCCGCGACGTGTTGGCCCCTTCGAGGGGTCGGCCGTCCTCGCCCAGCGCGCTGGACCCGGGGCGAAAGCCGATGCACACGCCCTCCATTTTCGGCCGGGGGCTCTGCGCGGCGACGGCATTCATCCAGTCGTCGCGCCAGCGTGAAAAGGACCAGCGCGACACCAGGGTCGTGCCCGCCATGTCGTCGAGCGTCAGGTAAAGCGGCGTGCCGGCCGCCTTCTCTTCGGCCACCGCCTCTGCCAGCGCGTTGCGCAGATAGCCGCCGGCACGCACCCCGACTAGCTGTTGCAAGCCGGGCGGTGCGGGATCGGCGGAAATCGACAATATCTGCCGGTCGGCAGAGACGATCCGCACCTCCGCCTGTTCCAACAGCACGGGCGCTGCGGCGGGATCGTGGGTCAGTATGTCGCGGCATCGACCCAGATAATGGCCGGGGCCTTCGAGGCCCTGGGGCCAATGAACATCGATCGACATGGTCCGGCGCACCGAATGTGCGCGGCGCGGCGGCGTGTGGCCAAGCGGCGCACTTACCGGCTCGGTAAAGACAGGCAACGGCTTTCCCGTCAGCGACAAACCCCGCGCCGCCGGTTCGATCAGATCGATATCACCCATCGCCCTTGTCCTCATTGCTCATGCCGCGCCTTTTGCCAGCGCCGTTCGATATTCGGTTTCCAGCCGTTCGACCAGATCGGCGACCGCCGGAATGTCGTCTATGCCGCCAACGCTTTGTCCGCCGGACCAGATCATGCTCCACGGTTTGACCTCGCGCGGGATCGCCGTGCGACCGCCCTGCGGCGGCGGCAGCGCGTCGGGATCGAGACCGTTCGCCCGGATCGACGGACGCAGGAAATTGGCGTTCACTCCGCAGATCGCGTCGGTCCACAGTAGGTCGCCGATATCGGCATCGGCAAGCATCGCCTTATGCCCCTCGACCACACCGGATTCGCGCGTGGCGATGAAGCGCGTGCCCATGCATACCATGTCCGCGCCCAACATGCGCGCCGCCGCGATCCCGCGCCCGTCCGCCACACCACCGGCCAATTGCACTATGCCGGAAAAAAAACGCCGGACCCGCGGCAAAAAGGCAAAGGGCGTCAGCGTGCCGCCGAGTCCCCCCGCACCGGCACATACCAGCATCAGTCCATCGACCCCCGCCGCCGCCGCGCGCTCGGCCTGCTCCACCGTGGTCGCATCGTGGATCACCAACCCGCCCCACTCATGCACCTGCCGCACCACCTGCGCGGGATCGCCGACATTGGTCGTGACCACGGGCACGCGATGGTCGCGGCAGGCGGCGAGCTCTTCCGCCAGCAGCTCGGGAGCCTTGCGCCGTGACACGTTGATGTTGACCGCGAACGGCGCGGGCCTGCCGCCTTCATCCTCGAACGTCTTGAGCTGCGCCGTCAGCCGTTCGATCCAGGGGCGCAATCCATCGGCGCGCTGCGCATTGTGGGTCGGGAAACAACCCATGACGCCCGCTTTAGCGCAGGCAAGTGCAAGCCGGTCGGTCGAAGCGATCGACATCGGCGCCTGCATCAGCGGGATGCGCAGGCTGGCGAGCAAGGCCTGCGCCGTCACCATCCCGCCAAATCCGCCGCCCGCGCGCGGTGCTCCGCCGGACTGCCGAGCCAGGCCCGGTCATATACCGAGCGGCGGAACCAGTAATTCAGCCCATATTCCCAGGTATAGCCGATGCCGCCATGCGCCGCGATCGCGGCGCGGGTGGCGCGGGTATAGACCTCGCACAAATGCGCCTTGGCCATGGCGGCGGCGCGCGGCGCATCCGGCAGGTCCGCGTCCCAGGCATAGGCGGCATACCAGAGCAGCGCGCGCGCCGGCTCCACTTCCAGCGCCATTTGCGCCAGCTGATGCTTGAGCGCTTGAAATCGGCCGATGGGCTGGCCGAACTGCTCGCGATCCTTGGCATAGGCGACCGACAAGTCGGTGCAATGCTGCGCCCCGCCCAGCGCATCGGCGGCGACCAAGATGAGCGCGGCGTCGCGCACCCGCGCCGCCATCGGGTCAGACGCGTCGAGCAGCTTGTAGCTGCGCGCATCCTTGCTGAAGTGCACGCGCGATACCGGCCTGCTGCGGTCGGTCGCGGTCAGCGGCGCGATGTCGACCCCAGTCCCCGCTTCGACGAGCCGAAGCCCGCCCGCCTCATCGTCGGTAAGGAAGACGGCAGCCGCCCGCGCCGATTGGACCAGATCGCTGCCGATCGCGAGCGTCGCGATAGAAGCGCCCGACACGAGCCCTTCGACCATGTTCGCCGCAGCGGGGTCGGTGGCTGCTCCGGCCGCCGCCACGGCCAGCATCTGCGCGATAACGGGACCCGGCGCCGCCGCTTCTCCCACGACTTCGCTGACCAGCGCCGCCTCCAGCAGGCCCATGCCGCTGCCGGGCGCCAATATGCCGAACAGCCCCAGCCCTGCCAGCGCGTCCCAGCTCTGCACGTCGAAATCCGCGTCGCCGTCGGCAAATCCGTGCAGCCGCTCCAGCGGCCATCGGTCGGCCAACGTACCGCGCACCGCATCCTGTATGGCAGCCTGCTCCTCGCTCAGGTGAAAGCGCATCGCCTATTTCTCTCCTATGAGCGCGAAATCGCGCGGCAGGCCCAGGCCGCGTTCGGCGATGATGTTGCGCTGAATGTTCGATGCGCCGCCGGCGATCGAGTTGCCCAGACTGCCCATGATCTGGTCCAGCCATTTGTTCGGCCCCCGAGGCGCGCGCGCGCCGCTGCGCGCGCCTGCGT
>JBEVMZ010000134.1:0-5389 GCA_040508335.1 Sphingobium sp.
GCGCTCAAGGAAGCGTTCGAAAAGGGTGAGGATATTCATTCGGCCACCGCGCAGCAGCTGTTCGGCGAGGTCAATCGCGAGACGCGCGGGCGGGCCAAGACGATCAACTTCGCGATCCTCTACGGCATCTCGCGCTGGGGTCTGGCCGGACGGCTGGAGATTTCGGCCGACGAAGCGCAGGACATGATCAGCCGCTATTATGAGCGCTTTCCCGGCATCAGCCACTATATCAACGACACGCTCGAAAAGGCGCGGGCGCAGGGTTACACCGAGACCTTATTCGGGCGGAAGACCTGGTTCCCGCGCATCAAGGCGCCGATCCAGCATGAGCGGCAAGGCGCCGAGCGCGCGGCGATCAACGCGCCGATCCAGGGAACGAGCGCCGACATCATCAAGCGGGCGATGGCGCGCATGGTGCCGGCGCTGGCGGATGCAGGGCTGATGCGTGTGCGCATGCTGCTTCAGGTGCATGACGAGCTGGTGTTCGAGCTGCCGGAAGGCGATGTCGAGGCCGCGAGCGCGATCATTCGCCGGGTAATGGAAAGCGCGGCCGAACCGCTGGTGACGCTCAGCGTACCTTTGGGCGTCGAGATCGGTACGGGGCCGAGTTGGGGCGCCGCGCACTAATAGGGATACGGCAGATGGGCTTTAGAGAAAAAATGCAATTGTGGGTAATTGAAGCCCTGCAAGCGATGGACAATGAGGGTCCCATAAATAACGTCGCAAAACATATCTGGCTTAATCACGAGCTAGACTTGCAGCAAGCTGGGGAACATTTCTTCAGCTGGCAATATGACATGCGCTGGGCAGCGCAAAAATTGATAGACAAGAACAAACTCGGCCTGCGCAAGAATGGGGCAAAGAGCATTTGGTACATCCGCTAACCGGCCAGCTCTCCCAAAAAGCGGGAGCACGGAATGAAGTCTCTTAACCTTTTAGCTGGGCGGTCAGCAGGTAATTTATCGCCTTGTTCGGCGATAGTTTGAAGCCGGTCGCCGGTGAGAAAGACAGGCCGGTGCTGTCGATAACCTCAAGCCCGGCCTGTTCGACCAGCGCTGTCAATTCGTCGGGGCTGAGGAATTTGTCCCAATCATGCGTCCCCTTGGGGATGCCGCCGACGCTTTCGCCGATCGTGATCATCGCCAGCCGCGAAAGCGGGGTGCGGTTGGGCGTGGAGAGAATGAGCAGACCGCCGGGCGCGAGCGCCGCGCCCAGCGCGCGGACGAATGCGGCGGGATCGGCGACATGTTCGACGACCTCCATCGAGGTGATAAGGTCGAAGCCGCTTTCCTCAAGCTGCTCGACCGGGGTCGCGCGATAGTCGATGACAAGGCCCTGTTGCGCAGCATGCGCCCGCGCGACCGCGATATTTTCCGGTGCTGCGTCCAGACCGATCGTCTGCGCGCCGAGACGGGCGAGCGGCTCGGTCAGCAGGCCGGCGCCACAGCCGACATCAAGCGCGCGTTTGCCGGCAAGCGGAAGGAAGCTCGCCTCCTTCCCGCTCCAGCGCGCGTCGATCTGCGTACGGATATAGCGCAGCCGCACCGGGTTCAGCTTGTGGAGCATGGCGCTCGACCCGGCCGGATCCCACCAGTCGGCGGCCATCGTGCCGAAATGCGCGGCTTCGCGTGGGTCAATGGTGCTTGTCGAACTGCTGGTCATGGCCTTCTCCCTAACAGCGGCAGCGGGCAAGGCCAATGCGGCTAATCCTTGCGCGCCTCGCGCTCCGCGTCTTCAGCATTGATTTCTTCATGCAGATCGCGCGTCGCCGCTTCGGTCCGGGCGATGTCGCGCGGGCTGCTGCGCCGCTTGTTGCTGATGATGACAAACAGCGCCACCGCCGCAAACAGCAGCGGCCCGACGATGGTCAATACGCCCCATAAACTGCCACCCATGGCCACTCTCCTTGCTTCTGTTCAAAAGGAATGAACGGGCGGAAGGGTGGTTCCCCTCAATCGCGCTGGGCTTCGGGCCGATCATGCCCGCTTGCTTGCCATATCTGCAGCCAATGCTAAGAGAGCGCCGTTTCGCCTCCGCGCGATTTTCTACATTAGTCAAACAGACAGGCACTGGGGTTCGGGCAGGCATGGCGCGCATCGTGATGAAGTTCGGCGGCACATCCATGGCGGGGATGGAGCGCATCCGCAACGTCGCTGCGCGGGTGACGCATGTCGTTTCGCAGGGCCATGAGGTCGCGGTCGTCGTCTCGGCGATGGCGGGCGAAACCGACCGGCTGGTCGGCTTCTGCAAGGAAGCCTCCCCCCTTTATGATCCGGCCGAATATGATGTCGTCGTCGCCAGCGGCGAGCAGGTGACGAGCGGCCTGCTGGCCATGACACTGAAAGCCATGGGCGTGGACGCGCGCAGCTGGCTCGGCTGGCAGCTTCCCATCCGCACGATCGAGGCGCATGCCAAGGCGCGCATTTCCGACATGGACACGATCGACGTGCTGTCGGCGATGCGCATGGGGCAGGTTGCGGTCATCCCCGGTTTCCAGGGCATGATGGGCAACGGGCGCATATCGACGCTCGGTCGCGGCGGGTCCGACACGTCGGCCGTCGCGGTGGCCGCCGCGCTCAAGGCCGATCGCTGCGACATTTATACCGACGTCGATGGTGTCTACACCACCGACCCGCGCATCGTCGCGCGCGCGCGCAAGCTCGACCTCGTCACTTATGAGGAAATGCTCGAGTTGGCATCGGTCGGGGCAAAGGTGCTGCAGACACGCTCGGTCGGTCTCGCCCTGAAAGAGGGCGTGATGGTACAGGTGCTGTCCTCCTTCGACGACCCGACCCAGGTCGACCTGCCCGGCACGCTGATCGTCAGCGACGAGGAACTGCAAGCCAAGCTCAAGGAAGAGAAGATGGAACGTCAGCTCATCACCGGCATCGCCCACGACAAGAACGAAGCTAAGATCATCGTCACCCGTGTCCCCGACAAACCGGGTGCGGTCGCGAGCATCTTCACGCCGCTCGCCGACGCCGCAATCAATGTCGACATGATCATCCAGAACGACAGCAAGGACAATGAGGAGACCGACGTCACCTTTACCGTCCCGCGCGCCGATCTGGCCCGCAGCGTCGACATATTGGAATCGCATAAGGATGATATCGGTTTCCGGCGTATCATCACCGACGCCGAAGTCGCCAAGATCAGCGTCGTGGGCGTAGGTATGCGCAGCCATGCGGGCATCGCCGCGACCATGTTCAAGACGCTCGCCGATCGCGGCATCAATATCGAGGCGATCTCCACCAGCGAGATCAAGGTCAGCGTGCTGATCGACGAGGACGAAACCGAACTCGCCGTGCGCGTGCTGCACACCGCCTATGGCCTCGACGCGCCGGTCGCCTGAAACGCGGCGGAATGACGGAGTAAGCATGACCCACGCCAGACTGACCGCCCTGATGGCACGCGGCACCGAATTTCTGGGCTGCGAGACGGCAATCCTGTGCGGCGCGATGAGCTGGGTCAGCGAGCGCAATCTGGTGTCGGCTATGTCGAATGCCGGCGGGTTCGGCGTGATCGCCTGCGGAGCGATGACGCCTGAACTGCTGGACGCCGAGATCGTGGCGACCAGGGCGCTGACTGACCGGCCGTTCGGCGTCAACCTCATCACCATGCACCCGCAACTGTTCGAGCTGATCGATGTGTGCGCGCGACATGATGTAGGCCATGTCGTGCTGGCAGGCGGCCTTCCGCCCAAGGGCAGCATCGAGGCGATCAAGCAGAAGGGCGCGAAGCTCATCTGCTTTGCCCCTGCCCTGTCGCTCGCCAAGAAGCTGGCACGATCGGGCGTCGATGCGCTGGTGATCGAGGGCAATGAGGCAGGCGGCCATATCGGCCCGGTTTCCACCAGCGTGCTGGCGCAGGAAATATTGCCGGAGATGGCGGTGCAGCTGCCGGTCTTCGTTGCGGGCGGCATCGGGCGCGGCGAGCTGATCGCGGGCTATCTGGAAATGGGCGCGGCCGGGGTGCAGCTTGGCACCCGCTTTGCCTGCGCGACCGAGAGCATCGCCCACCCGGCGTTCAAGAAGGCCTTCTTCCGCGCGTCGGCGCGCGACGCGGTGGCGAGCGTCCAGATCGATCCGCGCCTGCCGGTCATCCCGGTGCGCGCGCTCAAAAATGGCGGCACCGAGAGCTTCACCGCTAAGCAGCGCGAGGTTGCCAAGCTGCTCGACGGCGGGACGATCGAGATGATGGAGGCGCAGCTGCAGATCGAGCATTATTGGGCGGGCGCCCTGCGCCGGGCAGTGATCGACGGCGATGTCGAGGGCGGATCGCTGATGGCCGGGCAATCGGTCGGCATGGTGACGCGCGAGGAACCGGTCGCCGACATTATCGCCCAGCTCATGACCGAAGCCGCCGATGCGCTGGAGCGGCGAACCGCCTGATTTGGCGGGACGAATGATTGCATTAACGGTTTCCCTCGCGCGCCTGGCAGTGCATGGATGCTGCTCGAAGGGGATTCACCGGAGATGACGATGCGCGCCGTTCATAGGCTTTCCCTTTGCCTGCCTATCGGCGCGGCCATGGTCCTGACCGCCTGCCAACCGGCCAAGAAGCCGCCAGCCTACCCGCCGCCGCCGGTGGTCGAGACGGTCATGCCGACGCCGCCCAATGGCGCCGCCGCCGACATGGACCTGCCGGACAAGGACGCGCAGGGCAAGTTCATCACCCCCAACCGCGGCATGGCGGGACAGCAGGCACTTTGGCACGTCCGCATGGCGCTCAACGTCGCGGCGCTTGGGTGCCGTGGCGCCAACGACACGGCAATGCAGTATAACCGGATGCTCCACGTGCATAAGGCGACGCTGACGGCCGCCAACAATGCGGTCGATGGGCAGTATGAGGCTCGCTGGGGCCGGGACTGGCTGCTGATGCGCGAGAAGACGAACACCATCGTCTATAATTTCTTCGCCCTGCCCCCCGCGCAGAAAGCCTTCTGCCAGAAGGCAATGGCGACGGTGACGATCATCAACGGCCTGACGCCCGAAGCGCTGCTTGCCTATGCGCCCAAGGCACTCGAAGAACTTGAGCAGCCGTTCCAGGACTTCTGGGAGGCCTATGCCGATTATCTGCGGCGGCTGGAAGAATGGCGGCGACGGTACGGCAGGCCGTCGGTGAAGGTCGAGGCTTTCCCCGATCCGCTGCCGCCCTCACCTGTCGCACCTGCTGCGCCTTCGGGCATTCCGCCGGCGGGCACCCTGCCTGCCGTGCCGCCCACCCGGCCGTCGCAATTGCCGCCGCCGATGCCCAGCACGCCGACGCAGCCTGCGCCGCCGCGGGGGGGGGGGCGGCCCCTCCCGGGCCGGGCCGCCCACACGTGGGCGGCGCCGGCGCGGGCCGGGGCGTAGCAGGGGCTAGGCGCGGGCATCCCCCGCGCGGGGGG
>JBEVMZ010000148.1:0-12394 GCA_040508335.1 Sphingobium sp.
CCGCTCGTGCATCGGTCCGCTGTCCGGATTGATTATGGTCGTTCCATCTTGCCCGACATCATCCGCCGCAGTTCGGCACGCTGAACCTTGGCGCTGGCGGTACGCGGAATGTCGGCAAAGGGCAGGATGAAGATGCGCTTAGGCACTTTGTAGGAGGACAAATTGGCGCGCAATGCGGCGCGCATCGTCCCCTCGTCCAGCGTCACGTCACCTGTGGCCACGACCACCGCCACCAGCATTTCACCCATCAGCGGGTCCGGCAGGCCAAAGACTATGGCCTCCTGCACACCGGGCAGCGCGCCCATCTGCAACTCCACCTCGCGCGGAGAGATGTTGGCGCCCGAAGACTTCACCATGTCGCCCTTGCGCGCTTCGAAGAAAAGATGTCCATCCTCGCTCATCCAGCCGAGGTCTCCGGTACGATACCAGCCGTCACGGGTAAAAATCTCTTCCCGCTCCATCCGGTGCATGCCCAGCATCATATGACCACCCCGCAGCGCGATCTCGCCATGGGCGCCGCGTGGCAGCGGCGTACCGCTTTCCGGGTCGATGACGGCATGTTCGATCCTTCCGACCGGGCGGCCGAAGGAACCCGCGCGGTTTTCGGGCAATGGCGACCCGAAATATTCCATGCAATGCGGCCCGAGCGTTTCCGTCATACCTAGCGAGTTGGGTGTGCGTTCCGCATTGGCAAGGCCGAACATGCCTAGCTGCTGCGCCAGCAGAGGGCGCAGGCGGGGCGCCAGTTCGACGTAGCGCGGCTCGGCCACTAACGCGGCATGCTGCGCGGGCCACAGCATTACTTGGGTTGCGCCGTCGCGGATCGCGCAGTCGACCATTGCGCGACTGTCCACCCGCTCCGGACAGATCATGGCAGCGCCCTGGTAATTCGCCATCAACAACGAGGTGACGAGGCCGCCGACCCAGACCAACGGGCTGGTGGTGACGATCCGGTCACCGCGCTGAAAAGCGGTGTAGGCGCTGATGCGGAAGGACTGCCGCACCAGATTGCCGTGGCTGTGAACGACCGCCTTGGGCGCAGACGTACTGCCCGAGGTATAGATGATGACGGCCGGATCGGCGGGCACGATCTGCGCCTGCGCTGCTTCCAGAAGAGCAGGATTGACGGTCTGCCCGACCCGCGTAAGTCCCCCACTGTCTCCTGTGGCCCATCCGGGGACCGGGCCGTCCGGCCATATATGCACCTCCCGAAGAAAAGGCGCGTCCGGCAGAAACAGGGGCGCGTTACCCTTCCCGTCGCTCAGTTCGGGAAACGCGGCCTCCAGCGTCGTGACAAGGTCATGGCCATTCGCGTCGCGCGCCATCAACAGCCAGTGCAGGTCGGCATGGCGGACGATCTTCACGAGTTCCGCACCGCGTGCAAAACTGCTTAGCAATACCGCGACGCCGCCTACGCGCTGAACCGCCATGGCGGCGGCGAGCCAGTCTGCACCGTTGGGCATCCATATGCCGATACGCGCGCCCTTGGGTGCCCCCCGCGCCAGCATGCCGCGCGCGATATCGGCAGAACGCGCTTCCATTTCGGCGAAATCAAACGCCCTGCCATGGTCGATCAGTTGCGGCAGGTCACGGTATCGCTCGCGCAGGTAATGAAGCATCGCCGGGATGGTTGGATAATGAGGCAGCAGGGGTTCGATGATCGCACCAGACACGCGGTCCCACGCCGGAGATACCGGCGGGTTCACATCGCGCGCCGATACCAGCCAGCGCTCCGCGGCCTCGCCCCTCACGACAAGATCGGTATCTTCAGGCGCTCTCAAACCGGCAGCGGCGAGACAGAAGTCGCGCGCCGTCCCCTCGATCCGGGCGGCTGAACCGGCGTCGCCCCGAGCCCAGATTCGTCCCGACGGTGCGATCAGTTGCAGGCCCGGCGCTGCACCGCCGGGATGTGCCTGTCCTATCAGTGCAAGGCGATGGGCGAAAACACCGCGCAGCCGGTCGCCGTCAATCATCCGGACGCGCGCCAGGTCGTGCAAACCCTGCATGGCGACCCATTGTTCGTTCTGAAGCGCGTTCAGAAGAGCGGCGTCCGCCTCCCCCACCCGCGCGTCGGCGACGGCTCTATCTTGCTGGACCGCGTCAACCAAATCAGCATCGACCCCAGCCGCGCGCAGGGGTTCCAGCGTCCAGTCGATAGCTTCCCCCTCCATGCGATAGTCGTCCAAACTGTCTTCAAAGGACAGGCGGCCACTATCTTCCGCATCAAATTTTATTGTCTTATTCATGACAAATGCCGATTCCGACAAAGTGAACATCAGCGCAGCATTGTTAAACTCGTAGCGTCATTTCATTCTGCGCTGCCAATCAACTGCTGTTACGATTATTAACGCTCCTCCGCTTTGGGAATAGCAAGGAACGCCATCCTTTTGCTGCTGTCCAATGGCGGGCTGTCCGGAATTTGCGGCTCGGCCTGCATTCGCGTCTGCGCCAGCCGCGTTCCCAGCAGGGCGCCGCCGATCGCGATCACGCCCAGCACCACGAAGCCGCTCAGATATGAGCCGCTGCTTTCATTCATAAGAGCGAAGACAGGCGGGGCGAGCATGTTGATCGGGGTAAGCGCGCTGATAAGACCGAAGGCGCGCCCGAAATTTTCCGAGCCAAACTCGGCGGCGGTAGAGGAGGCGAGCAACGTCCAGCCCGCGCCGGCGGTGCCCACCAGCACGACACCAAGGGTCAGCAGCGCGATGTCGTGCGAACCCAGCGCCAGTATGACGACGCCGCCGGCGCAGAGCAACGCCATCAGCACCAGTGGCCCCCGGTTGCCCAGACGGTCGGACAACATGCCCGCACCAAGCTTCGCCCCCAGCGCCGCGATGTTCAGCACCGACATCAGCAATGCGGCCAGGCCCGGCCCATGGCCGTTGGCCAGGGTAAAGGGCGCCATATTGACCGATACGGCGGTGAAAGCGACCTGCGCGCTCAGGAAAGTGCCGATGGTGACCCAGAAATTGCGCCTCCGGATGATGTCACGGAAGCTCAAGGTCGCTGCGACGTGCGTCTTTACCTCCACAGTCACATAAGGGCCGCGCTCTTCCGGCCAAGGCCGATCGCGCGCGGCGAGCACAACCAGCGGCGCTGCGACGCAGGCGATCAGGAAGCCGCCCATCCACCACACGCCGCGCCAGCCTATTTCGGGCAGCAGCCATACGATGACCGGCGGAAAAATGACCCCGGCCAGCGCCGCGCCGAACGCAGTGAGGCCCATGGCAAGCCCGCGTCGCCGTTCGAACCAGCGCGACACCAGCGCCTGCCCTTGAATAGATGAAGCCGGCGCGATCACCAGCGGAAGCAATATGCCGTAAATTGCGACCACCTGCCAAGCCGTGCTCGCGAAGCCGACGAGGGCGTGCACGGCGCCTGCGCCGACTAGCGCCAGGCCGAATACCCAGCGTGCGGGGAAACGGTCGGCCGCGATACCGAACAGCGGCGCCGTCAGCATACAGCCGAAGCTGAACATGCTGACGCTCAGCGCGACCGTGCTAACGGGAACGTCGAACTCGCGCGTCCAGTCGACCAGAAAAAGCGAGAAGCAGTTGAACGTCAGCGCCAGCACCGCGACCTGCGACAGGACGCATGCGGAGACGACAGTCCAGCCATGATAGAATAGCGGCCGTCGCGGTGGCTCGATGGTGGCGGGCATGGCCGGTCTCTCCTGCATCTTGTTCGAGCGGTCATGTCGCCGCCTTCGATCCACAGGGTCTATAGGGCCAGATGGTGCCGTCCAATATTCTGCGATCCCCGCCTCATATCTTCGTTATATCAAGATCGCCCCCGGTCGGATCGAAGCCACTGGGGTCAGGCGCGCTCAAACACCGCTAGACAGGCCCAACGGCGGCGCGGTGACCAGAAAAGCATTGCGTCCGTGCGCACGCCGTCAGCGGACAAGGTCCGCCAGATATCACATCTCGCCCAGATGGATGCCCGTTTGACCAGGCGCAACTGCCCTCGCTCAGTCGATCGCCGCCGCGTCGGCCAGGCTGGTGAACATCGCCTGTTTCAACATATAGGCGCGACGCTTTTCGGGATCATTGACGAGCATCCGCATCGCTTCCAGGCGACGTTGGTGCGCCTCGCCCTGACCTCCCCGCATTAGCGTCATATTCTCGATTGTTTGCTGCTGGGTGAACTGATGCGTCACCGTGCGACGCTGTCGGTCGTAAAGGTCGAGCAGGTCGTGGCTCGCCCCCGCCTTAAGGATCGCGACCAGTTTTTCGCAGAGGTTGAACGCATCGTGGATGCCACTGTTCATGCCAAAGCCGCCCAGCGGATTATTGAGATGCGCCGCATCGCCGATCAGCAGCGCGCGACCGACGCGGAAGTGCTGAGCGACCCGCTGATGAACGCGATACAGGGTGCGATGGCGCGTCTCGACCGCTTCCCCGTCACCGATCAACCCTTCAAAGACGGCATTCTTTTTAGCGTCCGAGAGAAGATAGTCCTGCTCCCCCTCGTCGGCGGGGACCAATACGCGCCAGAGCGTGGGCACGCGCAGCAGGACCAGCCATTCTTCGGGGTCGGAGACGTAATTCACATAGGCGAGATTGGGGATATCCTGCTCGATCGGCCGCGCGGTGCTCATGCATAGAAATTTTTCCGGGTAGGTGAAGCCGTCAAACTCGATCCCCAGCCATTTGCGCACGATCGAGTTGGCACCGTCCGCCCCGATCAGGAAGTCGGCCTTCACGGTGCGCAGGCCGGTCATATGTTCGAGCGTCACCGCGACACCCATAGGGTCCTGCTCTACATGAACGACCCGATGGTCGAAGAGCATTTCGACCGAAGGCTCTTGCTCCAGCCGCTGCGAGAGCATCTTGGCGAGATGATATTGCTCGCACTGGATGCGGAAGGGATAGCGCGTCACGTCGGCGATCTCGGCCTGGTCGAACTCCAGCACCTCGCCGCTCCGGCGGTCGCGCCAATGATAGACGGGGGCTTTGAGGCCCATTTCGATCAGTCGATCGGCAACGCCCAGAGTGTCGAGCATTTCCAGGCTTGGCGGATGGAACGTGGAGGCGCGCAGATCCTGCGCGGAATCGCCGCCGGCTTCCGCGATCAGCACATCGATCCCATGCTGCGCCAGATAGGTCGCCGCGACGCAACCTACCGGCCCCGCGCCTGCGATCACCACCTGCACCCGATCCCGCTGGCCAATCATCAACGCTTGCTCCCAATCAGTGGCCGGCCGCTACGTCGCAATCGGCGGGTCGGGAGCAGAATGTGCCGGTGGCCAATCCAAAGCCAATGCGCGAAGAGTGACTATCCGCTTGGCGACCAAGCGGCGGGGAATAGGAAAAGGTCTTACGACTGAAGATGCAGTGGATGGCGGTCACGTCGCTACCTCGACCGGATTGAGCAGCTTGATGGAGTGACGGATCGCGCCGGCGGCTTATGGGCGTGAGCAAGGGGCGTTCACGTTGCCGCCTGCGCGCCCGGTCTGATCCGCAGCGACGTGTCACAGCTCGTGAGACCTTCGCAGCCATTGGCGGTGACGAGGATCTGGTCTTCGGTATGCAGGTTGCCCCAGCCGATTTCATAATAGGGCATGTCGAGCGAGAAAATCATATTCTCCTCGAAAATGAACTCGCCATTGCCGCCGGGCAGCGTCGGGCCGATCGGCAGCTTATGGTCGGAATGTTCAAGGCCGATGGAATGGGGCGTGGCGAAGAAAAAGCCGGGGAAGCCCGCTTTGCGCACGGCGTCGATCACGGCGTCGGTCACTTCGCGCCCGGTCACGCCGGGCTTCACGACGTCGAGTACGGTCTGGCAGCCGACCTCGAGCGCCTTCATGCGCTGAAGCAGTTCGGGCTTGGGCTCGCCGCAGACGGCGACACGACCGAGGTCGCCATGGTAGTTTTTATATTCGCACAGCCCGTCGAACGTGATCGGCTCCCCTTCCAGAACCAGGCCCATATTATTATTGGTGCCATTCTGGCCCGTCGCGAGATAAAGGCCGCGCGCGCCACGCTTGGCGGTTTCGACATGGTAGATGATGTCGAGATCGTCGCGCGGCATGCCGACCTGGATTTGGGCGATCGTGGCTTCCAGCGCCTCCTCATTGATCTGCGAAACCTTGCGCATCAGCGTGATCTCGTCGGGCGTCTTGACCATGCGGATTTCGCGGAACATCGTGGTGGCGTCGCGCACCTTGATATCAGGCAGGCCGATCTCACCCAGCCATGGGCCGATGCGCGGATCGTCGGTGCCGATCAGGCCGCCGGCCAGGCCAGCCTGTTCCACGCCCTTCTTCAAAGCATAGAGCGCATTGGCCGACGCGTTCCCGCGATTGCCCTCGATGAATTTCAGATATTCCTCGTCGCGCGGCGACAGGCTGTCATGCCGGATCGGCCACTTCATGCCATATTCGACATGTTCGGGATCTTCGACATCGGGATCGAAATCGCGGCGATCGAGATAGATGGGATGCACATAGCTCTGGATATTGGGCATCCAGGTCGCATCCGGCCGATGGAAGAAGCGCAAATGCTCGACCCCGGTGACGATCAGCGCGGCGGGCGCATTCTCGTCTCGCGGCAGGACGGCATAATTGTAGAAGGGACGGCGCATCCGCATCAGCGCGCCCCAATAGTCGGAGAGATAATAGACGTTGATCGGGGCGACGGCGATCAGGCCGTCAAGCCCTTCGCGATCCATGACTTCATAAGCGCGCGCCTTGTTGAGCAGCATCCATCTCTCCTGCGATGATTACGAAACAAAAAAGGCCCCGGCAGCTGTGCGCTGCCGGGGCCATACTTGTCTTAGAAGCGCACTGCGCCGCGTACCCCGAAGGTCCGCCGCTCTGGTGCGGCGAGGATGATGAGGTTTGCGCCCTGCGCCGGATTGGCCGATGGGTTGGCGTTGCGCAGGATGTTGCTCGGCGTCATGTCGTCGAACAGGTTGCGCACGAAGGCTTCGAGCGTGAACTTCTCGTTGTTGATCCCGAAGCGCACGTTCACGCGGTTCGCCGAGTTGATGTAAGCGACGTTCGCGGCGGTCGCATATTGCTTGCCGGTGTAGATATAGTCGAGCCGGAACAGGCCGTTCCAGTCGGCATTGATCGGTTCTTCATAGCTGATCGCCGCCGAGCCGCTGAACTCGGGATAGCGCTCCATCAGGTTGCCGACCGGGTTGAGCACACCATCGACCGCGACGCATTCCGAGCAGCTCGTGCGGCGGATGTCGGTCTTGGCCCAGTTGAACGTGCCTTCCAGCGTCAGATGCTGGGTGGCGCGGAACATGCCCTCGATCTCGACGCCCCAAAGGTTGGTGCTGCCATCGGGGAAGGTGATGGTCGCGGTCGAGGTCGTGGTGCCGGTGCGATATTCCAGATTTTGGTTGATCTGGCGGTTGCGCCACTGGCCATAATAGACCGCGCTCAGGATACGCAGGCGACGGTCGAAGAACTCGCCCTTGAGGCCCGCTTCATACATGGTCAGCTTTTCTTCGGCGACCGCGACCGGGATTTCGCGGCCGGCGTTCGCCGTCAGCTGCGCCTGCACCGCAGGCGTGAAGGTCGTGAAGTTGGTGTTGAACGTGCCCGGACGCGTGCCGCGCGACCAGGACAGATAGGTCGAGACGGTCGGCGCGATCTCATAGTTGAGGATGACGCGCGGCGAGAAGGACTTGAACGTCTGCGACAGGTCCGTGACGACCGCGCCGGTCGTGGGCGAATTGGCGATGTGGTTGATGCGGTCCCACTGGTAGCGCGCCTCGCCGGAGAGCTTCAGGCCCGCCGCCAACTCATAGCTTGCCGAACCGAAGACGCCGAAGGTGCGCGCGCGATAGTCGGTCGGCGTGCCCAGGTTGATGAGGCCGGTCGGGCGGAAGGCACGGGTCCAGAAATCGATGCTTTCCCAGTAATAGTTGCCACCGACCATGAAGTTGAACGGACCGGTCGAGGGTGAGGCAAGTCGCACTTCGGCCGACGTATTGGAGATGTCGTAGGGCAGATAGACGGTCGAGAAATAGCCGGTGCCATCGGGCGGACGGTTATAGGTGTCGGTCAGCGCCGCCCACTTATTGCCATTGTGCGAGAACGAGCCCGAGAGCGTGTAATCGCCAATGTCATAGTCGCCGATCAGGCTGGTCTGGAATGCCTGCCGCTCAAGCCCAAGATTCTGGATGAAGTCGCTCGGCAGGATCGTACCGGGGCTGGTCACGCCGCCAAAGTCGTTGCGGCCTGCGGGCGAGATATTCTGCGACATGCCCGATTTGATGGCGTCGCCTACATTGCCGCAGATATAGTTGTTGGTGCCGCCGGCCGGACGACGGCCGGTGCCGCCGACATTGCAGTTGTAATTGGCTTCGCCCAGCAGCGCCTGCGCCGAAGGACCGTCGCTATCTTCCCAATAGGTCGCATAGCCGCGCAGGCGGAAGCTGTCGCTCGGCTGGAAGTTGAAGGCGCCGGCAATCGAGCGGGTCTCGCGCTCGCCCAGACGGCCACCATAGCCGACATTCTTATATTGACCACCGGTGCGGTAATAACGCCCCGATAGGCGCAGGCCGAGCACATCCTGGATCACCGGACCTTCGATGCTCGCCTTCGCCTCGATCGTGTCGTAGGAGGCATAGGACACGTCGATGCTGCCACCGAATTCGCTGAGCGAAGGGGCGCGGGTGATGAAGTTGATCGCGCCGGCAAAGGTCGCACGGCCGAAATAGGCGCTCTGCGGACCCTTCACGACTTCGACGCGCTCGATATCCGTGAGGCCGGGCGTTGCGCCGCCGGGAACGGCGACGCCATCAATGAAGACGGTCACGCCTTGCCGGTTGGGCGAGTCGCCCGGATACATGCCGCGCATCGCGATAGTGGTAAAGCCACGGTCGTTGCGGTTGGCCGAGCTGTTCTGGAACCGCAAGCCTGGCACGAAGTCGTTAAGCTCGTTCAGACCCTGCACGCCGCGCGCTTCTAGTGCTGCGCTGCCCAGCGTGGAGATGGCGACCGGCACGTCGATCAGATTTTCGTCGCGCTTACGCGCGGTCACGATGATGTCGCCGCCAGCCATCGTGCCTGTCGCCGCGACCGGGGCGTCCTGCGCGCTTGCAACCGGCGTCCCTGCCAGCATCAGGGCGGCGGTTGCCGCCGACGAACCGAGCATGACGCGCTTAGCAAGATGGAACCGCATGACTAATCTCCCTTCGAAATGCCGGGGCCTGCAATCGCTGCCGGAAAGCAGGGCCCCGTCCCTTGACCCCTTTTTGTCATGGAACAGTCTTTATCGCCGCCAGCGGGCCGTCCAGCGTGGCAACCGCGATTATCGCTAGGCGATGAATTGGCTTCTGCCCCCTCCGGTCGCGCCGACCGCTGATGCAGGATCACGCCATCGAAACAGCGACCAGCGGTCAATCGAGGAGGGCGCACCAGAGATGAGCGAGGCAGCGAAAGGCGAAAAGATGCACCTGTTCGCGATGCCCATGGGCGCAGGCGGGCATATTGCAGGCTGGCGGCATCCGCTGGCGGACGCGGGCCGGCTTACCGATGTCGATTATTACAAAAGCGTCGCCCAGATCGCCGAGCGCGGCAAGTTCGACGCCATGTTCCTCGCCGATGCGCAGGGGTTCCGCACCATCGTGGGCAAAGGCGCGTTCGCGCGTACCGACCTGTACCGCATGGACCCTGTAACCCTGCTCAGCGCCCTGTCGATGGCGACTTCGCGCCTCGGCCTTATCGCCACGCTCTCGACAAGCTATAACGAGCCTTATTCGGCCGCGCGCCGCCTCTCGACGCTCGATCATATCAGCCACGGGCGGGCCGGCTGGAACGTCGTGACCTCGACCACGCAGAATGAAGCGCATAATTTCGGCCGCGACGCGCATTTTGGCCATGCCGAACGCTATGCCCGCGCCGGCGAATTCATCGAAGTCGCCAAGAAGCTGTGGGACAGCTGGGACGATGACGCCTTCGTCGCGGATCGCGAAGCTGGCAATTATGTCGACCCCGATAAAGTCCACGCGGTCGCCCATGCCGGCAAATATTTCAAGGTCGAAGGCCCGATGACGACGGGGCGCTCGCCGCAAGGCCATCCCGTCATCGTCCAGGCCGGATCGTCGGATGACGGACTCGCGCTTGCCGCCGCGACGGCCGAGGCGGTGTTCACCTCGCACCCGTCGCTTGCCAGCGCGAAGGCCTTTTACGACGATCTAAAGGCGCGCGTGGTCGCAGCCGGGCGGCAGGCAGGCGACCTCAAAATATTGACCGCGATCCAGCCGATCGTCGCCCCGACGAAGGAAGAGGCCGAGCGGATCGAGGCGGAGCTGTCCGACCTCATCCACCCTGAACTGGCGATCGCTCTGCTTCAGATGCAGCTCGGTGGCTTCGACCTCTCGGGCTATGATATGGACGGCCCGCTGCCCGAAATCCCGCAGTCCGGCGCGTCGCAGGGCACGATGAAGCGCATCGTCGAACATGCCGCGCGCGAGAATCTCTCGATCATTCAGATCGCCCGTCAAATCGCGGCAGGCCGCACCAGCAAGACGGTGACGGGCACGGCGGAGGAGGTCGCAGACCTTCTCGAAGACTGGTTCAAGGGAGGCGCGGCCGATGGCTTCGTCATCGCCGCGCCCGTGCTGCCCGACATGCTCGCCCGCTTTGTCGACGGCGTCGTGCCGATCCTCCAGGCGCGCGGGCTGTTCCGCCAGGATTATGAAGGCGCGACCCTGCGCGATCATCTTGGCATCGCCCGGCCTGAAAGCCGTCACGCGGGTCGCCCCGACCTGCATGTCGAACCCGAAATTTGGCAGGCTGACTGAAAGGACACTCCATGAAAGTCTTCGGTCTTCTTCCCTTCGTCGATGAAAGCGAATTGCGGCCCGCGGCGGCTGGCTTCGACGCCGACTTCGTGGCGCGCATGGCGCGCATCTATGACGACCTCGGCTATGAACGCGTCCTCATCGCGCAAAGCGCCAAGTCGCCCGACGGGATGACCGTCGCCGCGCATGTTGCCGCGCTTACCAGCCGGCTCAAATTCATGATCGCGCACCGCCCGGGCTTCGTGGCACCGACCCTCGCCGCGCGGATGCTGGCGACGATCGACCAGATGAGCGGCGGGCGCGCAGGCGTCCACATCATCACCGCGACCAACGACAAGGAAACGCAGGGCGACGGCGACTTCCTGACCAAGGACCAGCGCTATCAGCGCAGCCGCGAATATGTGCAGCTGCTCCGCAAAAGCTGGGAGGGCGGCGGCCCGTTCGACCATGAGGGCGATTTCTACCGGCTGGCGGGCGCGGACAGCATGATCTGGCCGGTCGATGGCAGCATCCCTATCTTCTGGGGCGGATCGTCGGGCCTTGGCGTCGAATATGGTGGCGAATGCGCCGACGTCTATGCGCTGGCCGGCATGACGCTCGAACGCACCGCGCGCCTGATCCAGGAGGTACGCGCTGCCGCCGCGCCTCATGGCCGCTCGCCCCGCTTCCTGATGTCGATCCGCATCGTCATCGCCGATGACGACAAGGCCGCCTGGGCGCGCGCCGACGACATGGTCGCACAGTTGAAGGCACGCACCGCATCGGTCGGCCTTGGCAGCGGATCGGATGCAAGCGCGCAAAAGCGTATCGATGAAGCCTTGGCCGCACGCTCTGCCGAGGATCCGCGCCTGTGGGGCGGCGTCATCGAAGCGACCGGCGGGCGTTCGCACGCCATGGCACTGGTCGGCGGGCCGGAGGAACTGGCCGAAACGCTGCGCGCCTATGAAGCGATCGGTGTCGATGACGTGCTGCTGCGCGGCTTCGACAATCTCGCCGATGCGGAAATGATCGGCCGCCACCTCATTCCCCGCCTCGGCTGAAAGGGAAGATGCCCATGAAGAACATACCGCCCGTCAATCGCCAGCAGGCCATTCATGGTCAGTCGCCCGGCGAAGCCCGCCTGATGGCGATGGTCGCCGCGCTGACGTCGGAACTTGCCGTGACGCGCGAGCGTCTCGATACCGTGGAGCGGCTGGTGGAAGCGGCCGGCCTCTTCACCCGCGATGCGATCGAGAATTTTGCGCCCGCAGAGGCACAGGCAAAGGAACGGGACGGCCTGCGCCGCCGCATCATCGACCGCGTATTCCGTCCTCTGCGCGAGGATGCCCGCCGGAAAGGAAAGAGCAAATGAGCGAACCCCATGCGATGCTGCCGTCGGCCAATCATGACGAAATGGCCGAACAACTCTTCGTACGCGACCTCAAAGTCTATCTGACCAAGGCCATCGAACCGCATTTCCGCGAGCGGGCAGAAGCGCTCGATCCCGGTCCGGCAAGCAATGCCCGGGTCGAAACCGTCTATGAGCGGCTGCATGAGGATGAGACGTTTCAGGCCTGGGCGATGCTGCGGCGGACGTCGCAGGACATGCTGTGGGCCGAGATCGCCGACAGCGTTCATCGCCAGGCCG
>JBEVMZ010000156.1:0-4913 GCA_040508335.1 Sphingobium sp.
CAGGGTGGGCGCAAGGATGCGCTTCATGCAATCTTCTCCGGAATAACTGGTCAGAGCGGTTTGGGCGATATCCATGCCGGGCCGGGCTTGAACCCGCCGTGACCCCGTTCGTTCCGCGATTGCAATGATATGAGATGAAGGGCAATGGGGGAGAGCGGTCGCGAACGGGGCGGCCTTCGCGACCGCTCCATCCCCCATGCTCCCACCTCGCCATGCCGGTCTTGCCGGCGGCACCGCTCCAATTATGTTATCGGCGCGGTAGCAGCGGCACTTCCTTAAACGGGACTGAACAGAAAAAAAAGGCCGATCTCGCGACCGGCCTTAAAAAGTTTAGGAGAGGATGCCTGAAAGGCCCGTTCCTTATGTCGGCCCAACCCGAATGCCGCAAATGCGAAGGGAGACGAAGCGATTGCAACGAATGCAATCGTCGTACGTTAGAGGGGGTTGCCGTTTTCGTCGCGCAGCACTTCGCGACGACCAACGTGATTGGGCGGACCCACCAGCCCCTCTTCTTCCATCCGTTCGATGAGGCGCGCGGCGCTGTTGTACCCGACGCGGAGCTGGCGCTGCAGCCAGCTGGTAGAAGCCTTCTGATTCTCGAAGACGAGCTGGCACGCCTTGCGGAAAAGCTGCGCGTCCGGACTGTCGTCGCCCAGGTCCACGCCCTCGAGCGCAAAGCCGCCATCTTCGGGCTCCTCGGTAACGGCGGAGATATAGTCGGGCTGGCCCTGCGCGCGCCAATGGTCGGCGACCAGGCGGACTTCATCGTCGGAGACGAATGGCCCATGGACGCGCATCAGCCCCTTGCCGCCATGCATATAGAGCATGTCGCCCTTGCCCAGCAGCTGCTCGGCGCCCTGCTCGCCCAGGATCGTGCGGCTGTCGATCTTCGACGTGACGAAGAAGCTGATTCGGGTCGGCAGGTTCGCCTTGATGACGCCGGTGATGACGTCAACCGAAGGACGCTGCGTCGCGAGGATCAGGTGGATGCCCGCCGCACGCGCCTTTTGCGCGAGGCGCTGGATCAGGAATTCCACCTCCTTGCCCGCGGTCATCATGAGGTCGGCCAGCTCGTCCACCACCACCACGATCTGGGGCAGCGGCTGGAAGTCGAGCTGCTCCTCCTCATAGATCGGCTTGCCGGTGTCGGGATCATAGCCGGTCTGGACGCGGCGGCCGAGCGGCTTGCCCTTGGCCTTGGCGGCGCGGACCTTTTCATTATAGTTGGCGAGGTTGCGCACGGAAATGGATGCCATCATGCGATAGCGGTCCTCCATCTGTTCGACCGCCCATTTGAGCGCGCGAATCGCCTTTTGCGGTTCGGTGACGACGGGCGAGAGCAAGTGGGGAATGTCGTCATAGGTCGACAGTTCCAGCATCTTGGGGTCGATCATGATGAGGCGAAGCTGATCGGGCGTCATGCGATAAAGCAGCGACAGGATCATCGCGTTCAAGCCGACCGACTTGCCCGACCCGGTCGTACCGGCGATCAGCAGATGCGGCATTGGCGCCAGATCGGCGATGATCGGCTCGCCCGAGATATTCTTGCCCAGGATGATCGGCAGCGTCGCTTCCGCGCCGAATTCCTCCGACGTGATGAGTTCGCGGAAGGACACGCCTTCGCGATTGGCGTTGGGCAGTTCGATGCCGATAACGGTGCGGCCCGGTATCGTCGCGACACGCGCCGAAAGCGCCGACATGTTGCGCGCGATATCGTCGGCGAGCGCAATCACCCGGCTCGCCTTGATACCGGGCGCGGGCTCCAGCTCGTACATGGTGACGACGGGGCCGGGGCGGACCTCGACGATATTGCCCTTTACATGAAAATCGTCGAGCACGCTTTCGAGCAGGCGAGCGTTGCGCTCCAGCGCCGCCTTGTCGACCTTCATCCCCTGATTGGCGGGGATCGGGTTGAGCAGGTCGGCCGAGGGCAGCGAACTGTTGCCGAACAGATCGTCCTGGCTGATGGGCGCCATCTGCCGCTGCGCGGGCGCAGGCTTGGGGCTCTGGATCGTGATCGGCGGCTTGGGTTCGTTCGACACCTGCTTGCGCGGCGCGATGATGCGGGCTTCGATCTCTTCCTCGTCGCTTTCCTCCTGCGGCACCCGAGGACCGCTGCCGCCAAGCGACAGCGTTGGTTTGGGCAGGTTGAGACGCGGCAGATTGGGGCGGCGAAGCGCAATGATCGGCTTTTCCAGCGCGAAACTGCGATAGACGAGGGTCAGACCCAGGATAAGCGCCAAAATGAGCGCCGCGCCGACAATCCATCCCTGCATCCCTGCCGGCGCCTGAGCGATGAGGCTGAGCACCCCCTTGGCGACGGCAAGGCCGATCATCCCACCCCAACCCGATGGCAGGCCGACAAGTGGTTCGGGCTGAAACAGGGCGAGCGCGATGCCGATCAGGGCGATGCCGGCAATATTCTTGCCCAGTTGGCCGGCCCATCCGCTCATATCCTGATCGCCCCAGAGCCGGCGGGCGAGGATCGCCAGCAGCGGGAGGACGAATGCGACCGGAACACCCAGGATCAACAGAAGCAGATCGGATACCCAGGCGCCGGGCGACCCCATGATATTGCGCACGCCATCGCCCGCCACCGTCATCAGCGACGGATCGCTCGGCGTATAGCTTAACAGCGCCAGCGCCAGGAAAAGGGTGACGAGCATCAGCAGGATCGCGCCGATCAGTGCGCTGCTGCGCAGCAGGCTGCGCTTCAGCATCTCACGCCATTCCGGCGTGCGTTTGGCTCCGCGGCTGACAGCCATGGTGTCTACAGGTCCCCCAAATGTTCCGTTCCGGCACAATGCGCCGGGTGGGAAGCGCGCGTCAAGGCTTGGCGGCTGCGCGCGCTATCGGCTCGCCGCACGGCGCGATCAGGCGATTCCCGGCTCTGCGTGCGCCGGCGGCTTCGCGCGCGCGACCAACAAACAGCCTGCGACGATCAGCGTGGCGCCGGCCAATGTCGTCAGCGTCAATCGTTCGCCAAAGGCGATGGCACCGACGATCGCCGCCCAGATGAAGCCGCTATATTCAACCGGGATCAACCGCTGCGCCTCGGCCCGCGCATAGGCCCAGGCAAAGGCCATCAGCGAGGTGAAGGCGAGAATCGCGGCAAGCAGGACGAGCGGCATCATGGTCAAAGGCGGGATTTCCGCCCAGACCCAGGCGGCAGGTGTATAGACGCATGACATTACGAGATGCTGGAAAAAGGCTATCTCGACGGGGCCGGCGATCTGCGCCTGGCGCCGCTGGATGATGAGGTTCCAGGCGAAGAGCAATGCCGAAAGCAGCGCTGCGCCGACGCCCAGCAGCGCTTGCGCGTCATAGGTCCCGCTTGCCCGGCCCGAAAGGATGACGCCGACGCCCGCAAGCCCAAGCAGGGACGCGCCGATGGCGCGGCCGCCAATATGTTCGCCCAGCAGCACGGCGGCGAGATAAAGGGCGAAAATCGGCGCGATGAAGGTCAAGGCGATGGTTTCGGCCATCGGCAGCCGCATCAGCGCCCAGAAAAACAACGCCGCCATAGCCGCGACGACCAACCCGCGCAGCAGATGGAGACGCAGCGCCGCCCGGCCGGGCCAGGGCAGACGCAGCGCCAACATCAAGATCGCGCCAAGGCCGACGCCGACAAGCGCGCGCCAGAGCAAAGCGTTGTAGAGGCCGATTGAAAGGCTGACGCCCTTCATCACGCCGTCCATGACGGAGAATAGCGCAACGCCGGCGCAGCACATGGCAAAAGCCCGCGCGATCGGGCCGCGCCCCCCGCCATGTTTGTCCGCGCCGCTCATCATCACGCCTTATGGTTGCGAAGACCCGAAGTCCATGGAGCGGCGCGTGATCGCGGCCATGCCTTCAGGCCGCGTCGGCCTTTCCGGCGTCGCTACTTTCCGCCTCGAGCTTGGCGGCCTCGAACTCAGCGGCCTTGGCTTCGACAAGGCCGACGATATGGTCGATCATCCCTTCGTCCTGGATGACATGGTCGGTGAGGCCCGACAGATAGACCATATGCTTGCCCGCGCCACCGCCGGTGAGACCAATGTCGGTCTCGCGCGCTTCACCGGGGCCGTTGACGACGCAGCCGAGGATGGAGAGCGAAAGCGGTGTGCTGATATGCTGGAGCCGCTCCTCGAGCGCCTGCACGGTGCGGATGACGTCGAAGCCCTGCCGCGCGCAGCTGGGGCAGGAAATGACCTTGACCCCGCGCGTACGGATGCCGAGGGATTTCAGTATCTCATAGCCGACGCGCACTTCTTCTTCCGGCTCGGCGGAGAGGGAGACACGGATGGTGTCGCCGATCCCGCCCCAGAGCAGATTGCCGATGCCGATCGCGCTCTTGACGGTGCCACCGATCAGGCCGCCCGCCTCGGTGATGCCGAGATGCAGCGGGCAGTCGACCGCATCGGCCAGCTGCGCGTATGCGGCGACCGCGAGGAACACGTCCGACGCCTTTACCGCGACCTTATAGTCGTGGAAATCCTGGTCCTGGAGCAACTTGATATGGTCGAGCGCGCTTTCGACCAGCGCTTCGGGGCAGGGCTCACCATATTTTTCGAGCAGGTCCTTTTCCAGGCTGCCGGCGTTCACGCCGATGCGGATCGCGCAGCCATTGGCCTTGGCCGCCTGCACCACTTCGCGCACGCGGCTTTCCGAACCGATATTACCCGGATTGATGCGCAGGCAGGCCGCGCCCGCATCGGCGGCTTCGAGCGCGCGCTTATAATGGAAATGGATGTCGGCGACGATCGGCACGCGGGCGGCGCGCACGATCTGCTTCAAGGCAGCCGTCGAGGGTTCGTCGGGGCAGGACACGCGGATGATGTCGACGCCGGCTTCCTCGCAGCGACGGATCTGGTCGATCGTCGCGCGCGCATCGTCGGTGGGCGTATTGGTCATGGTCTGGACCGTGACCGGCG
>JBEVMZ010000185.1:0-19902 GCA_040508335.1 Sphingobium sp.
TTTTTCCGGAAGAGCGATTTGATCAGCCGATCCTCGAGAATACGCCCGACGATATAAAGAGCGGCAAAGAGTCCGGCGAAGACATAGGCCGCCGTCGGCGATGGCGCGTCGTCGTCCTTGTTCTTTTCCTTCTCCTTTTCGGACTTGGGTTTTTCCGGAGCGGGCGCGCCGAGAAAGCTGTCGATCGGATGCTGGGGAAGGACGACGTCCTTCTTCTTTTTCTTCTTGACCGTTTTCGTCGCCGCGGCCTTTTCCTTTTCGTACGCACCGATCATCACCGTCGCCTGCGCGAAGGCAAGGAACAATAAGGGCGCAAGAAAACAATAGAGCAGCGCGCGGCTCTTCAGACGATAATGGAGTACCAGTCCCGCCGCGCTCCGCTTGATCTGCAGGACGCCGGCATCGAAAACGGACATCTTATCCTGCGCGGCCTGATCCTTTTTCTCGAACGTCAGCATATAGCCCTGTCGTGCATGACGGGTACCCGTCGTCTGGAACAACGGGTCGAGCCGGCCGAACACCTCGTCTTCCGACAGGCCGGGGCGCAGCGCGAGGCTGCCGCTGACGTTCCAGATCCAGTCGATGATATTGCCTTTCACGTGACGCCCCCTCTTGTCAGCGCGATGTCTGGATCATTCCGCGGGAATGGCTGCCGGCGTGTCGAAGCGACCCCGCGCAAGCTTCGCCTTCACCGCGTTCCAGCCTTCCGTGAACGGGAAGGTCATGGTCTCGCGGATAGACATCTTGCGGCCGCCTTCCATACCGAGCAGTTCCGCCTCGCCATCGACGCAGGTGCCGAACATCCGGTCGATGAAGATCCAGGTGCTCGCATAGTTGCTGCGGCTCGCCTCATAATCCTGCGAATGATGGACGCTGTGATGTTCGGTGGTGTTGAACAAGAAGCGCCACCAGGTCGGCGAATTGAAGCGGACGTTGATATGCTGGTAGGTGCCAACCGCCAGGCCCAGCGTCCCTGCGAGCAGCGCGGCGCGGGGCAGGAAATCGAACATGCCCCCAATGCCGATGCCGATCAGGAAGAGTTCGACCGGATTGCCGACCGCGCCTTTGTTGATGTTGAGCTGCGTGATGTAATGATGCGGCGCGTGGGTCAGCCAGAGCGGATACCAATTATGCATGCCGCGATGCATCCAATATTGACCGAAGTCGAAGATGATGGAAATCAAGAGCGCCTGCACCAGCAGCGGCAGGCCGATGAACCAGGCGAATTTGCTCCAGTCGAAACTGTTGCGTGCGGCCTCTATCACCACGTCCGCGCCGATATAGCGTTCGACCATGCTGAGAAGCGTATAGCCGAGCCCGACATAGAAGAGGTCGGTGACCAGTTCCTTCCAGGTAAGGCGCCAGCTTTCATGGCGCGGATTGATCCATTCCAGCGCGATCAGCAGCACTTTGAAGACGATGCCGATGCCGATGGCGGTCGACGCCTTGGCGATGGAGTTGGGCGCATAATACCAGAATGCGATCAGGCCGAGCAGTATCGCGGGCTGAAACCAGGTGAAGACGAACTGTTTGACAGGCCCGCCCTGTACACGCGGAACATTCTCCCACCCCACCGTTACCGGTGACTGCGCACCGATCATTCTGTTGCCTACGCGGACTCCGTCCATACCGCCCTCACTGTAAAATCGCCCGTTCGTCGGGCTTCGTCGTGCGCGGCGAGCGGACGCATCGCGTCACTGGCCCGTCGCGCATCGGGTGGATGGAGCATCGCAAAACGGCGGGATCACGCCAGCCGCGATCGCGCTATAGAGGCCATAGATGCGATCTATGGGGGGTGAGCGGAGCAGGCGGAATCAGCCGAGGGCGCGCAGCACCCTGCCGAATAAGCCGGCCAAAAACTCCTGTGTCGGATACGGAATGCGCGCGGTGCGGGATGACACGCGGCGTTGCAGCAGCATCATCCGCATGGAGCCGGATGGGGCGGCCCGTCCGGCGAACCTTCGCCCCGTCCGCCGCTTGTCGGCACGGGGCGAAGTCGGAGCGGGCTATCGCGCGAGTTTCGCCGGGTCGGGCCACCAGGTCAGCGTGTGGACGTCATGCGCCGATGTCCACAGCCCGTCTTCGGTAAAGCGTATTGCGCCGCTGCCCTCGGCCTTGCCGATGCGCGCCGTGACCTTAAGCGTAGCAGGATCGATCGCGACGAAGGTCTGATCTTCCGTCGTGCGCAGCCAGACCATACCGGCGCCGGTATCGATGTCGCCATATTTGAGAGCATCGCCCACTTTCGCGCGGCCCGTCACTTCGCCGGTCGCAGGGTCGATGCGCGCGACCGTTCCGTCGCCCTGCTCCTGCACCCATATCGCCTTCTCTCCGGCGGTGAGGAAGGCGGGCTGCTTGCCGAGCGCGATCGTCTTGACGACCGCATTGGCTGCGGGATCAATCTGTTGAAGCGTGCCCGCCTCGCTGCTCACCGCCCACAGCGATCCGAAGCCGAAGGCCAGATAATGGGTGCCGACGCTGACCGGGATGGTCGCGACGACCTTGTTGCTGGTCGGATCGATGCGCGACACCATGCCCTTCTGGTCGCTGGCAACCCAGACCGAGTCCGCTCCCGCGACGACGTTGAGCTCACCCTTGGGGTTGGCGATGCCGGTCGGGATGGTCACGACCTTGCGTGCGTTGGTCCGGTCGATGCGCACGAGCGCGTTTTCCACGCAGTCGGCAACCCAGAGCGCGTCGCCCCATATCGCCATCGCGCCGCACGGCTTTGACATGGGAACGGACGCGATCCGGCCCTCGCGCGACCAGCGTTCGACGCGGGCGTCGTTCGTCGCCCAGACGCTGTCGCCATCGACCGCCAGAAAATCGGCAAAGCCGGGCACTTGGATAACCTGTTCGCCACGCGGCGGCGCAGCGGCCGCGATGGCCGGACAACTTGCGGCGAGGATTGCGCCCAGAATTGGCAGCTTTGGCATGGTCATCCCTTTCCGTTGATAAAGGCGCGCCATCCGCCAAGGGCGGTAATGTCCTGCGCCCCCGTCACCGCGCGCGGTTCCGCGACGAAGCCCTTGACGCTGCTGCCGTCGGCCAGCGTCACCGTGCCGATGGCGAGTGGGGCTGGCACTTCGGCGACGAAGCTGCCGAATTCGGCGACGCCAAGCTCATAGACTTCGAGCGCGATGCTGCCGCCATCCTCGCTATGGACGAGCGCCGGCTTGGGCGGCGTGCTGTCCGCCATCGCATAGAGCCGGTAGGTCCGCGCGGTTTCGAATGCGCCGACGAAGCGCGCATCGCGCGACGTCAATTGCCAGTGCAGCGGCATGTCTTTCAAGTGCGCGCCGACGACGGCGAGTTTCACGGTCTGCATTTTGCCCTCCAGATCTAGGGGTGGCGGAGAAGGAAGGTCGGCGGCGGCGAGATAGGCGTTGGCAACGTCGAGCAGCGCGCGGTCGGTGTCGGCGGGGCCGATAAGCGTGATGCCGAAGCCGGTGCCATTGTCCCGGCGGCCCGCGGGCACGGCGACCGCCGCCATGTCGAGCAGATTGACGAAATTGGTATAGCGCCCGAGCGCGCTATTGAGCGCGACCGGGGCGGCATGCAGTTCGGCGACCCGATAGGTCGAACCGGTGGTGGGAAAGGCGAGCAGATCGATCCCTTCCCACTGGGTGTCGGCATGCCTTTTCAGTTCGGCCAGCCGGTACATGCCGTTGAACAGGTCGATTGCGCTGACAGCATGTCCCGGCTCGACCACCGCGCGCACGGTCGGATCTATCGCATCGGGATCGGCAGCGAGCAGGTCCGCCATCGCGGCGGTGCGCTCCGCGACCCACGGCCCGTCATAGAGAAGCTGCGCGGCCTCCAGCAGTGGCGCGATATCGACCTCGACCAATGCCCCCAGCTTGGCCAGATGCGCCATCGCCCCCGCGTAGAGATATTCCGATTCCGCGTCGCCGAACCAGGCCAGCTGATCGCGAGGCGGCACGCCGATCCGTGCCGACCCGCGCGGGCTGTTGGTCAAGGGTTTCGAATAGGCGTCCGTCGCGTCGAAGCCGGCGATGATCGCGTCGAGCAGGCGGGCGTCGCCGACATCGTCGGTGAAGACCGTGATGCAGTCGAGCGTGCGGCAGGCCGGCACCAGTCCCGCATTGCTCCATCGGCCCTTGCTCGGCTTGAAGCCGATGAGGTGCTGGAAGGCGGCCGGAACCCGACCCGATCCGGCTGTATCCGTCCCCAGCGCGAATGCGACGAGGCCGGCGGCGACGGCGACGGCGGAGCCGGAGGACGACCCGCCGCTCACATAGGCGAGGTTATAGGGGTTGCGCGGCGCGCCATAAGGGGAGCGCGTGCCATTCAGGCCAGTGGCGAACTGGTCGAGATTTGTCTTGCCGATGCAGATCGCGCCCTGCGCCAGCAGGCGATCGACCACGGTCGCGGATTTTTCGGGCCGATAGGCGAAGGCGGGGCAGCCCGCCGTCGTGTCCAGCCCGGCGACGTCGATATTGTCCTTCACCGCAAAGGGCACGCCGGCGAGTGGCAGAATGTCGCCGACCGCCAGCCGTGCATCGATGGCCTCGGCGGCCGCCGTCAATTCAGCAGCGCTTGGGCGGCTGATCCAGGCCTGGGGCTGCACGGCGTCATAGGCGGTCAGCCGCGCGAGCGTATCCTCCATGACGGCCCGCGCGCTGGTCCGGCCGGACCGCACCGTCTGCGCGATGCCGATCACGCTGCGGCGGTCGAGCGCGGTCATGCCTTCTCTCGCAGCGCCATCATCGGCACACCGGGTTGGAGCGCCTGCCGTTCCTTGACGTAAAGCGCCGCCACCGTTCCTGCGCTGGTGCTTTGCACCGCGCATTCCATCTTCATCGCCTCGATGATGGCGATCGTATCGCCGACCTTCACCTCGTCCCCTATGTTCACGAGCAGCTTCCATATGCTCCCGCCAAAGGGCGTCTCGACGAGAGAGGCGCCTTCGGGGATTTCGATCGCTTCCGGTTCGGGCGCATCCTTTTCGGCCAGGTCGCTCAGGCGATCGAACTCGCCATTGCGCTGCCATTCGGAACGCTCCTCATCGAAGGCGGCTTGCCTTTGCGTTTCGAACGCGGCGATGGAGGCGGTGTTGTCGCTCAGGAAGGCGCGATAGTCCGCGAGACGGAACTCGGATTCCTCGATCCGGATCGAGCGCCGGCCGGTCGGGAAGTCGCGGCGCCATTCCATCAATTCGTCCGCGCTGACCGGATAGAAGCGGATCTGGTCGAAGAAGCGCAGCAGCCAGGGTTTGCCGTCGACAAAGGCGTCGGTCTGCCGGTGCGTGTTCCATACCTGGATGGTGCGGCCGAACAGTTGATAGCCGCCCGGACCCTCCATCCCGTAGATGCACATATAGGCGCCGCCGATCCCCACGACATTGGGCGGCGTCCAAGTGCGCGCGGGATTATATTTGGTGGTGACGAGCCGATGGCGCGGATCGACGGGTGTCGCCACCGGCGCGCCCAGATAGACGTCACCAAGGCCGAGGACGAGATAGTTCGCCTCGAAGATCAGATTTTCCACCGCCGCCGCATCGGGCAGGCCATTGACCCGGCGGATGAATTCGATGTTGTCCGGGCACCAGGGCGCGTCGGCGCGCACGCCGCTCATATATTTTTCGATCGTCTCCAGGGTCGCCGGGTCGCGCCAGCTGAGCGGCAGGTGGACGATGCGCGAGGGGATTGTGAAATCCTCTAGGTCGCCCAGTTCCTCTTCGGCCGCGATCAGTTCCGCCAGCGCGGCGTTCTGGTCGAGCAGCGCGCCGTCGAAATGAAGCTGCAGCGACCTTATCCCCGGCACGATGTCGATGATGCCCGGCAAAGCGCGTCGTTCCAGCGCGGTCATCAACGCGTGGACCCGAATGCGCAGCTCGATATCGAGCACGATCGGCCCATATTCGACCAGAATATTGCGGTCGCCCTGTTGCCGATAGACGGTGCGGGGACGGCCCGGACCCGCCGACAGTTCCCCCAGGATCGGCGAAAGCGCGGCGATCGGTGTCTGGAGCATGGCGTCCGCCGGGCGGCCCGACGCGATCAGCACGCGCTGCTGCTCCTCCGCGAGCTTTGCGTCGTCGATGGCGACGGGCGCAAAGCGGATCGTGTCGCCCGGCGCGAACTGGCCGATCTTCCACCGATCGGCGGCGATCACCACGAACGGGCAAACGAAGCCGCCGAGCGATGGCCCGTCCGGGCCGAGGATGATCGGCATGTCGCCTGTGAAATCGACCGCGCCGATCGCATAGGGATTGTCGTGGATATTGGACGGATGAAGGCCCGCTTCCCCGCCATCGGGCCGCGCCCATTGCGGCTTGGGTCCAATCAGGCGCACGCCGGTGCGGTTGCTGTTGTAATGGACCTGCCATTCCGTCGCTACGATCGCGTCGATGTCGCTATCGGTGAAGAAATCAGGCGCGCCGTGCGGGCCGTACAGCACGCGCACGGTCCATGCCTTCGAAAGCGCGGGCAGCGAGACCGAAGGCAGTGGCGCGTCGGTCTCGCCGTCGGCCAGATGCAGCACATCGCCCGCCAGCAGCCGGCGCGCGGCATGGCCGCCAAACTGGCCGAGCTCGAAAGTGCTGCGACTGCCAAGATAAGGCGCGATGTCGAGGCCGCCGGCGAAAAGGATATAGCCGCGCAGCCCCCCGCCGGACGGGCGGCCGAGCACGAGCGTCTGTCCCGCCTCCACGTCGATCGCCACGCCGCGCGGCGCCGCAACCCCATCGAGCGTCGCTGCGAAATCGGCGCCCATCAGGCAGATGCGGGCGGGTGCGGTGAACGCAAGGCTTGGCCCGGTGACGGTGACTTCGAGGCCCGACATGCCTTCGGGATTGCCGAGAATCCGGTTGCCGAGGCGAAAGGACTGGTCGTCCATTGGCCCCGATGGCGGCACGCCGACCGCCCACAGCTTTTGGCGGCCCGGCCAGTCCTGCACGGTCGTCGCCGTGCCGCCGCTGATGACGCGGATGCTTTTCGCGTGCGAGGTGACACCCTCCAGCAGCCGCGTCGAGACGGTGCCGTTCGCGAAGTCGGGGGCGCGGACGACCTGGCGCAGCCAGCGCAGATTGGTCTCGATGCCATCGACCCGGCTCCGGTCGAGCGCCGCCTGCATTTTTTCAATCGCCTCGCCCCGTGTCGGCGCGTGGACGATCAGCTTAGCGAGCATGGGGTCGTACCAGGCGCTGACCTCGGTCCCGGCCATGCACCATGTTTCGGTGCGGATGTCGGGGGCGAAATCGACCGCGGTCAGCTTGCCCGAGGTCGGGCGATAGTCGAGCGCGGGGTCTTCGGCATAGAGGCGCACCTGCACCGCATGGCCTCGGGGCTGCGGCGCGGCGCCGTCGAGAAACGCGAAATCCTTGGCGCCGCCACGGATCATCCATTCGACCAGATCGATGCCCATCACCTCTTCGGTGACGCCATGTTCGACCTGGAGCCGCGTGTTCATCTCCAGGAAGAAGAACTCTTCGCGCTCCGCATCGTACAGGAATTCGACCGTGCCGGCGGACAGATAGTCGGCCGCTTCCCCCAGCCGCGTCGCGGCGGCGATGAGGTCGCGCCTGACGGCATCGGGCAACAAGGGGGCGGGGGCTTCCTCGACCACCTTTTGATTGCGGCGTTGGAGCGAACAGTCGCGTTCGCCCAGCGCCATGATGTGGCCCTGTCCGTCGCCGAACAGCTGCACCTCGATATGGCGCGCGCGGCGGATATAGCGTTCGAGGAAGATGCCGGCGTCGCCGAAATTGCTCTGCCCTTGGCGGGCGACCGCGGCGAAACCCTCGCGCACGGCGGCCTCGTCCTCGCAGATGCGCATGCCGATGCCGCCGCCGCCGGCCGTCGCTTTCAGGATGACGGGAAAGCCGATTTCCCGCGCGGCGGCCATGGCCTCCGCCTCGTCCGTCAGCAGGCCGGTGCCCGGCGCGAGCGGCACGCCATGTTCGGCCGCCAGCGCGCGGGCGCTGTGTTTGAGGCCGAACGTGCGGATATTGTCGGGCGTCGGCCCGATGAAGACGATACCCTCAGCGGCGCAGGCTTCGGCGAATTCGACATTTTCCGCGAGGAAACCATAGCCCGGATGGATCGCCCCCGCGCCGGTCGCGCGCGCCGCCGCCAATATGGCGGGAATGTTGAGATAGCTCTCGGACGCCCGCGCCGGACCGATGCATACCGCCTCGTCCGCCTGCGCGACGTGGAGCGAGCCTTCGTCGGCTTCCGAATAGACGGCGACGGAGCGCAGTCCCATGCGCTTCAGCGTCCGGATGATCCGGGTTGCGATCGCGCCACGGTTGGCGATCAGAACCGTATCGAAGCTCATGCGGCCACGATCATGCGGACGGGGGTGGGGTTGAAGCCGTTGCAGGGATTGTTGATCTGCGGACAGTTGGAAACGACGACGACGACGTCCATCTCGGCCTTCAGATCGACGGTCAGGCCCGGCGCCGAAATACCATCGACAATGCCGAGCGAGCCGTCTTCCTCCACCGGCACGTTCATGAAGAAGTTGATGTTGGAGACGATGTCGCGCTTGCCCCGGCCTTCGCGCAGGTTCGCTTCCAAGAAATTCTCGACGCAGGCATGTTCGGCCTTGGTGTGCTGGCCATAACGCAGCGTATTCGACTCGCAGGAGCAGGCCCCGCCGATCGTGTCATGATATTCGACTGCGGTGGCGGCGATGGTCATCATCGGTCGGCCCTCATTGGACCGCAGGATCGTCCCTTCGCGCAGATACAGATTGCCCTGCGCGCTCACGGTATCCTGCGCGCTGTAACGTTCGGCGTCGTCCTGTGCGGCGTAGAGCAGGAAATCGACCGCCTGGTTTCCTTCAAGATCGACGATGCGGAGGGTCTGTCCCGCCGCGACATGGTGCAGCCACGGTGCACGGGCGGGCACAATGACGTCGTGCAGAACGGTTCCGGCGAGGCCGGTTAGATGCGGATCGGTGCTCATGTGGGAAGCGGCTCCTTCCTAACGACGGAGAAAATCTTCGGTATTCTGAAAGGCGCGGAGCCCTTCGGGTGTCGCGTTGCGCACGGGGTCGGCTTCGGGCGCAGGCGGGCCGCGCCAGGCGGTGGCGCGCAGCGGCGTGACGCTGTAATCCGGCCGGGGGTCGAGGACGTGCGGGCAGTTGGCAACGACCAGGATGACGTCCATCTCGGCGCGCAGCACCACCGCGCGGTTTGGCGGGAAGGGGTCGGTCAGCGGCGTGATGGTGCCATCGGCTTCGACCTTCGCGCCCTTGAACAGGGTGACGCAGGGGTGAATGTCGCGTCGTCCCAGCCCATGTTTCGCTGCACCGAGCAGAAAGCGGTCGCGCCCGTTGGGGCAGGGGCCGCTGTTCGCGCCGGAGCCATATTTGGCGGCATTGGTCGCCGCGTTCGACGTCCCGCAAAATGTGTCGTGCGTGCCCGCGTCATCGTCGAGGATGCTCATCAGCACGCGCCCCATGTCGGAAAGCAGCAACGCGCCCGCACCGAGATAAGCCTGCCACTGCACCTTGACGGTGTCGGCGACATTTAGTCGTTCGGCCGGCCCCTCCGCATTGAAAAGCAGGATGGAGGCGCAGGCATCGCCCGCCACGTCGATCAGCCGAAGGCGCGCGCCGCGCGGCAACCGCCGCGTCGCATAGCCGCCCGGCGCGATCGTTTCTTCCCACAGCAGGTCTGAAGCCTGGACGTGGGCCGGCAGATCGCGCGCGACCGGCGGGACGATCGGCATGGCGTCGACCACGGTCCCGGCCATGGCGCGCGCATGATCGCGGGCGGCGGAAGGATTGGCGAGGCCATTCATCATGCGGCATGTCCCTTGGGCGCGTCTTCCTCTTGCGGCTCGTAGAGCGGCGGAAGCAGCGCGGTGGTGGTCACAAGTTGCAGCTGGTGTACGCCGCGCACCCGGCGCAGCGCGTCGCACAGTTCCTTGAGCAGGATCGCAGGTCCCTGCACCAGCAGGACTTCGAGCGACTGGTCCCCTTCCAGAAACACATGCTGGGAAGAGATGACTTCCTTGAGATAATCAGCCTGCGTCTGCGCGAGCTGATGCCGCACCCTGCCGCGATCGCCCCGGTAGACGAGCGTGATCGTGCCCGCGAGCATCTCGTCGGGCCGGGTGGAGGCCTCATGCTCGGCGAGCGCATGCCGAATCAGCTCGGCGATGAGCTGCGAGCGGGAAGGAAGCGCGCGTTCCTCCACCATGGCGTCGAGTTGTCGGAACAGGTCGCTCGGCAGGCTCATGCTGAGCCTGGCGAGGCTGGCACCGTCACTGGCCATTGCCGATGTCCTCCTTGATATCCTGCGTTGCGAGCCCGGCGTCGGCGTTTTCGTCGTCCACCGGGTCGATGGAACGGCGCAGCGCGAGGTCGTAGACCGCGGTGGCGCCATAGCGATGGGGGGCATGGGGATCGTGCCGGCGCTTATCGAGCGCCAGCACGCGCGTGCCCAAGGAGAAGGCCTCGCGCAGATCGTGCGTGACCATGATGATGGTCAGCGCATAGTCGCGCCACAGCCGGGTAATGAGCGCATGCATGTCGGCGCGGATGCCCGGATCGAGCGCGCCGAAGGGTTCGTCAAGCAGCAGGATGCGCGGCCGCTTAATCAGCGCCTGGGCGATGGCGAGCCGCTGCTGCATGCCGCCTGACATTTGCGCGGGATAAATGTCCATCGCATCGCCGAGGCCTACGGCGCGCAGCATCTCTTCCGCCTGATCCGCCGCCTCACGTCGTGCCCGGCCGAACAGCCGCGCGGTGAAGGGCGCCTGTGCGCACTCCAGCCCGAACATCATGTTCTGCAGCGCCGAGAGATGCGGGAACACCGAATAGCGCTGAAACACGACGCCCCGGTCCGGCCCGCATTCGGGCTTCAGCGGCACCCCGTCGAGCAGGATCTGCCCCCGCGTCGGCACTTCCTGGCCCAGCATGACGCGCAGCAGGCTGGTCTTGCCCGCGCCCGACGGGCCGATGATCGACACGAAGGACTGGGCTTCGATGGCAAGATCGACCTTTTCGAGGACGATCTTGTCGCCATATTCGACCCAGATGTCGCGCAGGGTGAGGAGCGCGCTCAATGGCTGGCTCCATGCGCCCAGGGGTAGAGGCGCCGGCTCGCAAGGTTGAGCGCCGCGTCCATCAGGATCGCGAGCAGCGCGATCCAGGCGACATAGGGAATGATGACGTCCATCGACAGATAGCGACGGACGAGGAAGATGCGGTAGCCAAGGCCTACGTCTGCCGCGATCGCCTCGGCCGAAATCAGGAAGACCCATGCCGGGCCGAGCGCCAACCGCATCGCGTGCAGCAGCCGCGGCATCGCCTGCGGCAAAGCGACGCGGATCATGATCTGCCAGGAATTCGCGCCCAAAGTCTGCGCCTTGACCATCTGTTCGCTCGGCAGGGCCGCGACATGGGCGGCGATATCGCGCACCATGACCGGCGCGACGCCAAGGACGATGAGGGCGACTTTGGCCGTTTCACCCAGCCCCAGCACGATGAACAATATGGGAAGGAGGGCGATGGGCGGGATGACCGCGATGCCCGTGACGAGTGGCCCGAATGTCGCCCGCACCGGCGGCAGGACACCCAATGCCAGGCCGATGACGAGCGCCGACAGTGTTGCCAGTCCCAAGCCTATGCCCAACCGTTGCAGGCTCGCCAGCGTGTCGGCCCAGAAGATGAACTGGCCGCTGAGCTGGTCGGCCTGGAACAGCAGCGCCGCCATCGCCTGCGCCATGCTGCCGGGCAGGGGAAGGATCTTGTCCATGGGATTTTCGGCATGCCGCTGCGCTGCAAACCCAAGGTAGAGCAGCACCAGCGCCAGGATCGGCAATGTCCCAAGAAGGATGCGGTCGCGTCTGCGACCATGTCGGTTCACCCAGCGCATCGTTACACGACCCTCGGTAAAATCAGGACCACGCCGTCAGAGCTTGCCGTCGGCGGCCAGCTTCATGAAGCTTTCGTCGAAGCGCAGCGTCACCCGTTGCGGATCGCCGAGCGTCTTGCCGCCGGGAAAGGCCATGCCCACCGCATCGGCAGACGACGCGCCTTTGAAAAGCCCCTTGGAGAAGCTGAAATTCCGCACCTTGGTCATCGTCGAAACCAGCGCCGGTGCGGCGGTGGCGGCGACGGCGGCCTTGGGGTCGGCGTAAAGGTAGGTGGTCGAGAGTTGGCGGTCGAAGCTTTGCGGCGTCGCGCCGGCCAGCTTCGCCATCGCCGCGCGCGCGGCCTTGCCCTGCTCGTCCTGCTTTTGCATCAGCGCGACCGTTTCGTACCAGATGCCGGTCAGCGCCTTGCCAAGATTGGGATTGGCCTTGAGCGTCGCAGTATCGACGACCATGAGGTCGAGAATTTCGCCCGGTATCTGCGCCGAGCTGAAGATCTCGGTCACGCCCGGCTGCTCCTTCATGACCGAAAGCTGCGGGTTCCAGGCAACGACCGCCTTGGTCTGCGCACCGCCGAAGGCCGCGACGATGTCTGCGTCCGATGTGTTTACCGTGGGCACATCGGCAGGCTTCATCGCTGCGGTCTCGAGCCCCCTGGCCAGCAGATAATGGGATACCGACAGTTCGACGAGATAGACCTGTTGTCCCTTGAGCGCGCGCATGTCGCCCCCGCCTTTCAGCAGGATGCCGTCATTGCCGTTGGAATAATCGCCCAGAATGATCGCGCTGCTGTCTTTGCCGCCCGCGGCCGGGATGGTGAGCGCATCCATGTTGGTAACGGTTACGCCGTCGAACTTGCCCGCCGTATATTGATTGACCGATTCCACATAGTCGTTGACCTGAACGACGTTGATCTTGATGCCATATTTGTCGGCCCATTTTTTGACGATCCCAGCCTGCTGGGCATAGGGCCAGGGCATCCAGCCGGCATAGATCGACCATCCCACGGTGAATTCGGTGCGCTGCGTCGCCGCCGGCCCTGACCCTTGCGAGCAGGACGCAAGCAGGAACGCGCAGCTCAGCAAGATGCCTCGTCCCGATTTGCCAATCATCCCGAGCATGATTCGATCCCCTTTCGCAATGCAGCATCACCCGACATTTCCCAGCTGTCCAGAGAAATATTACGCTTTGAGCGAAAGATAATAAATAGCTGGAGGGGCGTGGTGCGGGTCGGAACCGGATTGGCAAGTCCAGTGAACACAGGAGCCCCTATTCTCGGGCACAATCGGCGCGAATAGATCTTTCCGGATAAGGGTTATGTGATTCGCGCCCGGGCATTTGCCGATGCGTCAAAGGGGCACGTCGGACATAGCGCAGCACGGCCAGATTGAAGACGCGATCGAAAAACGGCGGATTTTTGCGGTGCAGCAACTTTGCCGCTCATACTGAGCAAGTGCAAAAATATTACGCTTGACGCATTAGGTAATATCCATACCGTATCGGGATCGCTTGGCGAAAACCCGAAGCGGCCATGTCTACAAACGATAAGCGAGGAACCGGGGAACAGTGGAACGACGCCACGCCATGGACGCAGCGACATTGAACGACATGCGTCGCCCCCTTGGTACTGGCCGTCACCGCTCCGCAGCCGGCGCGCAGCGCCCGATAGGTCGATCGCCCGATAAAGGCGTCAGCCCTACGCAACATAGGACGCGGCGCCCGATCGGCGCCGTGCACAACCACAAGTCCGCGCATGCCGCGACTTCGATCGATCGCATATTCACGAAAAGGCGCCGGTCCGACCAGAGCGCCAATGGGAAGGATGTCACCTAAAGGCGCTCTTACAAGGGGGTCGTTGTGACTATGACATTGTTTCGAAACACGTTGCTGGGCGCGACCATGCTGATGGGCGTCGGCACGACGGCGGCATTCGCGCAGGCCAATGGCGTGACCGAGGTCGACGCCAATGAAATCGTCGTCACCGGCACGCGGCGCGAAGTCACCATACAGGATGTGCCGATCAACATCAGCGCGATCGGCGGCGAGCAATTGGCCCGGCAGCGGATCGACGATGTCCGCGACCTGGCCGATTTCACGCCCGGAATGACCATCGCCGACACGGGACCCGGATCGACGGGAACGATCGTCCTGCGTGGTCTCAACGCATCGGACAGCGATGCGACCGGGGAAAGCTACGACAATGCGCTCGGCGTCTATCTTGGCGAAGTGCCGCTATATTATGATTTCAAACTGCTCGACATCGCCCGGGTCGAAACTTTGCTGGGGCCACAAGGCACGCTCTATGGCTTGGGCACGCTGGCCGGCGCGATCCGCAACATTCCCAACCGCCCCAATCTGACGACGATCAGCGGAGAGGTGCATAGCCGCCTTTATGCCAAGGATCATAGCGGCAAGGGCGGCTACCAGGTGGATGGCGTCATCAATATCCCGATCATCCGGGACTATGTCGCCTTCCGGTCGGCCACGGGCTATTATTACGATCCCGGCTTCATCGACTCCACGCGGCTGTTGCAGGAACCGGGCGTGTCGCTGCCCCAGCCCAGCGGCCCGCTCGGCGTTTCCGACGCCGATTATGTCGCGAACCTCACCCGCCGCAACGACGTCAATTTCGAGCGCACCTTCACGACGCGCAACCAGTTGCTGTTTCAGTTCAGCCCCGACCTTTCGGCCCACTTCACCTACGCCTTTCAGCGTACCAAGACGGACGGCGGCCAATATACCAGCAATGGCGTCCTTGGCACCGGACGATACCAGAATGCGGCCCGCTATCTCGAGCCAGTCAACCGCCGCGCGCATCTCGGCAGCCTGGAGGTCAATGCCAACATATCGGACATCTTCGATCTGGTGGCGACAACCGGCTATACCGATGTCCGCAACGTGCGCACGACCGACAATACCGACCTGCTGCTCGACCTCGATTATGGATATGAGACCTTCCCTGCCTTTTCGAGCTATAATCAGAGCGTGAACCGCCGGAAGCAGTTCAACCAGGAGGCGCGTCTCGTTTCGCGTCATGGCGGCCCGTTCAATTGGGTCCTGGGCGGCTTCTATAACGAACAGAAGCTTCAAAACGACTATCAGGAAATCATTCCGGGCCATCCCTGGGTCGATCTGGCGACCAATCCCGAAGAGATCGAATATGCCTCCTATACGACTTCGAAAGTCACGGAAAAGGCGGTCTTCGGCGAAGGTACTTTCCGCGTCACGCCCGAATGGCAGGTGACGGCCGGTCTGCGTTACTTTCACTATAAATCCAACAACAGGGGCCGGGCGGTGATCCCGTTGCTGGGCGATCCGCTCAGCCCTTATGATGCCGAATCGGCCGGCGGGGTGGCCAAAAAAAGCGGCACGGTGTGGAAGTTCAACTCATCCTATAATGTGACGCCCGACCTCATGGTCTATGCGACCTACAGCAAGGGCTATCGCATCGGCGGCCCGAACTCCGTCGCGCCATGCCCGCCGGTGCTTAACCCGCCGCCGGCGCAAAATGTTTGCGCCCTGCCTAACGAGCAGCAATATGGGCCGGACACCACCAAGAATGCGGAAATAGGCATCCGCACGCAGTTCTTCGATCGCAAGCTGACCTTCAACTTCAACGTCTTCCAGATCAAATGGGACGGCATCCAGGTCGACTCCGCGACGCTTAACGGTATCGTCGGCATCATCGTCAATGGCGGCAAGGCGAAGTCGGAAGGGATCGAGACGTCATTCCAGCTGCGTCCGGTGCGCGGCCTTTCGATCCAGGGCACCTATTCCTACGTCAATGCCAAGTTGACGCAGGACGTGCCCAACGTCATCGCCGTCAACGATCCTGCGGGCATCTATCCCAGCGTCCCCATCCAGCTCGACGCGCTTTCGGGCGACCGCCTGCCGGGATCGACGCGAAACAGCGGCAGTCTGGGCGCTACCTACGAGTATCCGTTCAGGGATGGCAGCCTGGTCGCAAATTGGACCGCGACCTATCGCGGCAATGTCGTGACACGGCTGGGCTGGGACCGCGCCTTCGGTGACAAGTTACCCGGCTTCGTCCTGCACCGCGCGTCGCTCTTCTACGAGAATGACAAATACAGCTTCGGCGTTTTCGCGAACAATATTTTCGACAAATATGCGGTCGTGTCCGTCGCCAACGACCGTTCGCGCACCGGGCTGAACGATGGCGTGGTGCTGCGCTATTACAAGCAGACGGTCATAAACCCGCGCACCTTCGGTTTCGAAGCGCGGCTGAAATATTGAGGTGATGAAGAGGGACGCGCCGACCAGGGGCGCGTCCTTACCGTCTTTGGCGCCTGATGAACGGCAAGTTCGAGACCTGAAAGGACATTTCGAAAAGCGGCAGGCATCATCAGTTCGCCGCTTTGCGCAATGGTTTGCGAACCGACGCACCGTTTAAAAGATAGTCGCCGACTGCCAGATAGCGCCATTGATTGGCGTCATGAACCGTATGCGTTCTGGCATTGCGCCAGTGGCGGTTGAGGTTCAGGCCCTCATCCGTCGCAGCACTGCCAATCAGCGCGAATATCTCGCTGCTGATTTCGATGGCGACATCTTCGGCAAAGGCCTTGGCTTCCCCAACCGCGATGGCGGCGAGCGTTGGTAGGCGTCGGTCAGGTTGGATTGATCGGGCCGTAAAAATGGGCTGGCGGGGTCGCTCCACCAGCCCTGCCGTCAGTTGCTTGCGTCGCGCTTAGAACCGAAACCCACCGGTAAGCGCGACTTGTTGCCGCGACATGGAAATGCCGGTGTCGAGACCACCCAGCTTATATTTTCCATAGTCGCTGTAGCGGTATTCCACGCGGGCGAACGACGTCGCGTTGGTCAACTCGAGGCCACCCCCTACGCGCCAGCCGTCCAGCGTGTCGCTGTCACTGACGGAAAGGCCAGCGCCGTCATTATAGGTCAGCTTGGCCCGCGCGTTGGTGTAGCCGCCCTTCACGTAAGCGAGGAGGTTGGCGGAAACCGGCAGTCCCAACCGGGCGCCGACATACAGATCGCGACCGGCGGCCAGTTTTGCGCTGTCGCCAAGGAACAACAAGTCGGTGTAGCGCTGCTTGGTCGAGGCGTCGGCAGCTTCCAGCTCGACGCCGATGACCGCGCGGCCCAAGTCCATGTCGTAACCGGCAGTGACGCCGTACAACACGCCGTCCTTGTCGGCGTCGAGATTCTCATACTCCAGGCTGACATTGTCGTAGCCCACGGTCAGGCCGACCTTGGCTCCGCCGAAATTGCTCGCCTCCTGCGCAATAGCCGGCGCGATCGTAGCTGCCGCCGTGACCATCAGTGCTGCCGCTGTCTTGAACATGTATCCCCACTCCGCATGTACAAAGCCCACATGGCTTATGCAGCGCGTCTGACGATTCAGGGTAAATTTAGGGTAAACTATTTGTGTTGCGTGGTTCGGTTTTGTCAGGGATTGAGTCCTGAGCGTCCCGTCAGCAAGCTCGCATGTATATGATGCAAAATCTCCGCACCGATTTGACTTCTAATGTATAAACAAGCACTGGTTAGGGCACGATCGACAGCCGTCGCTTGCTTACTTCTTATCGTCACCAGGAAAATCCAACGCATGTCCGAAAACATGGTCGCGCACGACACGCTTGTATCGCTCACCGCCGATATCGTCTCGGCGCATGTGTCCAATAACTCTGTCGCCCCCAATGACGTAGGGCGGTTGATCGCGAGCGTTCACGCCGCTCTCCAGGGTCTGGACGCCCCCGGCAAGCCCGAGGAGCCCAAGCAGGAGCCGGCGGTGTCGGTGCGGGCGTCCGTCAAGCCGGACTATCTGGTCTGCCTGGAGGACGGCAAGAAGCTGAAGATGCTCAAGCGGTATCTGATGACGACCTATAATATGACGCCCGCCGATTACCGCGCAAAGTGGGGTTTGCCGGCAGACTATCCGATGGTGGCGCCGAACTATGCGCAGCAGCGCAAGGAACTGGCGCACAAGATCGGCCTGGGGCGCAAGCCGCGCGCGGCGGGAGCCAGCGCCAAGACGAAGACCGCAGCGGCACGGGGGCGGAAGCGCAAGACGGACGTGACCGAAGCGGAGTCCGGCGAAGGTTGATGCCCGATGAGGGCGGCGTCTGCGTCGCCCTACTTCGGCTGCCGGCGCTGGAAAGCGACGCATGGCACCGACCGCGCCCACATCAATATTGAAACTTTCTCCCGGCGTGAAGGATTGATCCGCAATATTCTAAGGAGAGACAATGATGCGCGGCATATCCCTCACTGCACTTTCCCTTCTGCTCTCGACCCCTGCGGTCGCTCAAACCGCCGCGCCTTCCATGACGCTCTTCGAGCTGCCGGGGTTTCTGGGCAGGTCCGTGACGATTACAGCGGACACGCCCGATCTGGCAGCGGAGGGTTTCGCCAAGCGCGCGCAATCGGCACGCGTGACCGGATCGTGGCAGGTTTGTCCCGCCGTCACCTTTGCGGGCGCATGTCAGACGCTGAACGGCAATATGCCAATACTCAAAAAGTCGCAAGTTGTATCCGTTCGGCCCACACCGTCGTCGGCGGCGAGCGCCACGCCGGCGGCCGGATCGCAGAGCGGTACGACCCCTGCCGCCGCCGCGCTCGATCTCGACGCGTTGGACGTTGGCGCGGGAACGGAGGGCCAGGACGTGTTCTTCTACGCTCGCCCGTCCCTCAGCGGCTCGGAGCTTACCGCCGGGACCAACGACATGGCTGCGGCGACCGCCTTCTGCAAACTGGCAGGACAGTCCACCGCCAGCAGCGCGGGACGGACACGGGTTCAGGCGTCCAACCTGATCGACCTCGCGTCCAAGACCAAGGTCAGAGGCTTTGCCCTTCGCGACGTGGTGTGTAGGCGGTAAATAACGCCAAACCGGGGCACCGTCAGGACGGCTCCCCAGATAGATCGGGACGATGCGGAGATGCCCGCCCTGCAGAAGCCGCATGGCCTGCGGGCGGGCATGCACCCATGGCTTATCGCTTCAGGCCTTTGGCCATATTTACATGAGCAGTGACGATCGGCGCCATCTCCGCTGCAAAAGCCTTGAGGGACGGGACGTCACCGCCCGTGGCGTAAGCCCGCAAGGTCGCCAGCGTCTTCTCGTGCGCCATGGTCTGTGCGTCGGCATAGGCAGCGTCGAATTCCGCGCCTTCCTTACCCTTGAGCGCCTCGAGCGCCTGAACCTGATCGGGCGTTAAGGTGGGGTCGGGCACGATCGCGGGCGTCGCCTGGGCCGCCGCTGTCTTCAACTTCGCGGTGGACTCGGTGTGGCCCTTGATCATCGATTGGGCGAAGGACTTCGTGGCGGCGGACGCGGCGTTGGTCTCTGCAAGCTTCGAGCTTTCAATCTCGAAGGCATCACTGGCCGCGGCGGCATTTGCGAACACCTGCCCGGCGCTCAGTGCGGGCGGGGCCTCGGTCGTGACTGGGGCGGCGGCGTTAGGAACCGTGTTGTTCACGGTCGTGTCGTCCTTTTTACCGCAGGAGGCCAGCGCAAGCGCGGCGACCGATAGCGTGACAAGGAAGCTGGGCTTCATGATATCTCTCCTGTTCGGCATAGGCACCGATCACGCATGAACCTTCGTGGCGCGTCGACGTTCCTGCGGACCTTTGCGCCTCCTGCTCCGTTTCCTCTGCGACACCCGGCATTCAGCTGCGGGCCAACTATTTGAAAGAGGGCATGACCATGGGCATCTTTAGCAAGATCAAGGAAAAGATATTCGGCCACGACGCCAAGGCGGCGCAACCGCCTGCGGCGGCTCCGGCTCCGGCTCCGGCTCCGGCGCCGAAGGCCGCGCCCGCGCCGCAACCATCCATGCCTGCGCCGACGCAAGCTGCGCCTGCGCCGACACAAGCTACGCCAGTGGATGTCGGCGTTGTGCTAGCCACCATGGCGCAGATGAAGGGCGGCGGGGGAAATTATCAAAGCTCCATCGTGGATCTGCTCAAGCTGCTGGATCTGGAATCCAGTCTGGCTGCCCGCAAGGAATTGGGGGAGGAGCTTGGGGTCAATGCCGGAGCCGACGGCAGTGCCGAGCAAAATATCGCCTTGCATAA
>JBEVMZ010000178.1:0-6649 GCA_040508335.1 Sphingobium sp.
CGCGCCGATAACATAATTGGAGCGGTGCCGCCGGCAAGACCGGCATGGCGAGGTGGGAGCATGGGGGATGGAGCGGTCGCGAAGGCCAGCCCGTTCGCGACCGCTCTCCCCCATTGCGGTTCACTTCATATCATTGCAATCGCGGAACGAACGGGTTCACGGCGGGTTCAAGCCCGGCCCGGCATGGACATCGCCCAAACCGCTCTGACCAATCATTTCGGAGAAGACTGCATGAAGCGCATCCTTGCGCCCACCCTGATGGCGCTGCTCGCCGCGCCGGTCCTCCCGCTCGGCGCGCCTTTGATGGCGCAGCAGTCCAGGGCATCGGACCTGACGCAGGTCAACGCCTATATCCGCGCGGTCAAGACGATGACCGCCGATTTCAGCCAGACCGACAGGGCCGGCCAGACGCTGACGGGCAAGCTGACGCTGGCGCAGCCCGGCAAGATCCGGTTCCAATATCAAAAGGGCGTGCCCCTGCTGGTGGTCAGCGACGGCAAGGCGCTGACCATGATCGACTATGAGGTGCGGCAGGTGCAGCGCTGGCCGATCGGCAACTCGCCGCTCGGCGCGCTGCTCGATCCGAGCCGCGACCTGTCGAAATATGGCAAGCTCGTCGACAGCGGCGATTCGTCGATCCTGAGCGTCCAGGTGCGCGATCCCAAGCGGCCGGAATTCGGCACCATCACCCTGATCTTCAAGCGCGAGCCAGGGGCGCCCGCGGGTCTCGGCCTCTATGGCTGGGTCGCGCTCGACGCACAGAATAACCGCACGGCGTTGCGCCTTACGAATCAGCGCTATGGCGTCCCGGTCGCGGATTCGGCCTTCCGCTGGACCGATCCGCGCCCGCGCGGACGGTCGGCAGGCGGATAGAGCGAGCCTTTTCAAGGACGGGACGACCAGATGTACGGGCCGTTCATCTGGGGGTCATATCCCACTGGCTATAGACAGTCCGACGACGTGGGGCGCATCCGGGATTTCCCCCCTGTTACCCGGCTTCCCGTTCCCGTCGCGAAGCGCTTCAAGGGCGCGATCGAGACCCCCGTTCCACGCCCCCGGAGCGGGGGTCTTTCATATCCGCTGCAAATCCTTGCGTGTGTGCCGTCTCACACTTACTGGGGTCCGTCATGCCGCAGACCCTCAGCATCGCGTCCTGGAACATCAACAGCGTGCGCGCCCGCGTCGATATCGTCGATCATTTCCTGGTCGAGGAAGCGCCCGATATTCTGTGCCTTCAGGAAACGAAGGTGGTGAACGACATCTTCCCCGCGCAATTGTTCAAGCAGCGCGGCTATGTGCATCAGGTGCTGAACGGCCAGCGCATGCATCACGGCGTCGCGATCCTGTCGAAGGTGCCGATCCACGAGGATAATCGCTTCGACTGGCAGGCCAATGGCGAAGCACGGCATGTCGGCGTGCGGCTCGACAATGGCGTGCGCATCGAAAATGTCTATGTGCCCGCCGGCGGCGACATTCCCGACCGCACCGAAAATGTTAAGTTCGGGCAAAAGATCGACTTCATTGAGCGGATGATCGAATGGTCCGCAGGGTTGGGAGACACGTCGGCGATCTTGACGGGCGATTTCAATATCGCGCCGCTGGAATGCGACGTGTGGAGCCACAAGCAGCTTTTGAACGTCGTCAGCCATACGCCGCTCGAATGCGAATTGCTCGGGCGGCTGCAGGCGTCGAACGACTGGGTCGATCTTGGCCGTCATTTCTACCCCGCGCCGCAGCGGCTCTATACCTGGTGGAGCTATCGCGCGAAGGATTGGGCGGCGTCGGATCGCGGACGGCGGCTCGACCATATGTGGACGACAGCCGACGTCGCGCAAAAGGCGGTGTCGCACCGCGTCGTCGAACCGGCGCGCGGCTGGCTGCGGCCGTCCGACCATGTCCCCATCGTCACGCAGTTTGCCTTCTGATGCGCGACCGGCAGGTCGCCCGGGCGATCGACGCGCTGCGCCGGGGCTGGGCCGTGCGCATCGATGCGCCGGATGGATCGCTTCGGCTGATGGCGATAGAGGGGGCCGATGCGGTCACGCTGGCGGATTTCGATCCTGCCGGCGCGGCCGACATATTGGTGTCCGCCGCGCGCGCGCAGACGCTCAAGCTTGCCAACCAGCGCGCCGCTGCCGACCCGGAGATGCCCGTGCTAATCGCGCGCGCGCCCTGGATCGACGCCGATGTCGCGACCGCCATCGCCGATCCCGTGCTCGACCTTCATTCGCCGCTCAAAGGCCCCTTCGCCGCTCAGCCGCTCGCCGCGCCACAGGCCGCGCAGGCAGCGCTGCGTCTCGCGCGGCTGGCAGGTATCCTCCCGGCTTTTTTTGTCGGCGAGGCGGGCGACACGGAGGCTGAGGTCGAAGCCAGCGCCATCGCCGCGCATGAGGATGCGATCCATCTCGCCATCGCCACGCGCGCGCGCCTGCCGGTCGATGCGAGCGAAACCGCCGAAATCATTGCCTTCCGCAGTCCCGACGAGCCGCGCGAGCATGTCGCACTCGTCATCGGCCGGCGCGACCAAAGTCCGCCCGTGGTACGGCTGCACAGCGAATGCCTGACCGGCGATGTGCTCGGCAGCCTCAAATGCGATTGCGGGCCGCAACTGCATGAGGCGCTGCACCAGATTGCCGATGGCCAGTGGGGCGTACTGCTCTATCTGCGGCAGGAAGGGCGCGGCATCGGCCTCGTCAACAAATTGCGCGCCTATGCGCTTCAGGATCAAGGGTTCGACACGGTCGACGCCAATGTGCGCCTGGGCTTTGCGGTCGACGCGCGCGATTTTTCCGTGGCGGCGCGGATGCTTAATCTGCTCGGCATAGAGGCGGTGCGGCTGCTCACCAATAACCCGCTCAAAGTCGCAGGGCTGGAAGCGGCCGGCGTGCGCGTGACCGAGCGGCTGCCGATAATCCTGCCAGCCAATCCGCATAACGAACATTATCTCGCGACCAAGCGCGACCGCACCGGGCATCAGCTTTGAGCCTGATCCGGGTCGATGTCGCGGCCCGGCGCTTGCGGTTGGGCGATATCGACATTGCCTGCGAGATCGGCCGGGGCGGAGCCTGCGCGGCGGCCGACAAGAGGGAGGGCGACGGCTGCACCCCGATCGGGCAATGGCCGCTCCGCGCCGTGCTGCTGCGCCCCGGCAGTGTTGATCCGCAGGATGTGCGCCTGCCATGGCGGTATATCCGCCCGAACGACGGTTGGTCGGACGATCCCAGGGACCCCGCTTATAATCGCCCGGTCCGCTTGCCCCGGCCGTCCTCCGCCGAGCCGCTCATTCGCGACGACGGCGCTTATGACGTGGTGATCGTGCTCGGCCATAATGACGCGCCGCCGGTGCCTGGCCGGGGCAGCGCGATATTCTTCCATCTGTCCGAAGGTCGTCCGACGGCCGGGTGCGTCGCGATCGAGCGGGCGGACATGCTGCGCCTGTTGCCGTTTGTCGGCGCGGGCGATGTCATGGACATCGGCTAGCCTTTATTGGTCGCGGTTTCACCGCCGGCTTCTAAATCGCTCCAACCCCCTCAGGCGCGCGCCAGCGTCTCGCCCACTTCGCCGCCCGCCGCTTCGAGCAGCCGCCGCTCCAATGTCTGAAGCCGCGCCTTGCTTTCGATCTTCCCGCCCAGAAGATCGGTGACATAGAAGGTGTCGACCGCGCGCTCGCCATAGGTGGCCACATGCGCGCTGTGGACCGTCACCTTCGACTGGAACATGGCGTTGGCAAGGCTGAAGAGCAGAGCCGGCCGATCCTGCGCATTGACCTCCACCACCGTGAAGCGGTTGGACGCCTTGTTGTCGATCAGCACGTTGGGCACGATCTGGAACGCTTCCGCGCGCGTGCGCGACAGGGGCCGGGCCTGAAGCTTGGTGATCAGGCGATGACGGTTGGCAAGCGCATCCTCGATCGCGCGTTCGATCCGCGCAAGCTGGTCGGGGCTGTGGAACGCGCCGCCCAGCGGGTCCTGCACCAGGAAATTGTCGATGGCGAAGCCGTCGCGTGCCGTGTGGATGCGCGCGTCGATGATGTTGGCCCCGGCCAGATGGATCGCCCCGGCGATGCGGTAGAACAGGCCGGGATGGTCCGCCGCCTGCACCGTCACCAGCGTCGCGCCGCGCTGCGGATAGTAATTCGCCGTGATCGCCAGCGGCTTGTCGCCTGCGTTCAGCATATGCTGCGCATTGTGGACGAGAATATCCTCGGGCTCGGCGATCCAGTAGGATTGCGGCATCCGCTGCTTGAGCGTTTCGAAATCGGCGTCCGACATGTCGATCGCGGCGCGCAGGGCGGCCTGTTTGGCCGCGACCCGCTCACCCCGACCCTTTTGCTTGTGGCCAAGGCGCAGCAGTTCCTCCGCCGCTTCATAAAGGTCGCCGAGCAACTGCCTTTTCCAGCTGTTCCAGACCCCCGGACCTACTGCGCGGATATCGACCACAGTCAACACCAGCAGCAGGCGCAATCGCTCGGGGCTCTGCACGACATCGACGAAGTCGAGGATCGTCTTGTAATCGGCGAGGTCGCGTTTGAAGGCGGTGGCCGACATCAGCAGATGATAGCGCACCAGCCAGGCAACTGTTTCCGTCTCCGCCGGCGTGAGGCCAAGGCGCGGACAGAGTTGATGCGCGATCTCCGCGCCCAGCACGCTATGGTCGCCACCGCGCCCCTTGGCGATGTCGTGCAGCAGGACGGCGATGTAGAGGACACGGCGCGACACCAGCTTGGACATGATGTCGGTCGCAAGCGGATGATCCTGCGCCAGCTCGCCCTTTTCGATGCGGGCGAGCAGGCCGACGGCGCGGATGGTATGTTCGTCCACCGTATAATGATGGTACATGTCGAACTGCATCTGCGCCACGACGCGGCGGAAATCGGGGATGAAGCGGCCGAAGACCGAGGATTCGTTCATCCAGCGCAGCACCGTTTCAGGATCGCGCTTGCTGGTCAGCACCTCCATGAAGGCGGCGTTGGCGCGCGGGTCTTTCTGCACCTTGGCGGTGAGCAGCCCGGCGTCGCGATTCGCCGCGCGCATGGCGCTGGGATGGATGGTCAGCCCATGGCGGTCGGCGAGCGCGAAGATTTCCAGCATTTTGACCGGGTCGTCGCGGAACATAGTGTCGTCTGCCAGCGCCAGTCGCCCACGATCCAACACGAAGCCGTCGAGCTTCTTGGGCCGTCGGAAGATCGAGGGGACGTAGCGCCGGCCCTTTGCCGCCATCTGGTCGTCGAGATGCGCGAGAAACACGCCGGTCAGGTCGCCCACGATTTTGGCGTTGAGGAAATAATAATGCATGAACCGTTCGACGCCCGCGCGGCCCGACCGGGAGGTGAAATGCATGCGGGTCGCGGTTTCGAGCTGGAGGTCGAAGGTCAGCCGATCCTCCGCGCGCCCCGTGATCATATGCAGATGACAGCGCACCGCCCATAGAAAGTCCTCGGCCCGTTGGAACTGGCGCAATTCGCACGCCGTCAAAAGGCCCGCGTCCACCAGTTCGGCGGTCGAACGCACGCGCGTCACATATTTGCCGATCCAGAACAGCGTATGCAGGTCGCGCAGGCCGCCTTTGCCTTCCTTCACATTGGGTTCGACGACATAGCGGCTGTCGCCCATGCGCTGATGCCGCACGTCGCGCTCGGCGAGCTTTTCGGTGACGAAGGCGCGGGCGGTGCCCTGCATGATCTCGGCATCGAAGCGTGCGCTCACTTCCTCGTAAAGCGCGCGGTCGCCCCAGATATAGCGCGCCTCCAGCAGCGCGGTGCGCACTGTCAGGTCGGCCTTTGCCATGCGCACCGTTTCATCGAGCGAGCGGCTGGAGTGACCGACCTTCAGGCCGAGGTCCCACAGCGAATAAAGCATCGATTCGATGACCTGCTCGGTCCAGCCGGTCGGCTTCCACGGCGTGATGAAGGCGATGTCGACGTCGCTGTGCGGCGCCATTTCGCCCCGGCCATAGCCGCCCACGGCCAGCAGGGCGATGCGCTCCCCCGTGCTGCGATTGCTCGACGGGTAGAGATGGTGGGTCGTCGCGTCGTAGAGCAGGCGCAGCAACTGGTCGATGAGGAAGGCGAAGGCCGTGACCGCTTCGCGCCCCTTGGTCGGTCGCGCCGTCAGCCGCCGTTCGACATCGGCCCGGCCGGCTTCCAGCGCGGCCTTGAGCTCGCCCACGATCATCGCGCGCATCGCCATCGTGTCGCCGCCATGCGCGGCTGCCAGCGCGTTGATCCGGTCGGATATGGCGCGTCTGTCGATGATCGCGCGTCGCGATCCCAGAGTTGGGAATTGCATGGTCATGGCGCTTATTTAGTCTCCGGCAGCCTCTGCTGCCAGTTGTTTCAAGCGATAGAGATGATCGAGTGCGTCGCGTGGCGAAAGCGCGTCAGCGTCTATGGCGTCCAACGCTGCGCGCAGCGGATCGACCGGTTCCTCTTCCTGCGCCGCAATGGCGGCGAAGAGCGGCAGATCGTCGAGCCCGGCGGCGATGCCCCCGGTCTTCGCCCTGCCCGCTTCCAGCCGTGCCAGCACATCCTTGGCGCGTTTGAGGACGGCGGCGGGCACGCCGGCCAGCCGCGCGACCGCAAGGCCGTAACTGCGGTCGGCGGGACCTTCCACGACCTCGTGCAACAGGACGAGATCGCCCTTCCATTCGC
>JBEVMZ010000182.1:0-24365 GCA_040508335.1 Sphingobium sp.
GCGAATGCGAGGCAAAGAGCGGCGCCCTGCTCGCCGCCGCGCGCGAGGCCGTCGCGCAAGCCCGTGCCGCCGGCTTCGGCCAGTAGCGCCTTCAGCGGCAGGCGCGTCCGCCGCGCGCACCCCGTTCGGCCTGATCGAGATGCAGATGGTCGCGATGCGCTGCATTATAATCGGGCGACAGGACGGTTGAGAACAGGTCGCACGCCCCGTCCCGCACGGCACGCAGGAAGGCGGCGTCCTTCCCTTCCCCCGTCCAGTCGTTCACCACGCTGATGCGCCGCCCGTCGGCAAGGGTGAAGGCGGCGATGTCGATGGCGTTGGCGGTCGCATGTTCGCTAAAGTCGCCTTCGCTCCGACCATAAAGACGGCGACAGCTATAGGACCCGAAATGGCTGATCGCGCGCACCGGCTGACCCAGCAGCGCTTGCGCGGCGGGCTGCACCACCTGCCACTCCCATAATTTGAGCGCCGCGACCACCGGGCAGGACGGCGCGACGACGGCGGGCGCGAGGCGGATCGCGCCGCTCGTCTGCGTCAGGCGCACCGCATCGTCATAGGCGCACTGCCCCTCTCCGCCCGACGCCATCGCGCTATAGGCTATCCCCGCCCGATCGAGCAGTGCGAGACATTGCGCCCGGTCCTGCGTCAGGCCCGCAAGTCTGCGGCCGGTAAACAGGCCGATCGGCTGAGCCAGGTCGAGCGGGGTCCAGGGCAGATCCTGCTTCCGCCCCTTCACGATGGCATAGGCAAGCAGCAGGCTTGCCAGCAACAGGGCTATGATGGACAGGCGGCGTGCCCAGATGTGAAGACGGCGCATATGCCCTCAAGAACGCGATGCGGTATCCATCGGCTCCCAGGTCACCGGGTAACCAAGATCGCCCGGTATGCAAAGACGGCGCCCACCCTCATGCTCCTCGACCCAGGGCGAGATGCGCCGCACCGCGATGGAGCCGGCATGAGCGGCCAGATCATCGAAACAGCCGAACAGCGCCAGCCGTTCAAGATTGCGGCGCGTGGGATAGATGACCCTCGCCGCGCCCGCATCGCAGCGCGCCAATATCTCGCCGGCATCGCTCCAGAACAAATGGACATTTTCCGAACCGTCGGCGCTCGCAACCTGCCCTTCGGGGGCGCGGACGATGTAGAACCGGGTATCATAGATACGGCTGGCCATATCGGAAGGCGACGGCTGCCAACGCGCGAAGAGGATAAGTTGGTCAAGGTCGAGCGTCAGGCCATGCGCCGCCATCACATCGGCCAATGCAGCGCCCGTCGCCAGCCCCTCCCGCATTGCCGCGCACGTCGCTTCGTCTGGCGTCGGAACCATGCCGATGGCGATGCCGCTCTCCTCCAGCGTCTCGCGGATCGCCGCGATCCGGGCCGCGGCCTCGTCGATATCGAGCGTTGCTCCCTCCCGCACGGCAAGCAGCCTGTCGGCCTCATCGACCGCGCCGCCCGGGAAGACCAGCGCCCCGGCGGCGAACACCATCGTTGTCGCGCGCTCCACCATCAATATTTGCGCCTGCGCGCCTGGCGAATCGCGCACGATCACCACGGTGGCGGCAGGACGGCCGGGAGGTATATCGTCGATCATCGCCCGGTCCTACGCGCTGCGACCACGATAGGCAAAAGCCCGTCCTCGCTCTGCCTAGCCGCGCAGCTGCTCATGATGGCGGATCACCTCGTCGATGATGAAGCGCAGAAATTTCTCGGTGAAATCTGGATCGAGCCTGGCGTCGTGCGCCAACTGACGCAGCCGCGCGATCTGGCGCTCCTCACGCCCTGAATCGGCGGGCGGCAGTGCATGCTCCGCCTTGTAGCGGCCGACCGCCTGCGTCACCTTGAACCGTTCGGCGAGCATGAAGACGAGCGCGGCGTCGATATTGTCGATGCTCTCGCGATAGCGCGTCAATGTCTCGTCCACTTGCCTTGCCTCCGTCTGCTCGCGCGCGTTTTTGCCTCATCCGGGCGCGGGTGCAAGCCATTCCCGCTTGCCATTGGCAATTACCGCCGCCACATGGGCCGACATGACAGCACCCGCCCACGGCAACGTCCATCCCATCGGCCGCGCTGGCGCGCCATCGCTTGCCGCCATGATGGCGCTCGTCGCCGACGGCATGAACCATGTGAACGCCGCCATTTTGGACCGGCTTCAGTCGCGCATCCACCTCATTCCCGAACTTGCCGGCCATTTGATCGCGGGCGGGGGCAAGCGGATGCGGCCGATGCTGACGCTCGCCTGCGCCGATCTCGTCGGCTATGCCGGCACCCGTCACTACAAGCTGTCGGCGGCCGTGGAGTTCATCCATACCGCGACGCTGCTGCACGACGATGTCGTAGACGGGTCAGGCCTGCGCCGCGGCCGCAAGACCGCCAATATCATCTGGGGCAACAGCGCCAGCGTGCTGGTCGGCGACTTCCTCTTCTCACGCGCTTTCGAACTGATGGTCGAAGCGGAGTCTCTAAAAGCGCTCAAGATTCTGGCCAATGCGTCAGCCGTCATCGCCGAGGGCGAGGTCAATCAATTGACCGCCCAGCGCCGGATCGAGACGAGCGAAGACCAGTATCTCGACATCATCGACGCCAAGACCGCCGCCCTTTTCGCTGCCGCCTGTCGCATCGCGGCGGTCGTCGCCGGACGCGACGAGACGGAGGAAAAGGCGCTCGACGTCTATGGCCGCAACCTGGGCATCGCCTTCCAGCTGATCGACGACGCGATCGATTATGAATCGGACGGCGCGACCATGGGCAAGGATGCAGGCGACGACTTTCGCGACGGCAAGGTGACGTTGCCGGTCATCCTCGCCCATGCGCGCGGATCGGCCGAGGACCGCGCCTTCTGGCGCGCCGCCATCACCGGCGAGCGGGTGAGCGACGCCGACCTCGCCCATGCGACGCAGCTGCTGCGCCAGACCGGCGCGCTCGCCGACACACTGGCGCGCGCGCGCCATTATGGTCAGCGCGCGATCGATGCGCTGGGCATGTTCGAAGCGGGCAAGGCGAAAACGGCGCTTACCGAAGCGGTCGAATTCGCGATCGCGCGCGCCTATTGAGCGCGGCGCGCTGCCTTAAGACGATGATGTTGCGGCGCCCCCCGCTTGCTGTAAGCGCGCAATTATGATTCTTTCTCCCGAAACACTGGCCTTCCTCGCCGCAGTCGCCGTCGCCGCCGGATGCATCGACGCGATGGCGGGCGGTGGCGGCCTGCTGGCGCTACCGGCGCTGTTGGCCGTCGGTGTCCCCCCGGTGCCTGCGCTCGCCACGAACAAGCTGCAATCGAGCTTCGGCACGCTTGGCGCCTGTATCGCCTATGCCCGCGCTGGCCATTTGGATTTGAAGAGCTTCCGCTGGCCGACCATCGCCGCCTTCGTCGGATCGGTCGGCGGCGCCTGGCTGGTTCAGCGCGTCAGCCCCTCCATCCTTGCGGCCCTGATGCCTGCGTTGCTGATCGGCATCGCAGCTTATTTCACCTTCTCGCCGCGCCTCAGCGACATCGACCGGCGCGCGCGCGTGGGGATTGCGGTGCTGACGCTGGCCGTGGGCAGCGTGGGCTTTTACGACGGGTTCTTCGGCCCCGGCGCCGGGGCCTTTTACGCCACCGTCTATCTGGCGCTAGGCGGGCTCAGCCTGCTGCGCGCCACCGCCCAGACCAAGGCGGCTAATTTCGCCAGCAATATCGCCGCCCTTGCGACGATGATGGAAGGGGGCCATGTGCTCTGGATCGCCGGTCTCGCCATGGCGGTCGGCAGCGTCACCGGCAGCCAAATCGGCGCGCGGTTGGCGATGCGGTTCGGTAGCCGGCTGATCAAGCCGATGCTCATCATCATGTCGCTGGCGCTGACAACCAAAATGCTGGTCGACCCGAAAAACCCGATCCATCTCTATTTGTTCGGCTGAGGTACGGGCGCGGGAGCATGCACGTCGCTCTGCCGGTTGCGCCCGGTCGCGATCGGCGCGAGAGAGGAGGCCCATGACCGACCTTCCTATCCATGCCGTGCTGCCCGATCTTCTCGCCGCGCTGCGGGCCAGCAGCAACGCCGTGCTGGTGGCCCCACCCGGCGCGGGCAAGACGACGGCGGTGGCCCCCGCGCTGCTGGCCGAGCCATGGTGCACGGGCAAGGTTCTGCTCCTTTCCCCCCGCAGGCTGGCGGCGCGCGCGGCGGCCGAGCGTATCGCGGAGCAGATGGGCGAGAAGCCCGGCGGCACGGTTGGGTATGCCACGCGGATGGAAAGCCGCTCCTCGGCCGCAACCCGCCTGCTCGTCATCACCGAAGGCATTTTCGTCCGCCGCATCCAGGACGATCCTGAACTTTCCGGCATTTCGGCGGTGCTGTTTGACGAAGTGCATGAACGCAGTCTCGACAGCGATTTCGGCCTCGCCCTCGCGCTTGATGCACAGGAGGCGTTGCGACCGGACCTGCGCATCGTCCCGATGTCCGCGACGCTCGACGGCGCACGCTTCGCCGGCCTGCTCGGCGGCGCGCCGATCATCGAAAGCGAGGGCCGCATCCAGCCGCTCGAACTGCGCCATCTTGGTCGCACGGTGGAAAAGCGGATCGAGGATGAAATGGCCGCCGCGATCCGGCTGGCGCTGGCGCAGGAGAAGGTGGGTGATTTGCTGGCCTTCCTTCCTGGCGTTGCGGAGATCGAACGGACGGCGGAACGGATCGCGGGCATCGATGCGGAGGTCCATCGGCTGCACGGATCGCTCGAACCCACGGCCCAACGCACGGCGATCCGCCCGTCGCGGAATGGACGGCGCAAGGTCATCCTCGCAACCTCGATCGCCGAAACCAGCCTCACCATCGACGGCGTTCGCATCGTCGTTGATTCAGGGCTCGCGCGGCGACCGCGCTATGACCGAGCGGCGGGCGTCACCCGGCTCGTCACGCAGCGCGCGAGCCAGGCAGCGGCCACCCAGCGCGCCGGTCGCGCCGCGCGGCAACGGCCCGGCGTTGCCTATCGGCTGTGGGAAGCCGCCGCACAGGCCGGCATGCCACCCTTCGACCCGCCGGAAATATTGGAAAGCGACCTGTCGGGCTTGTTGCTCGATTGCGCTTTATGGGGCGTATCGGACCCGGCCGGCCTGCGCTGGCTCGATCCCCCGACCCCTGCCGCCGTCACCGAAGCGCGGACGCGGCTGACGCGGCTCGACGCGCTCGACGCGGACGGACGCATCAGCGATCATGGGCGGACGCTGGCCGGCCTACCCGTGGAGCCGCGCATCGGCCATATGCTGGTGCGCGCCGGCGAAATGGGGCTGGGGCAGATCGCCTCGGAGGTAGCCGTGCTGTTGGGGGAGCGCGGCATCGGCGGGCCGGACGCGGATTTGACGCTGCGGCTGCAACGCTGGCGCCGTGAAGCCGGGCCGCGCGCGGAAGCGGCGCGCGGTCTTGCCAAACGGTGGGAGCGACTGGTCGCGCCGTTTCAAAAGGGTAGCGCCCCGCCGGTCGACAATGCTGTCGGCATCTGCCTCGCGCTCGCCTTTCCCGACCGGCTGGCCAAGCGCCGTTCGGGCGACGGCGGCGCACGAGACATCGAATATGCTAGCGTTGGCGGCCGGGGCTTCAGGCTCGACGCCTTGTCCCCGCTCGCGCGCGAAGACTGGCTTGGCGTGGGCGCGGTGCAGGGCAGCGCGGCCGGCGCCCGCATATTATCGGCCGCCCCAATCAGCGAGACGGACGTGACGGCCCTTTTCGGCGCGGATATCGCCATTCGGCACACAGTCCGCTTTCGCGCCGAAACGGGCGGCATCGAGGCGTTGCGCGAACGGCGGCTGGGCGCGATAAAGCTATCGTCGGGATCGGATGACAAGCCCGATCCCGATGCTGTCGCCGCCGCCCTGCTCGACGGGGTGCGGCGCGGCGGCGCTGATCTTTTGCCTTGGTCTGACGCTGCCCGGTCGCTGCGCATCCGCGCCGCTTTTGCGGGGATCGATGCGCTGTCCGATGAGAGGCTGATCGACACGCTGGACGACTGGTTGCCCCCGCTCCTGACGGGCAGGCGCCGCCTTGCCGATATCGATCAGGGGCAATTGTCGGGCGTGCTGGAAAACCTGATCGGCTGGGACGGCAAGCAGCAGCTGGACCGGCTCGCACCGCCCGCCTTCCGTTCGCCCGCCGGCACTGCCCATGACATCGATTATGCTGCCGATGGCGGCCCCCGCGTCGAATTGCGGGTGCAGGCGCTGTTCGGCCTGTGCGAACATCCGGCGGTAGGGGCGCAGCGCATTCCCCTCGTTCTATCCCTTACATCGCCCGCCGGCCGCCCGATCCAGACGACGCGCGACCTGCCCGGCTTCTGGGCCGGTAACTGGCGCGACGTCGCAAAGGAAATGCGCGGCCGCTATCCCCGCCATCCCTGGCCCGACGATCCCGCCGGCGCAGCGGCGACCGTCCGCACCAAAAAGGCAGATTCACGCGGCAAATCTTGATTCCTCGGGCGCGCTGGTGCAACGCAGGCCGACCCATGTCGGAGTGTGATTTCAAATGGCCGCGCGCATCTACCAGATTCAGAAGAACGCCATGCAATCAGGCAAGGCGCGCACGCAAAGCTGGGTGCTGGAATATGCGCCGGCAGAGGCCAAGCGCCCCGATCCCCTGACCGGCTGGGCCGGATCGGGCGACACGCAGTCGCAGGTCAAGCTGAGCTTCCCTTCGCTCGAAGCGGCGCAGGCCTATGCCGACAGGGAAGGGATCGCCTACATCACGGTGCCGACCCCGCCCAAGACGCTCAAGATCCAGGCCTACGCTGACAATTTCCGCTGAAGAAACGCCCTGTCCCATATTCGTCACGCTTCTTGCCCGACTGCGGCCTTATTCCCTTGCCAAGGGCGCGTATCCACGGACACCAACATCGCCTCTACGGGACATAAGATATGACGGATCGCCAGGACATTTTCGAGCAGATCTCGGCGCAGATCGCCCCTTTCAACAAAAAGGGCGTCGCCCTTACTGAAGCGACGACCTTTGCCGGCGATCTGGAATGGGACAGCCTGACCGTTATGGATTTCGTCGCGGCGGTCGAGGATGAATTCGACATCCTCATCACCATGAACATGCAGGCAGAGATCGAGACCGTGGGGCAGTTGGCCGATGCGGTTACGAAACTTAAAAGCGCCTGACAAAGCCCTGGACGGATTACCCCCATGACCGACGCCGCCGCCACCGCGAACGATGCCAGCACGCCGCTTAAAACGCCAGGCGCGCGCGATCTCCTCTCGAAGTTTGACGCCCTGATCGCAGAGCGCGAGGCGCTGTTGGCGACCGGGGTGCGCGATCCGTTCGCGATCGTGATGGACGAGGTCAAGTCGCCGACGCTTGCCATAATCAAGGGCAAGGAAACCATCCTGCTCGGCACCTATAATTATATGGGCATGACGTTCGATCCCGACGTCGTGGCGGCGGGCAAGCGCGCGCTCGACGATTTCGGATCGGGCACGACCGGCAGCCGCGTGCTCAACGGCACCTATCAGGGCCACCGCGACGTCGAGGATGCGCTAAGCGAATTTTACGGCTCATCTTCCGCGATGGTGTTTTCGACCGGCTATCAGGCCAATCTCGGCATCATCTCGACGCTGGCCGGCAAGGGCGATTATGTCGTGCTCGACGCCGACAGCCACGCCTCCATCTATGATGGTTGTTTCCTGGGCGACGCGGACATCGTCCGCTTCCGCCACAACAGCGTCGAGGATCTCGACAAGCGTCTTGGCCGGCTGCCCGCCGACGCGCTGAAGCTCGTCGTGCTCGAAGGGGTCTACTCGATGCTGGGCGACGTCGCGCCGCTGCCGGACATGGTGGCGGCGGTGCGCAGGCATCAGAACTGCATGATCCTCGTCGACGAAGCGCATGGCATGGGCTTTTTCGGCGCGAACGGCCGCGGCGTCTATGAGGAGCAGGGCGTCGAGAAGGACGTCGATTTCGTCGTCGGTACATTCTCCAAATCGGTGGGCACGGTCGGCGGTTTCTGCGTTTCCAACCATCCCAAGTTCGAAGTGCTTCGCCTCGTCTGCCGCCCCTATGTCTTCACCGCGTCGCTGCCGCCCAGCGTCGTCGCGACCGCCGCGACCAGCATCCGCAAGCTTGCGCACGCCGGGGAAAAGCGCGCGCATCTGTGGAAGAACAGCCGCCGTCTCCATGGCGGACTGACGGATCTGGGCTTCACGCTCGGCACTAAGACGCCGCAATCGGCGATCATCGCCGTCATCCTGACCGATCAGGCTCAGGCCGTCGCCATGTGGCAGGCGCTGCTGGAACTCGGGCTCTACGTCAATATGGCCCGCCCGCCCGCGACACCCGCTGGCACCTTCCTGCTGCGCTGCTCGCTCTGCGCCGAACATAGCGACGAGCAGGTGGAGCAGATCATCGCCATGTTCGAGAAGGCGGGCAAGGCCACGGGCGCGATCGGCTGACGCGCCACCCTGCCCGCCCGCTCGTTCGACCATGCGGGGCAATCGCGGGCTGGATGGAACATCGATCTGCGGCTATACCCTACAGCTATCGCATCTTTAGGATCAAGCGATGGCGGGCATGGACAATATCGGCGATCCGGGTGAGGCCCGGCGGGCGTTGCTGCGCCGGGCCGTGCCCGTTCTGCTCGTCCTTCTGCTTGCAGGGGCGCTTGCAAGTTTGCTCTACAGCGCCACCAATGCGTCGCGCGATCATGAGCAGGCGCTGGCCGAACAGCGCCGCAGCTATGAGGTCATAGCCCTCGCACGCAGCTTCGACGCCACCATGGCGCATACCGAAGCGACCCTTGCCCGCTATGTCATCAGCATGGACCCCGATACCGGCCGGCTGTTTCAGGACAAATTGCGGATGAGCGCCGCGCAGCTGCGCGCCATCGCTTATAACAGCCGCCATTCGGACTGGCAGAGCGCGAACATCCGTGACTTGCGGCAGTTGTTCGACGCGCGCGCCAACACGCTGAGCGAAATCGGCCTGCGCACCGCCGACGGTCAGAAGATGGGTGCGCTCAGCCAGTTCCACCGCGCCGGCCAAGCGCCCGAACTCGCACGCATCGACACGCTCATCAACGCGGTCATTACGGCGGAAAAGGAAAGACTGCGCGAACGGAGCATCGCGGTCACGCTGGCGGGCAATCGCACCGAACAGGTCGGGCGAACGTCGCGTCTCCTCGGCCTGGTGATGGTCGTGTGCGTGCTTTTCGCGCTGTGGCTCGCCAATATCGCCTATACCGGCCGCCGCAGCGCGCGTCTTCTCGCTGAAGCGGAAACCGCGCGCGCCGATATGCTTGAAGCCGCAGTCGCCGCTCGGACGGCCGAGCTGACCGACGCCTACGAACGGCTGAAGCAGGAAACCGCCGAGCGCACGGCCGCCGAAGAACATCTGCGCCAACTGCACAAGATGGAAGCGGTCGGCCAGCTGACTGGCGGCATCGCCCATGATTTCAACAATATGCTGGCCGTGGTCATCGGCGGCTTGGAACTCGCGCGGCGCAGGATCGGCGACGGGCCGGAAGAAGCGGATCGGCATCTGGATAACGCGATGGAGGGCGCAAACCGCGCCGCCGCGCTAACCCGGCGTCTGCTTGCCTTCGCGCGCGCGGAGCCGCTGCTGCCACAGGCGGTCGACCCCGATCGCCTTCTCGTCGAAATGGCCGACCTTATCGACCGGACGATCGGCGACCAGATCACCGTTCGCCTGGCGTCGGGTGCGGGCGGCTGGCATATCTTCGTCGATCAGCTCCAAATGGAGAATGCGATCCTCAACCTCTGCGTCAACGCGCGCGACGCCATGGCGGGCCGGGGCGTGTTGACGATCGAGACCGTGCAAAAGCGCCTTGCCGCTGGCGAGGTCGGCGAATGCATGGCCGGCGATCATATCGTCGTCACCATCACCGACGATGGCTGCGGCATGACGCCGGACGTGGCGGCGCGCGTGTTCGAGCCCTTCTTCACGACCAAGCCGGTCGGCAAGGGCACGGGACTTGGTCTCAGCCAGATTTTCGGTTTCATCCGCCAGAGCCAGGGCGAGGTACGCATCGAGTCCGAGGTCGGAAAGGGTACGAAGGTCCACCTCTATCTGCCCCGCCGTACGCAGGCGGACGCGGGGGGCGGGGTCGCCCTCGCCGCCGTCGACGCCGATGCCGTGCTGCATCCGCCGACCCGCATATTGGTGGTGGAAGATGATCCGCGCGTACTCAATCAAACGATGTCGGCGCTCGCGGAACTCGGCCATTTGCCGATCGCCTGCCCACGTGCAGCCGACGCCAGGATGATGCTGGACGGCCAGCGCGACATAGGCCTCATCCTGACCGACGTCCTGATGCCCGACATGACCGGACCGGAAATGGTCGCCGCCCTGCCCGCCATATATGCGCATATCCCGATCCTGTACGTCACGGGTTATGCCGGAGAGATTGAGGATGCCGCCACCTTTGGCGGTCACGAAGTGCTGCGCAAACCTTATACGCTGATGGCGCTCGGAACGGCCATTTCGGTTGCGCTCAGCGGATCGAACCACTCTTCAACAGCCGCGGCAGCAGCGTAAGCGCGCCGAGCAGCGGCCAGCGCCGTTGCCAGGAACGAATAACGATCGCCGTCCCCGCGTGGCGGTTGATCTTCCAGGCCAGATAATCGATCCCGCCGGCATAGGTGAAGCTTGCCTTGGCGAGCCGTGCGACCGACAGCCATTTGCCGCGCCGCTGCAACTTCGCCCATCGCGCCGGGGCATTCGCCGGAGACGGCGGCAGACCATCGGCCAAGGCCGCTTCCCCGAACAGGGTATAGCGCTCCGGATCGGCGTCGACGATTGACACCGACCGCCCCTGCCGCTCCGCGCGCAATTCCGCACCATAGGTAAGGGCGAAGCCGGCACGCCACAGGTCCAGCGGCCCTTGTTCGTGCGTCATCGGACGCGCATGCGCGAGCAGCGTCGGCGCCGCATTTGCCACTGCCGTCACCGTCGTCGCGCGTGCTTCCGCGTCAGCGAACCAGAGCAGCCGCGAAGGCTGGGCAAAGCGCGCCCACACGGACACATTGTCCGCGCCCATGCCGCACAGCCGGGCCAGGTCAACTTCCGACAGCACGGCATATTTGGCGACCAACCCGTCATGCGCGAAGGGGAATACATTGGGCGGAATCGCCCGGTTTGCCGCCGCCATCCAGCTTTTCCCATAGGCTGCCGGATAGTCGGACACGATCAGGTAGAAATCGAGCATCAGCCCGTCGAGATTGGCCTCCCGTAGGCAGGAGCCGTAGAAGAGCACCGCCCGCGCCGCACCGGGAAAACGCGCCGCCAGCGCGGTCGCCATCGCAACCGCGCGTGGATCAGCCGACGCGGCAAGTTCCGCTGCGACAAGAGGCTGGAGGCGACCGGACATCGGCTTGCCCATATGCCCTATGCCGCCGCCGGCTCGGTCCAGACCAGCACCGGCTTGCGCGCGGCCAGCGTTTCGTCGAGCCGGCGGCGAGGCGCGTGATAGGGGGCACCCTTCAATGCCTGATCGGCCGCCTTCGCCCGCTCGGCCACACTGCGCAACGCCGCGACGAACTGGTCGAGCGCCGCCTTGCTCTCCGTCTCGGTCGGCTCCACCAGCATCGCGCCATGGACGACCAGCGGGAAATACATCGTCATCGGGTGGAAGCCCTCATCGATCAGGCCCTTGGCGATGTCGAGCGTCGTGAAACCCTCGGCCAGCCCCTTGTCGCTAAACAGCGCCTCATGCATGCACGGGCCGCTGCCGCCAAACGGCGCGTCGAGCACGTCCGACAGGCTGCGCAGCAGATAATTGGCGTTGAGCACGGCGTCACCGCTCACCTGACGCAAGCCATCCGCGCCGTGGCTCAATATATAGGCAAGCGCGCGGGTGAACATGCCCATCTGGCCATGGAAGGCGACCATCCGGCCAAAAGTCTGGCCATGATGCTCCTGCGCCGTTTCTTCTTCGACCAGCACGAAGCGATCGCCGTCCTTTTCCACGAAGGGCAGCGGCGCGAAGGGCGTCAGCGCCTCGCTCAGCACCACAGGGCCGGAACCGGGACCGCCGCCGCCATGGGGTGTCGAAAAGGTCTTGTGCAGATTGATATGCATGGCATCGACGCCAAGATCGCCGGGACGCACCCGACCGACGATCGCGTTGAAGTTCGCTCCGTCGCAATAGACGAAGGCACCGGCTTCATGAACGGCATCAGCGATATTTTTCATATCGCGTTCGAACAGGCCGCAGGTGTTGGGATTGGTGATCATCACCGCCGCCACATCCGGACCGAGCCGCGTCTGGAGCGCGGCAAGGTCGACACGGCCATCGGGCGTCGCAGGGATATCCTCGACCTTATAACCGCAAAATGCCGCCGTCGCCGGATTGGTCCCATGCGCGCTTTCAGGGACCAGCACGACACTGCGCGCATCGCCCCGGTTTTCTAACGCCGCACGGATCGCCAGCAGACCGCATAATTCGCCGTGGGCGCCCGCCTTGGGGCTCATCGCGACCGAATGCATGCCCGTTAGTTTGACCAGCCATTCCGCCAACTCGTGGATCACCGCCAGCGCACCCTGCACCGTCGACTGCGGGCTGAGCGGATGGATGTCGGCGAAGCCGGGCATCCGCGCGACTTTTTCGTTGAGTCGCGGATTGTGCTTCATCGTGCAGGAACCCAACGGAAACAGCCCGAGGTCGATAGCGTAATTCTGCCGCGATAGCCGGGTATAGTGCCGCACGGTTTCCTGCTCGGAAAGACCGGGAAGGCCGATCGGCTTGTCGCGCGCCAGCGTGCCGAGGCGGCCAGGCGTCGCCGGTGCCGGGTCGAAGTCGACGCCCGTCGTGTCCGTGGAGCCGATCTCGAAGATCAACGCTTCTTCGAGCATGAGCGCGCGGTTGCCGGTCGCGGTCTTGGGTCCGTGATCGGCAACCGGAACCGGCTTGGGTGCGGTCGGGCGACCTTCCTTCAGCATGGTCATGCCAGTTCCTCCTCAAGCGCCTTGGCCAAAGCTTCGATATCTTCAGCGGTGGTCGTCTCCGTTACGGCGACGACCAGGCCGTGGCCGATCGCCTCCGTCTGCGGGAACAGGCGGCCCAGAGACACGCCCGCCAATATGCCCCTGTCGGCCAAGATGCGGACGACCTCTCGCGCATCCTTGGGAAGAATGAGCGTAAACTCGTTGAAAAAGCTTTCATTGAGCAGGGTGACGCCGGGCACACGGGCAAGGCGGTCTGCCGCTTGCACCGCCAGCGCGTAATTGAGCGTTGCCAGTTCGCGCAGCCCGCGCTCACCAAGCAGCGTCATGTGGATGCTGAACGCCAACGCGCAAAGTCCTGAATTCGTGCAGATATTCGACGTCGCCTTCTCGCGCCGGATATGCTGCTCGCGCGTTGAGAGCGTCAGCACGAAGCCGCGCTTGCCGGCCGCGTCGACGGTCTCGCCACACAGGCGCCCCGGCATCTGCCGGACATATTTGGCCTTGCAGGCGAAAAGGCCGAGATAAGGCCCGCCGAACTGGAGCCCTACCCCGAGCGACTGGCCTTCGCCGACGACGATGTCGGCGCCCATCTCGCCCGGCGCGCGGATCGCGCCCAGCGCGACCGGCTCCGTCACCACCGCGACCAGCAGCGCCCCGGCCGCATGCGCCGCATCGGCCAGCGGCGTGAGGTCGGCGATGCGCCCCAATATGTCGGGATATTGCACGACGACGCAGCTCGTTTCCGCGTCGATCCCGGCGATGAGCGCGTCGATGTCGGTCGCCGCCTCCAGCCGGGGCGCCTCGTGGACCAAAGTGTCGCCAGTGAACTTTGCCATCGTATGCGCGACCGAGACATAATGGGGATGGAGGCCCGAGGATAGCAGCGCCTTGCCGCGCCTAGTGATCCGACGGGCCATGCCGATCGCCTCCCAGCAGGCAGTCGAGCCGTCATACATCGACGCATTGGCGACGTCGCAGCCCAGCAGGCGCGCAACCTGGGTCTGGAATTCGAACAGCACCTGGAGCGTGCCCTGTGCGATCTCGGGCTGATAGGGCGTATAGGCGGTCAGGAACTCGCCGCGCTGAATCAGATGATCCACACTGGCGGGCACATGGTGGCGATAGGCGCCGGCGCCCAGAAAGAAAGGCGCCTCCCCTGCCGACAGGTTGCGCCGGGCAAGCGCGGCCATATGGCGTTCGACCGCCAGTTCGCTTGCATGATCGGGCAGGTCGGCGATCTTGCCCGTAAGCCGCGCCTCTTCGGGCACGTCCACAAACAGATCGTCAATGCTGTTCGCTCCGATAACGGCCAGCATCTGCTGCCTGTCCGTGTCGGTAAGGGGGAGATAGCGCATAGGTGAATTTCCCGCGGGCGCCGCCCCCGCCTGCGCGGGGGACCGGCATATCTGTTCTAGAGGGAGGCGACGAAGCCCTTGTACGCGGCTTCGTCCATCAGCTCTTCCAGCTCGCCTGCGTCGGCAACGCGCAGGCGGAAGAACCAGCCATCTTCTTCCGGGTCGCTATTGACCAGCGCCGGCTCATCCTCGAGCGCGCCGTTGGTCTCGACCACTTCGCCGCTGATTGGGGAATAGACGTCCGAGGCGGCTTTGACCGATTCGACTACGGCGGCATCGTCGCCCTTGTCGAAGGTCGCGCCTTCGCGCGGCAGCTCAACGAAGACGATGTCGCCCAATTGTCCCTGCGCATAGTCGGTGATGCCAACGGTCGCGATGTCGCCTGCGACGTCGATCCATTCATGCTGGTCGGTATAATAACGGCTCATGATTTCATCCCCTTATTTACGACGATAACGATGCTGTACGAACGGCATGGGCGCGACGCTCGCCGCGATGCGCCGTCCGCGCACCTCGATTTCCAGAGGGGTGCCCTCCGCGCTTTCGGGCAGACTGACCCAGCCCATGGCGACGGGCGCGCCAACGCTCGGGGCAAAGCCGCCCGACGTGACTTCGCCGACCTGCCGCGTCCCTGCAAAGATCGGTGCGCCCTCGCGCGCGGGCAGCCGCCCGTCGATACGTAGGCCGACACGCTTGGTGCCCGACCCTTCGGCCAGCTCCTTGAGGATGCGGGCATAGCCGATAAAGCCGCCCTCGGTCCGCCGCCGCTTGGGGATAGCAAAGCCAAGACCCGCGCCGATTGCGCTCACCTGCGGCGTCAGGTCATGGCCGTAGAGCGGCAGGCCGGCCTCCAGTCGCAGCGAATCGCGCGCGCCTAGACCGATGGGCTTGACCTGCGGCAGAGCGCAGAGCGCGTCGGCAAGCGCCTCGGCCGCTTCAGCCGGCACGCTGATCTCGAACCCGTCCTCACCGGTATAACCCGAACGGCTGATCCACAGCGGCACGCCCTGCCAGTCGAAAAGGCCCGCCTGCATGAAGAACAGTTCGGCGACGCCCGGCACCAGTTGCGCCATCACCTCCACCGCTTCCGGCCCCTGCAGTGCCAGCAGCGCCTGCTCTGCCATATGGTTCATGACGACCTCGTCGGGCAGATGTTCGATCATCCAGCCGATATCGTCATATTTGGTTGCCCCGTTGACGACCATATAGATCGCCGCACCATCAAACGCGCCGTTGCCCGACCGTGAGATCATGAGGTCGTCGATTATCCCGCCTTCTTCGTCGAGCAGCATCGAATAGCGCTGGCGAAAGGGCTCAAGGCCTTTGATATCGGCTGGGAGCAGCAGTTCGAGCGCCGCATCGACGCCTTCGCCGGAAAAGCCGAGCTGGCCCATGTGGCTGACGTCGAACAGCCCTGCATGCTCGCGCGTCCAGCCATGCTCGGCCATGATGCCTTCATATTGGATGGGCATGTGATAACCGGCGAACCCGACCATCCGTGCGCCCTTGGCGCGATGCCAGGCGTCGAGCGGCAAATGCTCGAGCGGCAGCTCCTCTTCGAGTCCGGCGATATCGTCCTGGCTGCTCATGGCGGCCCTTCCCTGTGCGAGTGCAAGCGACGAACGAACAGGCCCGCAAAAGGCCGCATTCCTTCACCACCCCCTCTGTCACGGGAACCTGAGAGCTTTGACCGAGCGTTCAGGCCCGGCTTACACCTTCGGTGGGACAGGCATGCGCCTTGTCCGCTTTCCAGAGTGCCTTGCGCGCGATGCGGTCCTTTTGCCTGAGAGATTCCGGGGCGGTTGCTCCTTCGGCGACGGGGTGGCCTCAAAGGCTTCCCATCCTCTCCCGCATCGTGCCCGGCGACGAATCTGCTCGCGCCGGAGACGTGCTTCGCATCGCCTATCGCGCGCTCTGCGTCAATCGGTCAGTGGTTCGAGCAAAGCCCCGTGAATCTCGGCATGGCGCTTTTCCGCATAGCGGTCGGTCATCCCGGCGATGAAGTCGGCGACATGGCGGCTGCGCGCGGGTTCCGCCTTCAAACAAGCGGCGCGCCATTCGGGCGGCATCAACGACGGATCGGCATGATAGGCGTGAAACAGGTCGGTGACGATAACCCGCGCGCGGCTGGCAGCGGCAAGCTGCGATTCATGATGGTAGAGATTGGCGTACATGAAACGCTTCAGTTCCCGCTCCTGTGCAGCCAGATCGGGCGAAAGGCCGATCAGCGGTCGCCCTAAAGCCCGAACTTCCTCCACCGTCGCGACTCCGGCCTCCGAAATTGCGGCGCGCGCAGTGTCGATCAGATCGGTGACCATCACCCCGATTTGTTCGCGTACCAGTTCGCGCAACAATCGCTCTTCGGAAAGGTCCGGATAGCGCGCCCGTACCCGATTCCAGCTTTGCTCGACCAGCGGCACGCTCAGCAGTTGCTCCAGCGTCAGCAGCCCGGCGCGCAGCCCGTCGTCGATATCGTGGTTATCATAGGCAATATCGTCCGCAATCGCCGCAAGCTGTGCTTCGAGCGAGGCGTGGCTGCCGAGATGGAGCGGGAAAAGCGCATCGACCTCCCGCATTGCCCACCCCGGATGCATGACCGGACCATTATGCTTGGCCAGCCCCTCCAGCATTTCCCAACTGAGATTAAGCCCCGGAAAGAGCGGATAGGGACTTTCCAGCAGCATCAGCGTACGAAGCGTATGCGCGTTATGGTCGAATCCCCCCTGCCCTTCCAGAGCAGCCTCCAGCGCGTCCTCCCCGGCGTGGCCGAACGGCGGATGACCGATATCATGCGCCAGGCACAGCGCCTCCGTCAGATCCTCGTTCAGGCCTAGGGTGCGCGCGACGGTACGCCCGATCTGCGCGACCTCCAGACTATGGGTCAGGCGCACCCGGAAATGATCGCCGTCTGGCGACACGAACACCTGCGTCTTGTGCCGCAACCGGCGAAAGGCGATCGAATGGATGATGCGGTCGCGATCGCGCTGAAAAATATCGCGCGGCCCCCGCCGCTCCCCTCCCGGCTCGGGATGAAGGCGGCCGCGGCTTTGATCGGGTTGGCAGGCATAGGGCGCAAGCATGGTCATCGCCCCGACTTAGGGATTAGGATGGCAACTGGCACCATCTGCCGATCAGAAAATGTGAAAATTAAGGCCAGGGTCGGCAGTGCGCCAGCTCAATTGCCGCCCAGTCGCTCGACCATCTCCCCGGCCTCGCTCCGCCATGCGAACGCATCGGCGCCCTTGGCCTTGAGCGATTGCTCCATGGACTTGGCGCGGGTGAAGGAAGGGAACGGGCCGATCAGCAACCGGTTCGTCCGCCCCCAGGACGCAGACCACGCATCCTGAGGAGCGATTTCGGCGTATTTGCCGCGCAATTGCTTGAGCGTGAAAGGCAGCGCCGAACGATTGGCGCCCACGCCGATCTGCACCCAGCTGCGTGCGGGATTGGCAGCGAGACGCGCCTTCTCCTCGGCCTCCTTCTTCGCCTTGGCGTCGGCTTCCGCCTTCGCTTTCGCTTCAGCCGCCTTTGCCTTGGCGTCGGCCGCTTTTTTCGCTCTCTCGGCCGCCGCCTGCTGCTCAGCGCGGCGGGCGGCCTGCATCGCAGCGATCTCGTCGAGATTGACGGCGGCGACGGTGGTGCGCCGCTCGGCATCGGGCACATCGATCGCGCGGATTATTTCGGCGAGGCTGCGGGGAACGACGGGCGTCGGCGTTACAGCCGGGGCGGCCGGCGGCGGCGAGGACAGGGCCGATGCCGTTTCAGCGGAGCGCGCTGCCACCGTTTGTGCGGGCGCCTGTGACGATGGTGGCAATGGCTGCAAGGTAGCCGGTGGCGCAGCCGGGATTGGCAATGCAGCCTGAGCGCCCGAGGAGGATGGCGGCGCCGATGGCGGAACAGACCCTGTCTGCGCGGATGGAGGATTCGCTGGAATGGCAGTACGCGGCACGCTCGCCTGCGCCAGGCTGATCGCATTGAGCGAGTTTGCCGCCACCGGCTGCGTCGGAACCGGCGCGGCGGGCGAAACGGTGCTGCGCGGAATGGCCTGGACGAAGCCATCGGTCGGCGGCCCCTGACGCGCCGGAGCAGAAGGGCCCGGGCTCGTAGTCGGCACCGGGAACACGGTGCTGGCCGGGAAGGGAGCGGAAAAGGCGCTGACGGTCGGCGACGGCGCGGCGGCGCTCGTGCCGGTCACCGGGGTCACCGTGCTGCGCGTCGGCGTCTGGGACGCACTTTGCGGAATGGGCTGGATCATCGCTGGCCGGGCCGGCGCGGGCGCGGCCGCAGACGTGGGGACAGACGGACTTTGCGCGGGCGCGGCTGGCGGAGCGGCAGTCGGGCCGGGCTGCTGAGTCGTAGCCTGTGCCACCTGGGTTGGCGCGCGGGTGATCGTCGATCCTGCCCGCCGCCGGCTATCGCGCGAACGCGATCGGGTTGCGCGCGGCGCAGGCTCCGGAACGGCGGGCGTTGCAGCGGCCGCCAGGTCCCGCGTGGGCGCAGCACCCGGGACAACGCCGGGTCCAGAGGCGGGCGGCGTCGGCGTGATCTTGGTGATCTGCGTGCCCACCTGTGCCGGGAAATGCCCGAAATGCACCGCTGCGGCTTTCTGCGCCGCGGTCAAATAGGGCATTTTCTGCATATAAGGGATAAGGCCAACCGCGATATTTTCAGGCAGCGTCTGCATCGCAATCTTCTTCGCGTCCGCCTGCCGGTTGTTCATCGCAAGGATGAAGGCGCGATAACGCCATGCGGCGCGATCGCTCTTGTAAAGCAAAGGCTGAAGGACATGCTCAGCCGCCTCGACCTGGCCGGAAATGCCCAATGACGCGGCATAACGGTAGACGAGGTCAGGTGCGCCCGGCGACCGCGCAAGCGCGGCGCGATAATCCTGCTGCGCGCCCGCCTGATCCCCGCTCATGTCGCGGGCCAGCCCCCGTTCGGGAAGGATGTTCGTGTCCGCATAGCCCAGCCGCCCCGCCTGATCGAACAGGCGCAGCGCCTCGGCCGGGTTGCGCATTTGGAGCATGACCTTGGCCAAACCGGCCTTGATCCTTCCATTGCCACTCTCGATCGCATCGGCGCGCGCGAAAAAGCCGGCGGCGGCGTTGGGGTCGTCGAGCGCAAGCGCGGCTTCGCCCGCCCCTATGAGCGCGCTGACGTCACGCGGATTGGTGCCGAGGCGGGCGAGATAGGCATTGAGCTGCGCGACGCCCTGCGGCCGCGTCAGTTGTGCCTGGTCGGACTGGGCCCGGGCCGTGCCGGAAGCGAGAAGGACTGCGAGAATCCAGAAAGAAGCGCGTTTCACACCTCGTCCTTAGACCAGCGCGGCCTGAATGGGAACTTTATGCCGCGCAAACACGCGTCCGGCCGCCTGCACGGCCGGACGATATGTTCTTCACTGATTGTTCTGGCGATTGAGGAAGCGCGGGATATCCACGCCGCCCGCGTCGGCCGCGCCGGCTTGCTTATCGGTGCCGCGCGTCAGACCAGCCATCCGTTCGAACAGGGTGCCGCCGGTCGCGACCCGGGGAGCGGGCGACGGCGCCGGTGCGGATGCATTGGGCGCGGGCTCTTCCGCGCTGTCGGCGCCGAGCAGCAGCTCATCATGCCCCGCACCTTCGTCGGAGAAAACGGCGGCCGGACGCGGTGTGCCTGCCGTGGGTGCAGCTTGCGACGCCTGAGGCGCGGGCGCTGGTTCGGGCGCGCGTGCGACCGGTGCGGGCTGCGGCGCCTGCGGCACGTCCAGTTCGATTGCCTCGGGCTGCGCAGCAGGGGCCGGCGGCGGCGGCGCGGCGGCAGGCGCTGGCTTTTGCGCGGACTGCGGCACGGCTACAGCGGGCCGGTTGGCAAAGCTGAACGGCTGGCTCAGCGGCTGCGCATTGGTGGAGGCGTCGCTATCGATGCCGGTGGCAACGACCGACACGCGGATCTTGCCCGAAAGCTGGTCGTTGAAGGCGCTGCCCCAAATGATGTTCGCGTCAGGATCGACCAGCTCGCGAATATGGTTCGCAGCCTCGTCCACTTCCATCAGGCGCATATCCTCGCCGCCGACGATCGAGACGATGACGCCCTTCGCACCGCGCATGGACACGCCGTCGAGCAGCGGATTGGCGATCGCCTTTTCCGCCGCCTGAAGCGCGCGACCGTCGCCATCCGCTTCGCCCGTGCCCATCATCGCCTTGCCCATTTCGCCCATGACCGAGCGAACGTCGGCAAAGTCGAGGTTGATGAGGCCGGGCATGACCATGAGGTCGGTGATGCCGCGCACGCCCTGTTGCAGCACTTCGTCGGCCATCTCGAACGCTTCCTTGAAGGTCGTGTTCGGGTTGGCGATCAGGAACAGATTCTGGTTCGGAATGACGATCAGCGTGTCGACATGCTTCTGCAATTCGTCGATGCCCGATTCGGCCGAGCGCATCCGGCGATTGCCTTCGAAGGTGAAGGGCTTGGTGACGACGCCGACGGTCAGAATGCCCTTGTCGCGCGCCGCCTTTGCGATGACGGGCGCCGCGCCGGTGCCGGTGCCGCCGCCCATGCCGGCCGCGATGAAGCACATATGCGCGCCTTCGAGCGCAGCCTCCACCATAGCGATGGTTTCTTCCGCCGCCGCCTTGCCGATTTCCGGACGCGAGCCGGCGCCGAGACCCTCGGTGATCCGGGGCCCGAGCTGGATTCGCTGCTCGGCCGGCGATGCGTTGAGCGCCTGCGCGTCGGTGTTGGCGACAACGAAATCGACGCCCTCGACACGGGCCGCGATCATGTTTGCAATGGCGTTGCCACCAGCACCGCCTACGCCGATCACCGCAATACGTGGTTTCAGTTCGTCCACATGCGGCGGGCTGATCTCGATGCTCATATAGTCTGCTCCCTGAAGTCCCGTGATCCCGGTTGCGGAACTGTCACTCAAAGTTAATGCACCAGAAAAAAGGCTAATACACCACCTATTTTCGATGCTGGCTCGGCTCGTTTCAATAGTTGGTTCGCATCGCCCGGACCATCCTTTGCCACCACATTGGGCTGGAAAGACGATGAACCGCTTGGCTGGGCACCGGCAAGGCGCGCAGATCGACCGGCGTCGAGGCGCCGTAGAAGGCCAGCCCCGCCAGCGTGGCGAAGGCGGGGCCGCTATGCGCTTCCGGCATGGCGGCAAGGCCGCGCGGACGGCCGATCCGCACCGCCCGGCCCAGCGCGCCCTGTGCGTAATCGGCAATGCCCTTCAATTCCGCACCGCCCCCGGTCAGCACGACCTGACGCCCGGTCGGCGTATTGAAACCCATGCCCGCGAGCGCGCCGTTCACTTCGGTCATCAACTGGTTCAACCGTTCGCAAATCACGCCGACCAGCGCTGCGCGCGTGATTTTGCCACCCTCTGCATTGGGTCCTGCATTTTGTCCCGGCACCGCGACGTCGCCATGCGGCGAGGCGATCTCGATCATCTCGCGGAAATCCCGACGCGACTGCATCGCCGAGCCGTAGAAACATTTGATCCGCTCCGCCTGGCTACGGCGAATGCCGAAGGCGGAAGCGATATCGTCGGTAATGTCCGCCGCGCCGATGGGAATAGAATGAAGGCCTACCAGCATCCCGCCCGCATAAAGCGAGACATTGGTGACGCCCGCGCCCATTTCAACGAGCGCGACGCCCAGATCGCGCTCCTCTTCGGACAGGCAGGCAAGGCCTGTGGCGATCGGCGACGCGACGATGCCGTTGACGTTCAGATAGGCGCTGCGCACACACAGGTCGAGATTGGCGAGCGGCGCCCCATCGGCCAGCACGACATGAATATCGACGCCCAAAAGGTCGGCATGCATGCCGAGCGGCTTTTTTACTGGAACGCGGCCGTTGATCGTGAAGCAGGTAGGCTGCGCGTGCAGGATGACGCGGCCATCGGGGTCGATGCCCTGCTGGCCTGTGGCGAGCAGATCGTCGATATCCGCCTGCTCGATCCGGTGCCCGCCCATTTCGCGTTCGACCGTGACGACGTCGCTGACCAGGCTGCCGCCCGAGAAGCTGATCCAGACATCTTCGATATTAGTGCCCGCAACACGTTCCGCCTGCTCGATCGTCTCGCGCACGGCCAGTTCGGTACGCTCCATGTCGGCGATGAAGCCGCGCTTGACCCCACGGCTCTCACGCTGGCCGGTGCCCAGGATCGCCATCTCCCCCGTGTCGGTGCGCCCGGCGATAAGGGCGGACACTTTCCACGACCCGATGTCGATCGCGGTGATGAGCTTTTCGACTTTGGGTGCGGCCATGAGTCAGCCCTCCTCGCTCGGCGTGGGCGCGGACGTGGGTGTGGCCTCCGCTTTTTCCCCGGGCGCCTCTTTGGCTTGTCCGCGCGGCAGGCGAAGGACGAAGCGGTCGGGATCACGCATGTCGAACCGCACGATGCCCCGACCCAACAGCCGGTTGACGCCGTCCATGCGCGCAAAGTTGACCAGAGCGCCGGCCGATTGCTTGTCACCCTCCGGCAGAGAGAGGGTCTCGCCCGACTGGAAACGCAGATCCCAGCGGCGGTTGCCGACCCAGGTCGCCCCCGCCAGCATCGGCTTCAGCGCCGGCGCATTCTCCAGCAGCTTGCCGAGCGCGGCGGTCTGGAGATTGGCTTGCGGGCCGACCACAAGCGGCAGATCGGGCATGGCGTTCGCCGACACAGCTTGCAGCACCGCGCCGCTGACGTCGATCAGGTGGAGCTGGCCATTATGCTGCCAGACCGCGATCGGTTCACGCTCGACGATATCGACGACCAGCGTGTCTGGCAGGCGACGGGAAATGCGCGCATCCTTGACCCAGCCAAGATGCAGCATTTCGGCCCGCACCTTGGGCAGGTCGAGCGCCAGCATCGAGCGATCGACCTGGCCCAACGCGATATTGTAAACCGGCAACTCGTCCATGCGCTCGACGCCGCGCACTTCGACCTTCGCGACCTCGAACCCCATATTGGCGGCCATTTGCGATGCCTGCGCCCGAAGCATGGCCGGTACGCCCAGCGCCGCCGCGACGCCGATCATAAGGCCTAAGAAAATGACGACGATCGTCCAACTGGCGAGCTTTTGCAGCGTCTTTTCGCTGACCGGCAGCATTTCAAGCAACCGGTCGAACCAGGACTGGCGCTTGAGCGTGCGGCCTTTGCCCTTCACCCTGACGCGCGCGCCGCCGTTCGACAGGCGCGCTGTGCCCCCTCTTCTGATCCGTGCCTCAGCCATGGCTCACCCCCTTCAGCGCGTCATCGACGATACGCTCGACCAGTTCGGCATAATCTATGCCCAGTTTCGCCGCCTGTTCGGGCACGAGGCTGAGCGGCGTCATGCCCGGCTGGGTATTCACCTCCAGCAGGAACAGCCCCTCGACGCCCATATCGTCGTCCCAGCGAAAGTCGGAACGCGACGCACCCCGGCAGCCGAGCAGTCGATGCGCCTGGAGCGCGATGCTCTTGCACGCCTGGGTGATGTCGTCGGGAATGTCGGCGGGGCAGACATGTTCGGTCATCCCGTCGGTATATTTGGCGTCGAAATCATAGAAACCGCTTTTGGGCCGCAATTCCGTTACCAGTAAGGCTTCGTCGCCCAGCACCGCCGTCGTCAATTCCCGGCCGCGAATATAGGGTTCGGCGAGCAGTTCCTCGAAATGTCGCCACGGCCCCTCGACATCGGGTCCGATCGGCAGGCCATAATTGCCCTCCACCGTTACGATCGCAACGCCGACCGACGACCCTTCGTTGACGGGTTTCAGCACATAGGGACGCGGCAGCGGGTCGCCGTCATAAAGGCTCTTGCTCTTGACGATCATCCCGCCGGGCATCGGCACGCCATGGGGTACCAGCGCCTGCTTGGTCAATTGCTTGTCGATTGCGATGACCGACGTCGCAAGGCCTGAATGGGTGTAGGTCAGGCCCATCAAGTCCATCATGCCCTGCACCGTGCCGTCCTCACCCGGCACGCCATGCAGCGCGTTGAACACGACATCGGCCTTCACCTCGGCCAGACGGGCGGCGACGTCGCGGTCCATGTCGATCCGGGTGACGTGATGGCCGCGTGATTCCAGCGCCTTGGCGACGCCCTCGCCCGACATAAGCGATACGGGCCGCTCC
>JBEVMZ010000189.1:0-23652 GCA_040508335.1 Sphingobium sp.
ACCTTCTTCGCGCATGAGCAATATGGCGTGACGCCCGACGTCATGGCCGTCGCCAAGGGCATCGGCGCGGGCTTTCCGCTCGGCGCCTGCCTCGCCACGGAAGAGGCGGCGAAGGGCATGGTCGCTGGCACCCATGGGTCGACCTATGGCGGCAATCCGCTCGCCATGGCGGCGGGCCTTGCGGTGCTGGACGAGATCGAGAGCGACGGCTTCATGGATCATGTGAAGGCGATGAGCGCGCGGCTGCGCTCGGCGCTGGAGCAACTCATCCCCAATCATGACGGCATGTTCGAGGATGTGCGGGGCATGGGCCTGATGCTGGGCGTCAAGATGAAGGATGCGCATGACGCGCGCGCTTTCGTCGGGCATCTGCGTGACAATCATGGTCTGCTGACGGTGTCGGCCGGCCAAAATGTCGTGCGCATCCTGCCGCCGCTCGTCATCGAGGAAAGCCATATCGCCGAGTGCATCGAGAAGATTTCTGCCGGCGCGCGCAGCTTTGCAGGTGCGCAGTCCAGCTGATCTGACCTGAACATCCCCTGATCCGCGCGGCTGTTCCGGCTTTGCGGATCATGTGAGGAGGACGTCGCATGACCAGACATTTTCTGAACCTCTCCAACGCGGGCGGTGATGCCATCGCCGCGATGATCGCCGATGCCATCGACCGCAAAGCCGCAAGGGCAGGCCAGCCTAAGGGCCGCGCCGATGCGGACGCGCCACTCGCCGGTCATGTGTTGGCGATGATCTTTGAAAAGAATTCGACCCGCACGCGCGTCAGCTTCGACATGGCGATCCGCCAGCTTGGCGGCACGTCACTGATCCTTGACGGCGCGACCAGCCAGCTTGGCCGGGGCGAGAGCATCGCCGACACCGCGCGCGTCCTCTCGCGCATGTGCGACGCGATCATGATCCGCACCGACGATCATGCAAAGATCGAGGAAATGGCGCGCCACGCCACCGTGCCCGTGATTAACGGCCTCACCGACCTGTCGCATCCCTGCCAGATCGTTGCCGACCTGCTAACGGTCGTCGAGCATGGTCTCGCGCTGCCCGGCAGTCAGTGGGCGTGGCTCGGCGACGGCAACAACGTGCTCCACTCGATCGTCGAGGCGGCGGGCCTGATGAAGTTCGATCTGCGCATGGGCATCGCGCCGGGCTATGATCCCGATCCGTCCTTCATCGATGCGGCGCGTGCAGCGGGCGCAATGATCACGCTGACGCGTGACGCGATAGAGGCGGTCGCTGGCGCGGACGTCGTTGCCACCGACACCTGGATTTCGATGGGGCAGGCACATGCGGAAGAAAAGCTCGCCGCGATGATGCCTTATCAACTGACAGTTGACCTCATGGCCAAGGCCAAGCCGGACGCGAAATTCCTCCACTGCCTGCCCGCTCACCGGGGCGAGGAAGTAGTGGCCGAGGTGATCGACGGACCGCAGTCTCTGATCTGGGACGAGGCGGAAAATCGCCTTCACGCGCAGAAGTCGGTTCTGCTCTGGGCGCTTGGAAAGCTTTAGCGCGGCCCTATATCCGCATTTCCTTCCGCCCCGGAAGGGGTAGAAAGCAGCATCCGTGACACTTGCCCTCGACATCGACCAAGCCCTTGGCTTCACCATCCCCTCGCGTAACGCGCGCGGACGGATCGTGCGGCTGGGGCCGGTGCTGGACGATGTGCTGGCGGCGCACGCCTATCCGCCGCCGATCGAGAAGCTGCTCGCCTCCGCGCTCGTGCTGGCCGCATTGCTCGGCAGCACGCTCAAGGATGCGGGCGGGCAACTGACGCTGCAGGCGCAAAACGAAAAGGGCGTGGTCAGCTTGCTGGTCGCGGATTATCGCGGCGGCGAAGTGCGCGGCTATGCCAAGTTCGACGCCGACCGACTGGTCGAACTGGGCTCCGATCCGACACTGTTCGGGCTGTTCGGCAAGGGCTATCTCGCCATCACCTTCGACCAGGCTGTAACGGGGGAACGCTATCAGGGCATCGTGCCGCTCGATGGCGATTCGCTCGGACAGGCGGCCGAACATTATTTCTTCCAGTCCGAACAAATTCCCAGCATCATCCAGATCGCGACCCGTCATGATGCGGGCGAAGGCTGCTTTGCCGCTGGCTTGCTGCTGCAACATCTGCCCGAGGGCGAGGTAGGACGCGAAAGGCTGCACGTCCGCCACGATCATCCCGAATGGGAGCATGTTCAGGCGCTGGCGCGCACGCTGCGCGACGAGGAACTAACCGATCCCGCGCTCCCCTTGAGCGACATCGCCTGGCGCCTGTTCCACGAAGAAAGCGAAATCCGGGTGACGGCGCCGGTGAATATGACCAAGGGGTGCCGATGCGATCTCACCCATATTAGAGACGTCATCGGGCGTTTTCCCGCTTCGGAGCGGGGAGAGATGGCGGACGAGAGCGGCGTGATAACCGTCGATTGTGCCTTTTGTTCGCGCCTGTTTCCGCTCGCCCTCGACAGCTTCACCGACACGGCGAAATGGCCTGCTTAATTCTTGCCGCATTTTCGTGGCAGAATGTGCACAAACAGCGCCAGACTGAACGGCGCTGCAGAATTTTTTATGAAAGATCTCAAGTCATGGGCAGGCGGATATTGCGGGCGACCCTTTTCAGTCTGGCGGCTGCCGGTCTCGTCGCCGCCGGGCCGCCATCGGCCCAACCGGCTTTGACAGCGCTTCGCGGACTGCAACAGGGTGAATGGGAATTGCGTGCGCGGGCCAAGGGCGACGCACCGACGCGCCTATGCCTCGGCGATCCGCGTCAGCTGCTCCAGGTCGGCCATCCGCGCACGACATGCCGCGGCTTCGTCGTCAGCGACTCGGAGAACGCTGCGACCGTGACCTATGATTGCGCCGGAACGGGTGGCGGGCGTACCGACATTCGCGTTGAAACGCCGCGCCTCATCCAGTTGCGGGCGCAGGGCGTATCGGCGGGCGCGCCTTTCGTTCAGGAAATGGAGGGCCGCCGCGTCGGCGCCTGTTCCGGCCGGCGGGTTGCGCCCGGCCACAAGGCGCAGTAGCGAGCCGCCATGTCCTCCAGCCAAAAAATCGCCGTCGTGCTGCTGTCCGGCGGGCTTGACTCGATGGTGTCCGGCGCGCTGGCGCGCGAGGCGGGCTATCGTCTGCACGCGCTTTCGATCGATTATGGCCAGCGCCACCGCGTCGAACTGGACGCCGCGCGGCGCGTCGCGGCCGCACTTGATGTCGAGCGGCATATCGTTCTGCCGCTCGATCTGACCGCGTTCGGCGGGTCGGCGCTGACCGCAGACATAGCAGTACCCAAGGACGGGGTCGGCGACGACATCCCCGTCACCTATGTGCCGGCGCGCAACACGATCTTTCTGTCGCTGACGCTTGGTCTGGCGGAGGTTGCGGGCGCTGACGACATTTTCATCGGCGTGAATGCGCTCGACTATTCGGGCTATCCGGATTGCCGGCCCGAATTTATCGACGCGTTTGAGACGATGGCCAGCCTTGCCACCAAGCGCGGCGTCGAAGGGCATGCCGTCCGCATCAACGCGCCCTTACAGCATATGAGCAAAGCCGACATCGCCCGCGAAGCCGCGCGCCTTGGGCTTGATGCCGGGATCAGTTGGTCATGCTACGATCCCACCCCCGACGAGCGCCATTGCGGCCAGTGCGACAGTTGCCGCCTGCGGTCGAAAGGCTTTGCCGAAGCAGGCCTGCCCGACCCCACCGTCTATGCGGTGCAGCCCGCAGAGGCATGACGCGATGAGCTATGCGGTCAAGGAAATGTTTCTGACGCTGCAGGGTGAGGGGGTGCATGCGGGGCGCCGCGCCGTGTTCCTGCGCTTTGCCGGTTGCAATCTCTGGAGCGGCCGCGAAGTCGATCGGGCCACCGCGATCTGCCGCTTCTGCGATACCGATTTCGTCGGCACCGATGGCGATGGCGGGGGTAAGTTCGCCGATGCGCAGAGCCTGGCCGAAGCCGCTGCGCGCTTCTGGGGCGAAGGGACCGAGCGCCGCTACATCGTTCTCACCGGCGGCGAGCCGATGCTCCAGGTCGACGATGCGCTGGTCGATGCGCTGCATGGCTGTGGCTTCACCATCGCGATCGAGAGCAACGGCACGCTTGCCGCGCATCCCGGCATCGACTGGGTCTGCATCAGCCCCAAGGCGGGGAGCGATGTCGTGCAGCGGCGCGGCGACGAGTTGAAGCTGGTCTGGCCCCAGCCTGGCATGGGTCACGACGCCGCCGATCTCGACGCGATGGAGGGCTGGGACTTCGACCATCGGCTGATCCAGCCCCTCGATGACCCAAATGCCGCGCGCCACATGCAAGCGGCGGTCGACCTCGCCATGGCACGCCCCCGCTGGCGGCTCAGCCTGCAGGCGCATAAATATCTGGGCCTGCGCTAAAGCCCTTGGTTCAGGGCTTGGCGGTGGCCTTGGCCTCCCACGCGACCTGGCAGGCCGGTGAAAGCTTGTCCTTCTTCCAGCATTTCTTGTCGAACGAAGGCAGCGCGACGCTGTAGCTGCGGGCCGGATTGCCATAATATTGCTCGCCCGTCTGTACGAGCGACTTCTTGATTTCCGCCAATCCCTTGCGCGCTACTTCGTGCAAGGTGCCGCGATCGGCAAAGATCGCCTCACGCCCGACATCGGCCGCCGCCTGACAGAAGCCGCGCTGCGCCTGCACCGTCGAATAGCCCGAATAGATGCGCGTGCCATATTGGTCGGAGGCGGCCTGGCCGGGCTTGCCCTTGCCGACGGTGCGCTGGAAATAGCCCAGAACGCCGGCCTGCGCCTGATCCATTTCCGCGTCATGATGTGCGATGGTGGCGTTGTAGTTGCTGATCGCGAGCAAGGTGGGTTCGAACTGGCATTGCAGCGCCGCGACGTTAAGCGCCGCGCGCAGGTTCCAGACGAGGCCCGCGCGCACTTCCTCGGGCGTCGCGCCGGGCAGGCCTAGCGCCGCTGGCGCGGTCACGTCGGTCAGGACGGGCGCGGAAAAATCGGGCGGCGACCAGAAAAACTGGGCCGAGGCCGGGCTGACGCCGGCAAGAGGCGCGAGCGCGGCGACAGCGATGCCAAGCGCCCGGCGATAGGATGAACGCACGATCATGATGAACTTTCCTCTTGCCCGTCCCATGGACATGGCGTGAATGCGATGGAGCGGCTTTATCGGAGCTGACGGAAATAACGGTTACTGATCGGAAACGACTTCCGCGTCGCCATCGTCAGGCGCAGCGACAGCATTTCCGGTGGAGGCGGAGTTGTTCGAAGCATTGCCGGAAGGCACGGCGACCGCCGTACCCTCGCTCTGGACGCCGTCAAGGTCGGTCATGGCGTCCGTGGCAGTGCCGTCCACCACTTCCATATCGCGCATCTGTACGCTGTTGCCGCTCTTCTCGCTGCCGCAGGCCGCGAGCGGCAGCGCCGCGCAGGCGACGAGAAAAGACAGGCTCAATCTGGAGCAGAGCGTCATCCGCATCTTCCTTAGAGATTGGGTGCAGGATGCCCTGCCTTCGAGGAAGGCGCGACATTAGCGGCCCGCGATGCTTTGCTCAACCCTTAGGTGCAGCGTCCCAAGCGATTGATAAAGGAAGGGAAATGCGCCGCGAGCGCGGCATCGAGATCGGCCATCCTGGCGGTTTTTCCCAATGCGGCGACGCTGGTTACGGGATAGTCCGCGATGCCGCAGGGGACGATGCCGCCGAAATGCGAAAGGTCGGGATCGACGTTGATGGCAAAGCCATGAAGCGTCACCCAGCGCCGCACCCGCACGCCGATCGCGCCGATCTTGGCCTCTCGGCCGTCGCGATCATCGGTCCAGATGCCGATCCGCCCCTCCGCCCGCCGCGCGGCGATGCCAAGTTCTTTGAGCGCGTCGATCATCCAGCCTTCGAGATTATGGACGAAATTGCGCACGTCCCGGCCCCGGTCGCGCAGATCGATGTTCAGATACCCGATGCGCTGACCGGGTCCATGATAGGTGTAACGGCCGCCTCGTCCCGCGTCATAAACGGGGAAGCGCGGGTCGAGCAGCTCGGCGGGGTCGGCGCTGGTGCCGGCCGTATAGAGGGGGGGATGCTCCAGCAGCCACACCCGCTCGGCGCCGTCGCCGGCGACGATCGCGGCGCATCGCGCCTCCATATCGGCCAGCGCGTTGGGGTAAAGGACGGGGCGATCGTCGACGCGCCATTCGATCGGGGATGCAGGAAAGGAGGCCATGGCGTTTCCTTGACTTGAGCAGGGGGAGGGATCAAGTCTCCCGCGCGGCAATAGCATGGCAAAGGGCGGAACGACGAGATGGCGACCATGGCGATCGGCAAGGCCTGGGAGGAAGCGGTGGCGTTCGTGCGCCGCGAGGCGACGCTGCTGTTCCCCGTCGCGATGCTGTTCGTCGCGCTGCCGAGCGTCCTGCTCGGCGAGATGACGCCGCCTGAACTGTCCGCATGGGCGGTCGAGCCGGTAAAGAGTGGGCCGCCGCCGGTGTCGGGCACTTATGCGCTGACCGTCCTCATCTCCGTTCTTCTCGTCTGGTTCGGTTCTCTGACCCTGTTCGCCTTGGCGTTGCGGCCGGGAATCAGCGTCGCCGAGGCACTGCGCCTCAGCCTTTCGCGGCTGCCGGTGCTGATCGGCACGACGATGCTGGCCGGCGGCGTCCTGGCGCTGGCCATGATCCTCGTCGCGATGCTGAGCGTCCTGGTCGCGCCGGTGCCCGCTGCGACCGGGCTTATCATCCTGGTAACGGGCGGCCTCGCGATCTTCGGCGGCGTCCGGTTGCTACTGCTCAACCCGGTGGTGATCGACGGGCAGGATGGCGTGCTGGTGTCGCTGCGCCGTAGTTGGGCGCTGACGAAGGGCCATTTCTGGCGACTCGCCGGGTTCATGGCTTTGCTCGTGCTCGTTTCGGGCATCGCCGCAGGCGCGGCCCAGGCAGTGCTGGGCATCATCGGCGGGCTGCTGGGCGGGCCGTCAATGGCGCGCCTGATCGGCGGGATCGGCGCGGCGGCGGTCTCGACCGTGGTGCAGGTCTATATGCTGGCGGTGCTCGCCCGTCTTTATCGCCAGACGCAGCCCCAGGACGTCGCCGGCGTATTCCGCTGAGCGCTATGTAAGCAGGGGCACATGTGGCGCGGCCTCGCGCGGCAGGACGCCGGCGAGTCGCGGATCGGCGAAGGTTTCGATTTCGCGCGCGAACGGCGCGAAGCGTGACTTGATATAGAAGGGGAGCGCCGCCGGACTGTCGAGCGTGCAGGTGTGGACCCAGACGCGCTCCACCCCCGGCCGCCAGGCGAGCGATTTGGCCTGCGCCATCAGCCATGATCCCAGCCCCTTGCCGGTAAGCCCCGGCGCCAGTCCAAAAAAGGCGAGTTCGCAGTTAGAGTTGATGCGAAAATCCAATTCGAGCAGACCGACCTCGGTGCCGCGCGGATCGACGGCGGCGAAAATCATCACCGCCGGGTCATGAATGATAGTCAGCAGTTCGTCATCCGCCATGACCAAGCGGGAAAACCATAGCCACGGCTCCCCTACCCGTCGGAACAGCGCGCGATAGGCGTCCGGGCTTGGCGCTTTCCACTGGACCAGTCGGAGCGGGGCCGACGGCAGCGGCGCGGGGCGGGGGCGGCTACGCATTTCGAGATGCGTCACCACCGCCGCGACTTGTCCCGGCGCGACCGGCATCAAACCCATCGCTCTAGCTCCAGCGCGCCATCGGCGGCAGGCTCATCAGGATCGCGTCTATATTGCCGCCGGTCTTGAGGCCGAACAAGGTGCCCCTGTCGTGCACGAGATTGAATTCGGCATAGCGGCCGCGCCACTCCAGCATGCGCGTGTAATCCTCCTCGCTCCAGCGCTCGTTCATCCTCCGCCGCACGATCGGCGGGAAAGCCGCCAGAAAAGCGTCCCCTACCGCGCGCGTGAAGGCGAAGTTCGCGTCGAACGCCGTATCGTCCATGCAGTCGAGATGATCATAGAAGATGCCGCCGACGCCACGATGGACGCCGCGATGGGGGATATAGAAATAGTCGTCGGCCCACGCCTTGAAGCGGGGATAATGCTCAGGATCATGCGCGTCGCACGCCGCCTTGAACGTCTCATGGAAGAAGGCGGTATCCTCGTCGCGCGGGATCGGCGGGTTGAGGTCGGCGCCGCCGCCGAACCAGCTTTTCCCGGTGACGAGATAGCGCGTATTCATATGCACGGCGGGCACATGCGGATTGGCCATATGTGCGACCAAGCTGATGCCCGTCGCGAAAAAGCGCGGATCGTCCTGTGCGCCATGGATCGTGCGTGCGAACTCGGGCGAAAAGGCGCCGCCCACGGTCGAGACGTTTACGCCGACCTTTTCGAAGACCTTGCCCTTCATGACGCCGCGCACGCCGCCACCGCCTTCGCCCTGGGCGAGGCCAGGGGCTTCGCGGTCCCAGGGCGTATATTCGAATCGCGCGTCGCTGCCCGCTTCGCGCTCGATCGCCTCGAACGCGGCGCAGATACGTGTCCGCAGCGATTCGAACCAGGTGCGCGCGGCTTGCTGACGCGGGTCGAGGGCGAGCGGAACAGGCGTGGATAGGCTCATTGCGGAAAACCTCCGGTCTGGCGCAGGGCTTCGGCAACGGCGATCCCTGTCGATACGGCAATGTTGAGCGAACGGAAGCCCGGCGCCATGGGAATGCGCAGCCGCATGTCGGCAAGCGCGTGAATATCCGCCGGCACGCCTGCGCCTTCGGAGCCCATCAGCAGCACGTCGTCGGCAGTGAAGCGCGCTTCGGGCAGGCGCTCCGCCCCATGGCTGCTCATCAGCACCAGCCGCCGACCCGCTGCGCGCCGTTCCGCGTCGAATGCCGCGAAATTCGCATGCCGCGTGACCTCGGCCGCCGCGCCATAGTCCATGGCGGCGCGTTTGAGGCGGGCGTCGGAAAAGGCGAATCCGGTCGGCATGATGATGTCCACGGGCACGGCAAAGCAGGCGGCGAGACGCAGGATGGCGCCGACATTGCCCGCAATCTCGGGCTGATAAAGGGCGATACGCATGGCCTGCGCATAATGCACTGCGGCAAATTGTCATAGCCATGGCCAAAATGCTGTTGGCAAAGAGCGCGTGCTGGGGCTATCAGGCCCGCGAACCACGCCGGGGGACGCGGGGGTGTTTGCGTGTCGGCGCGCCTGTAAGCCCCTTGATAATCATAGTCGGTCACGGCAATGCGGCGCGGTCAAGGGACGTTCTTGCAAGGGTAATAGTGCATGGCGAGCGTGGAACATACGGACAGCGAAGGTCCATCCGGCGCGGATGGCGTTCGTCGTCGCGACTTCATCAACATCGCGGCGGTGAGTTTCGCTGGCGTGGGCGCGGTCGCCGTGGTGCTGCCGCTCATCGACCAGATGAACCCCAGCGCGGATGTTCTGGCGCTTGCGTCGACCGAAGTCGACCTTTCGGCGATCCAGCCCGGTCAGGCGATCAAGACGACGTTTCGTGCGCAGCCTCTGTTCGTGCGCCACCTGACGCCAAAGGAAATCGCCGAAGCCGACAAGACCGATGTCGGCAGCCTGCGCGATCCCCAGACGCTCGAAGAGCGCACGGTCGACGGCAAGACCCAGTGGCTCGTGACCATGGGCGTTTGCACCCATCTGGGCTGCGTGCCGCTCGGCGCCGGCGAGGGCGAGAATAAAGGTGAGTTTGGCGGCTATTTCTGCCCCTGTCACGGCTCGCACTATGACACGGCCGCCCGCATCCGTAAGGGGCCTGCCCCCAAGAACCTGGAAGTGCCTGAATATAAGTTCACTTCCGACACCGCTATTCTCGTAGGCTGAGGTAAGAAACCATGAGCTTTCCCTGGGCTGAGCATTACGCACCCAAGCATCCGGTGATGCAGTGGGTCGATGAGAGGCTGCCGCTTCCGCGCCTCGTCTATAATGCGATCGGCGCCGGCTATCCTGTGCCGCGCAATCTCAATTATTTTTGGAACTTCGGCGTGCTCGCGGGCCTCGCCCTCGTCATCCAGATCGTTACCGGCGTCATTATGGCGATGCATTATGGCGCCAACACGCTGGTCGCGTTCGGCTCGGTCGAGCAGACTATGCGCGACGTCAACGCCGGCTGGCTGATGCGCTATGCCCATGCCAACGGTGCGAGCTTCTTCTTCATCGTCGTCTATCTCCACATCTTCCGCGGCCTCTTCTACGGATCGTACAAGGCGCCGCGCGAAATGGTCTGGCTGCTTGGCCTCGTCATCTTCCTCCTGATGATGGCGACCGCCTTCATGGGTTATGTGCTTCCCTGGGGGCAGATGTCCTATTGGGGCGCGAAGGTGATCACCGGCCTGTTCGGCGCCATCCCCGTTGTGGGCGAGCCGATCCAGACCTGGCTGCTCGGCGGTTTCGCGCCGGGTAACGCCTCGCTCAATCGCTTCTTCTCGCTGCACTTCCTGCTGCCGTTCGTCATCGCGGGCGTCATCATCCTCCACATCTGGTCGCTGCATATCCCGGGTTCGAACAACCCGACCGGCGTCGATGTGAAGGGTCCGCAGGACACGGTGCCTTTCCACCCTTATTATACGGCCAAGGACGGTTTCGGCGCAGGCGTCTTCCTGATCCTGTTCGCCATACTTCTGTTCTTCGCGCCCAATTATTTGGGTCATGCGGACAATTATATCGAAGCCAATCCGCTTTCGACGCCTGCGCACATCGTGCCTGAATGGTATTTCTGGCCGTTCTACGCGATCCTGCGCGCCTTCACTGTGGACTTCTTCTTCGTACCGGCCAAGCTGCTGGGCGTGCTGGCGATGTTCGCTTCGATCCTGCTGCTCTTCTTCCTGCCCTGGCTCGACAATTCGCCGGTGCGTTCGGGCAATTATCGCCCGACCTTTAAGAAGTTCTTTTGGATCCTGGTGATCGACGTCCTCATCCTGGGCTATTGCGGCGGCGCGCCGGCGGAAGAGCCCTATGTGATGATTTCGCAGGTCGCGTCGGCTTATTATTTCGCGCACTTCCTGATCATCCTGCCGCTGATCGCGCGCTTCGAAAAGCCGTTGCCGCTGCCGGGTTCGATCACGGAAGCCGTGCTCAACCGCTCCTATATCGAGGGTGAGCAAAATGCTCTGCCCGGTATGGGTAGCGATCCGCAGCCGTCGAACGCCGGCTAAAGGGGGACAAGAGTAACATGGTTCGCATCGGCGCATTTCTCGTCGGCCTCTTCTTTGCCGGGTGGCTGGTTGTCTCCTTCTTGATGGGCGCGGTGGCTTATGTTTCCGAGCCGCCCCAGCCCACAGCCGAGCATGAATTTCACAAGGCCCCGCGCCATGTGAACTTCTCGTTCGATGGGCCGGTGGGCTCCTATGACCGGGCACAGCTTCAGCGGGGCTTCCAGGTCTTCAAGGAAGTCTGTTCAGCCTGCCACAGCCTCAAGTTCGTCGCTTTCCGCGATCTTCAGGCCATCGGCTATAATGAGGCCGAGGTGAAGGCGATCGCCAAGCAGTGGGCGATCAAGGCCCCTGACGTCGACCCCAAAACGGGTGAGATGGCGGGTCGCGACCCCGTGCCTTCGGATTATTTCCCCAAGCCCTTCGCGAACAATGTCGCGGCGGCGGCGGCGAACAACAATGCCATTCCGCCCGATCTTTCGCTGATGACCAAGGCGCGTCATCATGGATCGGCCTATGTCTATTCGCTGCTGACGGGTTATCAGAAGCAGCCGGCGGACCTGCTCAAGCATTTCCCCGACGCCAAGACGCCGCAGGGTCTGCATTACAACCCCTATTTCCCCAACCTCAACCTCGCCATGGCGCCGCCGCTGACGGCCGAGGGACAGGTGACCTATGGTGACGGCACGAAGTCGACCGTCGACCAGATGGCGCAGGACGTTTCCGCCTTCCTCACATGGACGGCCGAACCGAAGCTGGAAAACCGCCATCGCGCGGGTTGGGCGACCATCTTCTTCCTGCTGATAGCGACGGTCCTGGCTTATCTGTCCTATCAGAATATCTGGGCCGAAAAGAAGAAGGCCTGACGTCGGCAACGACTGGCTTACGAAACTGGGAAGGGGGCGCGATCCGACGGATCGGGCCCCCTTTTGCTTTGGCACAGGGTGGATCCATAGATGAGTATCGACAGCCTCGCCGCGCTGGTGCGGACGATCCCCGATTTCCCCAAGCCGGGCATCCAGTTTCGGGATATCACGACGCTGTTGGCGGATGGTCCTGGCCTTGCCGAGCTGCTCGAGCGCATGGCCGCAGTCGGGCGGCCGCTCGATGTAGACATCGTCGTCGGCATCGAAGCGCGCGGTTTCATCCTGGGGGCGGCACTCGCGCTCAGCCTTGGGGTTGGCTTTGTGCCGGTGCGCAAGGCGGGCAAGTTGCCGGGCAGGACGGTGGGCATCGACTACGCCCTGGAATATGGCACCGATCGACTGGAGATGCATGAGGGCCAAGTGAAGGCAGGGGCGCGCGTCCTGGTGGTCGATGACCTCATCGCGACCGGCGGTACGGCGCTGGCCGCCGCGCAATTGCTCCGCGAACAGGGGGCAACCGTGCTGATGGCGCTGTTCGCGATCGACTTGCCCACGCGCGGCGGCATGGCGGCGCTGAAGGCGGACGCTATTGCGGCGCGCGCAATCCTGGCTTTCGAGGGCGATTGAGGCAGGGGCGGCGGCTGGCGAGCAGCGCAGCGCGAAGCGTCAGGCCGGCACCACCACATCAATGGCTCTTTCCGCAACGCGAATCGTGACAGGGGTGCGCGCTAGCACTTCGCCGTCGATCGATATGCGCTGCGGCGGCACGGTCTTGAGAACGAAACGCTTGCCGCGAAATTCCTCCGTATGTGCGTCGCGATCGCGCAGGCGGAAGAATTTGCCGTACCAGTCCCAAGCGAGCCTGGCATGGCTGCGGCCGACCACGGCCTGGATCACGATTTCGCCGGTATCGACATTGGCGTCGTCGGACAATTGCACCCCGCCGTGGAAGGGGCCGTTCAAGACGCGCACCTCGGTCGACCACATCCGCCTTTCCTGCTCGCCATCGTCGATCGTCAGGCGAAACGCGCGGAAGCTGATCGAGCATTTGATCGCCCAAATTAGATATCCGACGCGGCCGAGATAGCGTTTGAGCTTGTGCGGCACCGTCTGTCCAATCATGGGCGACAGGCCGAGCGAGGCGGCGTTGACGAAATAATCATCGTCCACCATGCCAAGGTCGACGCGCCGGGTCCGGCCATGCGCGATTGCCTCGACCGCGCCATCGAGGTCGAGGGGCAGGCCGAGCGTTCGCGCGAAGCTGTTCGCCGTCCCGAGAGGCAGGACCGCAAAAATACAGTCCGACCCCACGAACATATCGACCGTGCCCGACATGGATCCATCGCCCCCGCCGACGATCACCATGGGCGCGCCCTGACCCACGGCCTGGCGCACCGTGTCTTCCATCTTCGAAGGGTCTTTGACGGCATGCGCCGCGATCAGGCGCAGGCCCTGCGCTTCCAGCTTGTCGCGCGCCCGCTCGAACAACGCTTCGCCACGGCGCGAATGCGCATTGACGATCAGAACGGCTTCGCGCGGCAGCGGCTTCGTTTCCATGCCAAAACAACTATCGAAGTGCATGGCGGGTCCCTGGTCTGCGCATAAAATGACGCAACCATAAAATGCGCAGACCGTTGGCACGGCATGGCTCGCATCGCCCATCTCTCCGATCTTCACTTCGGTCGCGAAGACCCGCATATCGTGGACGCTACGATCGACTGGCTGTCGGCGCACCGGCCCGACCTGGTCGTCATCAGCGGCGATTTCACGCAGCGCGCACGTGTCGCGCAGTTCCGCGCCGCCGCCGCCTATCTGGAACGGTTGCGCGCGGTAGGGCTTCGCGTGCTGGCGATCCCCGGCAATCATGACGTGCCGCTTTATGACGTGATCCGACGCTTCGGTGCGCCGCTTGAGCGCTACAAACGCTATATCGCGGCCGAGCTTTGCCCCTGGTTCGAAGATGACGAGGTCGCGATCCTGGGCATCAACACGGCTCGCTCGCTGACTATCAAGGACGGCCGCATCAATCGGGAACAGATGCGCATGGTGCGGAGTCGCTTCGAGAATGTCGCGCCGTCCAAGACGCGCCTGCTCGTCACTCACCATCCGCTTTTTGCCATGCCGATCGGCGAGGGGGGCGAATTGAGCGAGGCGGTTGGCCGGCATGAAGACGCAGTCAAGGCCGTTAGCGAAGCAGGCATTCACATCGCGCTCGCCGGTCATTTCCATCAGACTTTTGCCGAGGCTGCGCAGCGGATGGCGGAGGATGCAGGCGGCGCGCTGGTGATCCAGGCGGGGACCGCGACCTCTACGCGGCTGCGCAATGACGAGCCGCAGAGCTTTAATTGGCTGCACGTCCGGCGCAATGACGAGATCGAATTGCAAGTGATCGTATGGGACGGGCATCGTTTCGAACGCGCCAGCCATGTCGGCTATCGCTTCGCCCCTGGTGGGTGGGCCATGCGCAAACTTGGCGACCCCTTGCGCACGGATGCCCCGCTGCCCGCCGCGCGCCGTTCGGCGGGTTGAAGCGCGCTCAACGCGGCTGTTATGGCAGTTCCTATAAGGCCGGGGATAACGCGTGTGCGTTTCCTGTCTAAGGTGCAGGCCCGAAGCAGAGAGGGAATGACCATGAACGAAGCCGTCCATGAATTGTCGGTAAGCTGTCACATCGCAGCCCCGCGCGAGATTATATGGAAGGTCTGGACCGATCTGAAGCCGGAACGGTTCTGCCCTAAGCCATGGCGCGCCGAGATTATGGAGCAGGACCTTCGGCCCGGCGGCCGCAGCGCGCTGCGCATGTTCGGCCCGGATGGCGAGGATACAGGCCCGATGGAGGGCGTGTTCCTTGAGGTCGTTCCCTATGAACGGGTCGTCGCCACCGACGCGTTCAGCGCCGGATGGGTGCCCCAGCCGCCCTTCCTGACGACGATCACAACCTTCGAGCCCGAGGGGGACGGCGTCCGCTACACCGCGACCGCGCGCCACTGGGACGCCGACGCGGTGAAGAAGCATGAGGAAATGGGCTTCCATGCCGGCTGGGGCGAGATGGCCGCTCAGTTCAAGGCACTGTGCGAAACATCGGCGGCGACAGCCTGACGGCGTCAGAATAAGCGCCTGTGCCCCGGCTCATCGGGGAATTTGCATGCTCGATCGGCGGGAATCGCATTGGTAAGGCGCTTCTGATCTGATAGCCCTTGATCATGCTCAGTACGCCCGCCGCCGCCGCCCGCCAGATACTCGTTCGTTTGCAGGAGTTGATGGCGTCGCGCACCAGCGCGCAGGCGAAGCTGAACAAGGTGGTCGAGATCATCGGCGAATCCCTGTCGAGCGAGGTATGTTCGATCTATCTCGTGCGCGAGGGCGTGCTCGAACTGTTCGCGACCCGCGGACTGAAGCAGGAGGCCGTTCACGTCACGAGGCTTGCGATGGGGGAGGGGCTGGTGGGCCTGATTGCCAGCAACGTCGAGACGCTGAACCTCGATGAGGCGGCTTCGCACCCTGATTATGCCTATCGTCCCGAAACGGGCGAGGAGCTGTTCCACAGTTTTGCCGGCGTGCCCATCGTGCGGAGGGAGCGGGCCATCGGCGTGCTGTGCGTTCAGCATGTCGAGCCGCGCCGGTATGAAGAGGTAGAGATAGAGGCGCTTCAGACCGTCGGCATGGTCCTGGCCGAGCTGATCGCCAATGCCGAACTGGCCGATGACGGTCCGCTCGACGCGCGCGTGCCGGACAATGGCACCATTGCCCTTCACGGCCTGCAACTCGTCATGGGCATGGCGCGCGGACACGCGGTCTTCCATCAGCCCCGTGTCCATATCGAGCAGACGGTTGCCGAGGATGTGGAGGCCGAGCGCGCGCGTGTAATCTCCGCCTTTACCCGCATGCGCGAGCAGATCGACCGCATGACGCTGACCGCCGATTTCGGCATGGAGGGGGAGCATCAGGAGGTGCTCGAAACCTACAAGATGTTCGCCTATGATGAAGGCTGGATCAGACGCATCAACGAGGCGATCGACAGTGGCCTTACCGCCGAGGCGGCGATCGAGCGCGTGCAGCAGCGCACCCGCATGCGCATGCGCCAGATCGACGATCCGCTGCTCCAGGATCGGATGCACGATCTGGAGGATATGGCCAACCGGCTGCTGCGGATCGTGTCGGGGCAATTGGGCACCGCCGCCACCATGGGGCTGCGACAGGACGCGATCCTGATCGCGCGCAATCTGGGGCCGGCCGAGCTGCTGGAATATGACCGCCGTCGCCTGAAAGGTGTGATCCTCGAAGAGGGGTCGTTGACGGCCCATGTTACCATCGTCGCGCGCGCCATGGGCGTGCCGGTGCTGGGCCGGGTTCGCAACGTGCGCCATCAGGTCAACGAGGGCGACCTCATCATGATGGACGTGAACACCAACGCGCTCGTCATCCGCCCGACGCCTGACATGGAAGAGGCGTTCGAAAACAAGCTGCATGTGTCGCAGAAGCGGCGCGCCGAATTTGCCGCGATGCGCGATCTTCCTTCCGTCACGATCGATGGACAGCGCGTTGCGTTGATGGTCAATGCCGGCCTGCGCGAAGACGCGCAGGCGCTCGATCTGGTGGGGGCCGACGGCATCGGGCTGTTCCGCACCGAGTTTCAGTTCCTGGTATCCGCGACGCTGCCCCAGCGCGAAAAGCAGCAGCGCCTCTACCGCGACATATTGGATGCAGCTGGCGACCGGCCGGTGATCTTCCGCACGGTCGATATCGGCGGCGACAAGGCGCTGCCCTATATGCAGCGCGACGAGGATGAGCTGGAGGATAATCCCGCGATGGGCTGGCGCGCGTTGCGCCTAGCGCTCGACCGCGATGCGCTGATGAAGGCGCAGGCCCGCGCCCTGCTCGAGGCGTCGGCGGGCAAGACGCTCAACATCATGTTTCCCATGGTGTCGGAGCCTTGGGAATATGAGCAGGCGCGCGCCCTCGTCGAGCATCAGCGGCACTGGCTGGCGGGGCAGAAAAAGAAATTGCCCGTCGCCGTGCGCTATGGCGCCATGCTGGAGGTGCCTGCTCTGGCCGAGGTGCTCGACCTGTTGCTGCCTCGGCTCGACTTTCTTTCGATCGGCACGAACGACCTCACCCAGTTTCTTTTCGCCGCCGATCGCGCTAACCCGCGCCTCGCCGAACGCTATGATTGGCTGAGCATCGCGATATTGCGTTTCCTCGACCGCGTCGTGCGCGCATGTGGGGCGCATGACGTGCCACTAGGCGTATGTGGAGAGATGGGTGGCCGTACGCTGGAAGCGCTAGCCCTGATCGGGCTTGGCATCCGGCGCCTGTCCATTACTCCTGCATCGGTCGGCCCGGTCAAGGCGATGATCCGCTCGACCGACGCCAACGCGCTGAGTGCGCTGATGCGGCAGTGGCTCGATGAAGGCGCGGTCGATCTGCGCGCCCGGCTCGTGGCATGGGCGGCGGAAACCGGGGTGGAACTCAGCTGATTGGCGTCTCGCGGCGTTGACATTGCTCGTCCCGAAGTGACACAAGGCGGTCCGATCGAAACTAGCGGAGCAGCATGGCAGACGAACCTGAAATGGACGGCGGCGCCGGCTCCGCGGCGGAAACAACAACCGTTACGCCTGGCGCGAAACTGCGCGGCGCGCGCGAGGTGCTCGGCCTTTCGCTGCAGGAAGTCGCGATCCGCACGCGTATCGCTCAGCGTCAGCTCGAAGCGATCGAGACCGACGATTATACCGCCTTGCCGGGCATTCCCTATGCCATAGGTTTCGCCCGCGCCTATGCCCGCGCGGTGGGGCTGGACGAGGTTGCTATCGCTGCCGATGTCAGGCGGGCCGTGCATGCGTCGGACCTTGGCGCCAATCGCTACGAGACGTTCGAGCCGACCGATCCGGCGCGTGTCCCTTCGCGCACGCTCGCCTGGGTGACGATGCTTATCCTGCTGCTGCTGGTGGGCGGTTATGCGATCTGGCGGACCCAGCTCTTCACCCCGCCGACGACCGAGCAACTGGCCGAGCGCGCCACACCCGCGGCGACGAGCGCCCCGGTCCGGCCGCGCGCGCCGGCAGCGCCGCCGGTCGTCGTCTTCACCGCGGTCGAGGATGTGTGGCTGCGCATCTATGACGAGGCCGGGGAACGCTTGAGGGATGGTCTGATGAAGACGGGCGAGAGTTTCACCTTGCCTGCGCAGGCGCGCAATCCGATGATCCTGACCGGCCGTCCGCAGGCGCTGCGCGTCACGGTCGGCGGCAGGGAAGTGCCGCCGCTGGGGCCGGCCGATCGCACCATATCCGACGTGCCGGTCAGCGGGGCGGCTCTGCTGGCGCGCCCCGCTCCGCAAGCACCGGCCGCAGGCGCGTCCGCTCCCGCACCGGGCGCCGTTGCCGCCCCGCCCGGCACGGCGCCAGCCCCCGCCCAGAGCGCGCCTCCATCGACGCGCTGATCATGCCTTGCGCTAGAAAAGTCGCGCTTTACGGCACCGGGCATATCGCCCTATGCTGCGGGTGGGAGCTTTGAAGTCGGGGATAGTCATGCGTTACGCCTTGTTCGCCACCTCCATGCTGGCTTTGGGGGCGCCGCTGGTCGCTTGGGCCATTGCGCCAGCGGCTGCGCAGACGATGACCGTCGACGGGCGCGTAACCAAGCTCGAGAAGGAAATGCGCGCGGTGCAGCGCAAGGTGTTTCCCGGCGGAACGCCCATAGAGCCGACGATTACCCGTCCCGACGTACAAACGCCCGCGCCGGGCTCGCCCGCTTCCTCGCCCGTCGCCGACCTAATGTCCCGCGTCACCGCGCTGGAATCCCAGCTTGCCTCCATGACCGGCCAGATCGAACAGAACAGCTATAAGCTGCGCCAGCTCGAGGAAGCGTTCAATCGGTACAAGGCCGACGCCGAAGCACGCGCGGCGGCATCGGCGCCGCCCGCGCCCCGCCCGGCCCCGTCCGCCGTCGCGGCGGCAGGCGATACCGCCGTCATCGACCCGAAGCCTGCAAACCCGCGCCCGGCCGCCACGCCGGCGGCGTCGGAGGAGCGCAAGCGCGCCGTCGCGGCGATCGAGCGGCCCGTCACCGGCAATGATGCGGAGGACGCCTATACTTTCGGCTATCGCCTCTGGGACGCGAAATTCTATCCCGAAGCGCAGACGCAGCTCAAGGCGACGGTCGACAAGTTCGGTAGCAATGCGATCGCCAGCAAGGCGCAGAACCTGCTTGGTCGCGCCTATCTCGACGATGGCAAGCCCGCGCTCGCCTCCGTCGCTTTCTACGAAAATTATCAGAAACGCCCGCGCGGCGAACGCGCGGCCGACAGCCTCGCCTATCTGGGCGAATCGCTGATCCAGCTGAAAAAGCCGGCGGATGCGTGCAAGGTCTTTTCCGAGTTGGAAGACGTCTATGGCGCGACCATGTCGTCCAGCGTCCGCGCAATGATGGCGAAAGGCCGCACGAGGGCCAATTGTAGCGCATGACGGCCGGCACCGTCGGGGCGGGGGCTGCCCCTGCGCTGATCGAAACGGTACGCCGCGCGCTCGACCTGTTGGTTCCGCAAGCCGAAAACACGCGATACGCCGTCGCGGTGTCGGGTGGCCCCGACAGCATGGTGCTGCTCGACCTGATGGCTGCTCTTTACCCGGGAAGGGTCGCCGCCGCGACGCTCGACCACGGGCTTCGCCCTGAATCGGCGCGGGAGGCTGCAATGGTCGCGCGCTGGTGTGCCGATCATTCCATCCCCCATGCCCTGTTGCGGCCAACCAGTGCGAGCCAGGGCAATGTCCAGGCGTGGGCGCGCGCGCAGCGTTATGCTCGCCTGGAGGAATGGCGCGCGCGCGAGGGGCTCGACTGGCTGCTGACCGCGCACCATGCCGACGATCAGCTGGAAACCATGTTGATGCGCCTCAATCGCGGATCGGGTGTTGGCGGACTGGCGGCGATCCGGGCCCGTTCCGGGCGTATCGTGCGCCCACTGCTGGGCATCCGCAAGGCTGCGCTTCTGGCCCATGCGAAGGCGGCGCGTCTGCCGTTCGTCGAGGATCCTTCGAACAGCGATCCGCGCTTTGATCGCGCTTCGCTCCGCGCGCGCCTTCAGGATGTCCACTGGCTCGATCCACTCGCCGCGACGCGCAGCGCGGCGGCTTTGGGACAAGCAGAAGAGGCTCTCGACTGGGCCGCGCGCGACATCGCGGACCGCCACATATATCAAATCGAGGACGGATGGGCGCTCGACCGGCCTCCGGTGCCGGCGGAACTGCTACGCCGACTCGTCCTCCTGCTTATCGACCGATCGGCGCCCGGCGCTTCGCCTCCACGCGGCGCCGCACTCGATCATGCAATTGCGGCAGCCCAGGCAGGCGGTCAGGCAAGTATCGCTAACTGGATTCTGGCCGGGGGAGCCATTTGGACATTGCGTATCGCCCCGGCTCGCCGCCGACATTAGTACAAATCCTGAAAAGTTCCACAGCCCGGCGTGATCGCGGCCCATTTCATCGCGCGAGCAATAGTGTGAAACATGATTTTCGAGGTGATTGCGAGTAAAGCAGCAGGACCTAGCGGGATTTTTCACATTTATGGTTGAATTTGCAGCACTGACCTACGGCCTGTTGGCCAGCCTGATCCTGAGCCAAGCGCAGCGCAACCGCAAGCTTGCGCGCCCCCACCCGCCAATGTTGCTTTATCTGGGCTATCTGGTGTGTGGCGTGTCGATCGGTCTTGCGCTGGCACTGCTTTATGTCGGGGTATCGAGCATCATCGACGGTTAATCACTTTTCGCATAGGATCGGATGGCGCGATCGGCTTGCGCTTTGGGTGTCCTTACCTATCTTGACGGGCGAAAGTGAGTGATGATGAACGACGATAAGGAGCCCCAGGGCAATCCCTGGATCAAGAGCGCGATGATCTGGGCCGGCGTGATCGTTGCCCTATTGTTGTTCGTTTCCATCATCGACCGTCCGTCCGCGACGGGCGGGTCGGCGGTCGCCTATTCCGAATTCCGCGCCAAGGTACAGGAAGGCCAAGTCAAGGACGTGGCCATCGCGCCCGACCGGATCAGCGGCACCCTGTCGAGCGGAGAGAAGTTCAGCACCGTTCCCGTGACCGATCCGGCGCTGCCCGGCCTGCTCGACGACAATAATGTCAAATATTCCGGCCAGCCCGAAGCGCAGCCGAGTTTCTGGCAGATTCTGCTTTACCAGTCGCTGCCGTTCCTGTTGATCCTGGGCATCGCTTTCTTCGTCCTGCGCCAGATGCAAAAGGGCGGCAGTTCGGGCGCGATGGGCTTTGGTAAGTCCAAGGCTAAGTTGCTCACTGAAAAGCATGGCAAGGTAACCTTCGACGACGTCGCCGGTATCGACGAAGCGCGCGAAGAGCTTCAGGAAATCGTGGAGTTTCTGAAGGACCCGACGAAGTTCGCGCGTCTTGGCGGTAAAATCCCCAAGGGCGCCTTGCTGGTCGGTTCGCCCGGCACCGGCAAGACGCTGCTCGCCCGCGCGATCGCGGGGGAGGCGGGCGTGCCCTTCTTCACTATTTCGGGTTCCGACTTCGTCGAGATGTTCGTCGGCGTTGGTGCCAGCCGCGTGCGCGACATGTTCGAGCAGGCGAAAAAGAACGCGCCTTGCATCGTCTTCATCGACGAAATCGACGCGGTCGGTCGTCATCGCGGCGCCGGCTTGGGCAATGGCAACGACGAACGCGAGCAGACGCTGAACCAGCTTCTGGTCGAGATGGACGGCTTCGAGGCGAATGAGGGTATCATCATCGTCGCAGCAACCAATCGTCCCGACGTGCTCGACCCCGCGCTGCTCCGTCCGGGCCGTTTCGACCGTCAGGTCGTCGTGCCCCGTCCCGACATTGAGGGCCGCGAGAAGATCCTCGCCGTCCATATGAAGAAGGTGCCGCTGGCGCCCGACGTCGATCCGCGCACCATCGCGCGCGGGACGCCGGGCTTTTCGGGCGCTGATCTAGCCAACCTCGTCAATGAAGCGGCGTTGATGGCGGCGCGCCGCGGTAAGCGTCTGGTCGCGATGGACGAGTTCGAAGCGGCCAAGGACAAGGTCATGATGGGCGCGGAACGGCGTTCCATGGTCATGACCGACGACGAAAAGAAGATGACCGCCTATCATGAGGCCGGTCACGCCATCATCGCCGTGCATGAGCCTGCGTCCGACCCGATCCACAAGGCGACGATCATCCCACGCGGCCGCGCGCTCGGCATGGTCATGCGCTTGCCGGAGCGGGACAGCTACAGCTATCATCGCGACAAGATGCACGCGAACATGGCCGTCGCCATGGGCGGGCGCGTCGCCGAGGAAATCATCTTCGGCTATGACAAAGTGTCGAGCGGCGCTTCGGGCGATATTCAGTACGCCACGAAACTGGCGCGCGATATGGTCACGCAATGGGGCATGTCGGACGAGCTGGGGCCGCTGCAATATGAAGAGCAGCAGGGCGAAACTTTCCTTGGTTATTCGCAGAGCCAGCGCGTCCATATGTCGGACGAGACGGCCAAGCTGATCGACAAGGAAATCCGGGCGCTGGTGGAAAAGGGCTATACTCGCGCGCAGGACCTGCTCCAGGGGCATGAAGACCAGCTCCACCTGCTCGCAAATGCGCTGCTCGAATATGAGACGCTGAGCGGCGAGGAGATCAGGACTCTGCTCGACAAGGGTGAGATCACGCGGGAAGACGGCACGAAGATCAAGCCGTCGGTTATTCCGGCAGCGGGTTCTTCGATCCCCAGAACGCGCAAGCGCAAGGGCCCCTTTGGCGATCCGACGCCGCTCGGCGCCTGATCTTTCGCGACTGACAAGAAAAAGGCGGCTTCATCCGGAGCCGCCTTTTTCGTGCGCTGCTTACGTGCCGTCTGCTGGGTTACAGCCCGTGTCGGCGGGCCATGGCGGGCGATCTTTGCCGGCGGTGCCTCGACCGCAGCGCGATAGGCAGGGCGTGTCGTCGCCTATGGGTGATAGCCTTCCAGGGCCGGCGATTTAGCGCGCAGTTTTAGCCGGCCGGCGATCCTGAGCCGTTGCCGACCAGCCATGACCACCCGGTGAGCGCGTCCGCCACTGCCCACAGCCGTGCGTTTGCCATCGGCAACGCTTATGCCCCATGGGCTTGGGCCGCGTCCTTGTCCGCGATGAATTAGTGCGCTTCTGCCATGTTTGCGACATTGGTTTGACCGAACTGAGCGCGCCGATCATCCAGCTATGAAAACTGCGCGCGCTCGCCAGCATTTGCGGGCAGGAGTATGTCGGCCCGCTGCGCTGTCGACCAGATGATTGCGGCGCTTCCGAACAGCGGCGGGCGCCCATCTTCCTCCACTATGGACACCCGGCCAGAGGCCTGAAGTCGGCGATAATCCTCGCTTTTCAGGGGCGGCCCGCCCAGCAGCCAGACCCGACAGTCCCGATTGGCTGCCTTTAGAATCCAGTTCACGCGATAGTCGCGCACGATCCTTGGCGAAGTCGGGCACTCATTTGAGCGCCCTGACGGTGCGCATGGCTTATGCTCCGGCAAGCGCAGCCAAAGCTGCCGCACTCCTGGAGCACGCCGTTCCGCCCGCGGGTTCCTGCATCGTCATCGTTCGGACGAAGGCCAGCCGCATCGGCATGGTCCGGTCCATAGACGAAATATGGGGCGGGGACTGGTCGCGCGGCTTCATAATGGTTACATGGGCCGCCACGAATCCCCCC
>JBEVMZ010000208.1:0-4871 GCA_040508335.1 Sphingobium sp.
TTGAGCGCATCCGCCACCGAGCGGGTGTTGCTGAGGTCGGTCGGCGTGTTCAGCGCCGGGTTGATGTCGGCCATGGAAATCTCCGTGGGAAAGGAATCGTTGCGGCAACGATCCGATAGCCGAAACGCTCCCGGTGCAGCAGCCATTTTGCGCATGTCGATGATCGACGGATCAGATCAGGCGCAGCGCGGAAAGCCCCAGTCCGATCGCAGCCAGCACGAACAGGACGCCGATGATCCGGCGCAGCGTGACCAGCGGCAGGCCGGTCCAGCCCGCCTCGCCCAGGATCGCGGCGGGGGCGATCACCGCGAGCGAGCCGAGCATCGCCCCGATCGCGGCCAGCCACGGCAATTGCGCCCGCGCGGCCAATGCGAGGACGATGAATTGTACGCCGTCGCCGAAGGCGAGGATGAACAGGCCGATCAGGCTGGTCAGCGCCGCGCCGAGGCGCCATCCGACAAGCCGGTCGGGTGGCTTGACCGGGAACAGCGCACCACCGCCCTGGAACAACAGCGCCAGCGCGAGGAAAAGCTGCCTGGCCTCCGGTGTCAGCCGAGGTGCCAGCAACGCACCCGCGGCTGCGGCGAGCAGCCCGGCGCCGAGCAGCGCCACCGTCGCCGCGGCGATCACCAGCCCCGGCGCACGATACCGGTCCGCTAGGATCGACGCGAGCCATGCCGGCCGATCGCCGACTTGCGCAAAAGCGGCCGCGACCAGCGCCGCCATCAGCGCGTCCATGGCGTCAGCCCGCCAGCCGCACCGAACAGGCGGCAGCGAAGGTGTCGCAGGCGCGCACGTCCTGTCGCTCGCTGGCGATCGCATCGCCGAGCATCCGCAGCCAGCCGTGAAGCAGCGCGCCCTGTTCGCCGCGCGACAGCGCCGAATCGACGAAATGGGCGACGGTCACCGCGGGATTGAGCCCGTTGCGGTGGGCGATCAGGCGGATCTGGTTGATGTCGGGCTTGAGGTCGCTGGCGCAGCTGTAGGGCGCCTTGACGTCGATCGCGGCGATTCGTGCCGACAGATCGGCGCGCACCGCATCCAGCTCGTCCGCCTGCCGCTCGATTCGCCGCGCCATCATCCTCGCCCCCTTGTTTTCTGCCGCAATCCTGGGCCACCAATGGTAATGGGGTGGTTAAGACGACCGCTGCGGCATGGCCATGGTTGACTTTCGCGCGCCGCTGGCCCATGCGCCGCGACTGATCGAGCGGCTGCGTTGGTGCTGCCGCTCTCCTTGTTTTCAGGATTAGGGCTCATGGCCAAGCCGACTACCGTCAAGATCAAGCTCGTCAGCACCGCCGACACCGGTTTCTTCTACGTCACCAAGAAGAACCCGCGGACGAAGACCGAGAAGCTGAGCTTCAGCAAGTATGATCCCGTCGTGCGCAAGCACGTCGAGTTCAAGGAAGCCAAGATCAAGTAAGCGGCCGGGCGGCGCAGCGCGCCGCCGCCGTTTGCCAGCGTACGCAAGAGCCGCCGGTGCATGGGCGCCGGCGGCTTTTCGCATGCGCCGTCGCCCTGCGACTAACGCCTTGATCCGGGCGCGCTTCGGACACATTGCGTTCATCTTCTTTCGGCATAGCGAACACTGGCGGCTGGATCCTCCGGCTGCCCTGTATCGCGTCACTACGGGCCAAGGGCGGTGTTCTCTTCATGAGGATGCCGCCCTTGGTTTATGGGGTGGCGAAGGTCGCCGCGCCGGGTGGCGGGAACCGGACCGGCGATGTCACGTTTTCATCAGGCTTGCAGCATCCGGCCCTTCTCGGGGGGCGGGGGTCTGGAAGCGCGCGGCGCCCTGTCGAAGCCTCGCCGGCTCGGCAGGGCGTCTTTCCGTCAAAGCAGCGCGTTCACCGCGTCCATGAAACGGGCGAGGCTGATCGGCTTCGACACGTAGGAGCGTGCGCCGGCGGCGCGGATGCGCTCCTCGTCGTCGCGGCCGGCATAGGCCGTCACCGCCATCACCGGGATATCGCGCAATTGCTCGTCGGCCATCAGTTCGAGGATCAGCTCATAGCCGGTGACGTGCGGCATCTGGATGTCCATGACGATCAGGTCCGGACCGAAGGCGCGTGCGCGCGCCACCGCCTCGCGCCCGTCGCGCACCGGCTCGGCGGTCATGCCGTGCGCGCGCAACAGGTCGCAGAACAGTTTCAGATTGAGTTCGTTGTCCTCGACAACGAGTACCCGTTTCGCCACGTGCGTCACCAACCCTTCCGATAATGGACGATAGGCAATGCGCGCGCGCGATACAAACATCCCCGATCCCGAGGTGCTCGCCCTGCAGGCCCTGGTGTGGGCGATCGGCGAGCCCGACCGCGCCGACCGGCTGATCGCGGTCACCGGTCTGTTCCCCGACGATCTGCGCGCCCGTGCCGGCGAGCCGGCGGTGCTGGGCGCGGTGATCGAATATCTCGAATCCTACGAACCCGATCTGATCGCCTGCGCCCGCGCGCTCGGCGTTCCCCCAGAGGCGCTGGTCGGCGCCCGCCAGGCCTTGGAGCTGCGATGAAACCGTTGTTGATCACCGATTGCGACGAGGTGCTGCTGCACATGGTGAAGCATTTCGGCGCCTGGGTCGGCGAGGCGCACGACATCGACTTCACGCCCGACGGTGCCGATTTCGCCAACAGCATGCGCCGTCGCGACGGCGGCCCCGCGCCGACGCGCGAGGAGATGTGGGACATGCTCGGCGGTTTCTTTCCGGCAGAGATGCACCGCCAGACGCTGGTGCCGCACGCCGCCGAGGCCCTCGCGCGGCTGGCGGCGCAGGCGGACATCGTCGTGCTCACCAACATCACCGATGCATGCAAGCCGGCGCGGATCGAACAATTGGCGCGATTCGGTATCGCGCATCGCGTCGAATGCAACCAAGGCGGCAAGGGCGAGCCGGTCGCGCGACTGCGGGCGGACTATGGCGACCCGGTGACGGTGTTCGTCGACGATCTTGCGGTGCACCACGAATCGGTCGCGCGCCATGCGCCCGAGGTGCACCGGCTGCACATGGTGTCGGAGCCGACGCTGGCCCCCAACGTGCCGCCCGCCGCCTTCGCGCACGCGCGGATCGACGACTGGCGCGAGGCGGCCGACTGGATCGCGGCGCGGTTCGACGCTGGGGTGGCAGCATAGTTATCCCCTTCGCTTCGTCATCCCCGCCTGCGTGGGGCTGACGCGGGGGGTGGAGACGGCGTTCCACCCGCCCGCCGAATCGGCTAAGCGCCCCCGATCATTTCCCGAAAGGACCCCAGCCATGACCACCCATGTCGATCGCAAGCTCGAGGAACTCGGCCTGTCGCTGCCCGAAGCCGCGGCACCCGTCGCCGCTTACGTGCCGGTGGTCGAGGCGGGCGGTTTGCTCCATCTGTCGGGGCAGCTGCCGTTCAAGGCGGGGCAGATCGTCACCGGCCGGCTCGGCGATGGCGTGTCGCTGGAAGACGGGCAGGAGGCCGCGAAACTCTGCGGGCTGATGATCGTCGCGCAGGTGAGGAAATATCTCGGCGGCGACCTGTCGCGGGTGAAGCGGATCGTGAAGCTTGGCGTGTTCGTCAATTCGGCGGCCGATTTCACCGACCAGCCGAAGGTCGCCAATGGTGCGTCGGAGCTGATGGTCGCGCTGTTCGGCGACGCCGGCAAACATGCGCGCAGCGCGGTCGGCGTGCCGGTGCTGCCACTCGGCGCGGCGGTCGAGGTGGATGCGATCGTCGAACTGGCATGATTTCCGGGAGGGGGCGTGGTTGACGCCCCCTCCGCAAGTCGGTGTCGAGCGCCTATATCCGCCGCGATGACCTTTACGATCCTCGCCGCATGACCCAGGTCGCCGCCCGCCTCGTCGATGGCGTCCGCGCGATCCCGGCCGACCAATGGGACGCCTGCGCCGGTACCGGCAACCCCTTCGTCCGCCACGCCTTTCTCGCCGCGCTCGAAGAGTCGGCCAGCACCGGCGGGCGATCGGGGTGGCAGCCGATCCCGATCGTCGTCGACGGCGCCGACGGGGCGCCCGCCGCGATCGCGCCCGCCTATGCCAAGAGCCACAGCCAGGGCGAATATGTCTTCGACCACGCCTGGGCCGACGCGTGGGAGCGGGCGGGAGGGCATTATTATCCCAAGCTCCAGATCGCCGCGCCGTTCAGCCCGGTGCCGGGACCGCGCCTGCTGCTGCGCGAGGAGAGCGCCGGCCCGGCGCTGATCGCTGCACTCGAAGCGGTGACCGACCAGCACGGCCTGTCGTCGGCGCATGCCACCTTCGTCAGCCCCGAGCAGGTGCCCTTGTTCGAACAGGCGGGCTGGCTGATCCGCGAGGGGACGCAATTCCACTGGGCCAATCAGGGCTATAGGAGTTTCGACGACTTCCTCGCCGCGCTCGCCAGCCGCAAGCGCAAGGCGATCCGCAAGGAGCGCGCCGCCGCCGTCGAGGGACTGGAGATCGTCCATCTGCGCGGCGCGGACATCCGCCCGGAGCATTGGGATGCCTTCTGGGTGTTCTATCAGGACACCGGCGCACGCAAATGGGGGCATCCCTATCTCACCCGCGCCTTCTTCACGCTGCTGGGCGAGCGGATGGCGGAGAAAGTGCTGCTGATCCTGGCCTTGCGAGACGGCCAGCCGATCGCGGGCGCGCTCAACCTGATCGGCGCGGATACGCTGTATGGGCGCTATTGGGGCTGCGTCGAGGAAGTCCCCTTCCTCCATTTCGAGCTATGCTATTATCAGGCGATCGACGCGGCGCTGGCGCGCGGGCTGACCCGGGTGGAGGCCGGGGCGCAGGGCGAGCATAAATTGGCGCGCGGCTATCTGCCGGTGACCACCTGGTCGGCGCATTATATCGCCGACCCCGGCTTCCGCGCGGCGATCGAGGATTTCCTTTTGCGCGAACG
>JBEVMZ010000245.1:0-4749 GCA_040508335.1 Sphingobium sp.
GGCTGCATGTCGGATAATCCTTCGCTTCCGCGGGAGGCGGCGTCATATTTCCGCCCATGGTTACGGGGTTGCTTGACGATCCGACGGGCGCGGAGGGATCACGCGGAGCATCGGCAGGCGCGGGCGCCATTCCGGGATCAGAAGGTACGGCGCCGGTCGGCTGCCCGGCATTGACGTCGGGGACTGGCGGAGGCGCTGGTGGCGGCGCCTCGGTTGATGGGTTCGTCACCATGCCCTGATCAGCAGGAGGCGGGACGTTGTCGGGGCTGGGCGGGGTTTCCGTGCCGGGCGGCTGCGTCGTCTGCCCAGGCATGCCTTGCGCGGTGGCGACGCCAGCCGCACCGGCCAGAGATAATAGGGCCACGCTGGCCATCCTGATCGATTTCATCAAGAATATCCTCTCATCGTAATCGGCTCGTAATCGGCGAACTGTAACCAAAAGCGGATTTGCGACGAACCGTTCCGCTGGGGACGACGAAGCGTGTCCGATCACCTATGAAGTGAAGTAATCGTCAGGTGGGTGAAGGAAATCGATCGAATTTCGGGAGCGCATTTACGTTCCGCATCCAAGACGTGGCTTCAGCCATCTGGATATGCGCCTCTGGCGGCAGAGCGCCGGCTTCGTCCGAAGTTCCGGTCTGTATATCGATCGCGTCAGGGAATATTCCGGGATTAAGATAGAACAAACCCGTGCCGCAACGCCCGCAAAATTGCCGCGTCACGCCCGGGGATGAGACGTAACTCGTAACTTCGCCTTCAATCCTTATTCGGTCCTGTGGAAACATCGCCCAGACGACCATGGGTGCGCCTGAGCTGCGGCGGCAATCGTTGCAATGACAAATGGCCACATGCTGGGGCTCGCCCTCGGCCCGATAGCGCACTGCGCCGCACCTGCATCCGCCTTGGACCGTCATATCCGCCTCCTTGCAACTTTCCCTATTTGTTCTCATAGAAGGCGGGCCGTTGCAAGGGCCTGCCCTTGTCCCCGAAACCCAGCCACCCTAGTTGCAGCCCATGATCTTTCCAGCCCCCGTCGACCAAGAACCACCCTATATGCGCGACCTCAACGCCCCGCAGCGTGAGGCCGTACTGACGACGGACGGACCGGTACTAGTGCTGGCGGGCGCGGGAACCGGCAAGACGGCAGCGCTGACGGCACGGCTTGCGCATCTGATCGCGACGCGCCGCGCTTATCCGTCCGAAATCCTCGCCGTCACCTTCACCAACAAGGCGGCGCGCGAAATGCGTGAGCGCGTGGGCCGGATGATGGGCGGCGCGATGGAAGGCATGCCGTGGCTCGGCACATTCCATGCGATTGCCGCAAAGATGCTGCGCCGCCATGCCGAACTTGTCGGGCTGCAATCCAATTTCACCATACTCGATACCGACGACCAGCTTCGACTGATGAAGCAGCTTATCCAGGCGGAAGGCATTGATGAGAAGCGCTGGCCCGCACGGCAGCTCGGCGGGCTGATCGACCAGTGGAAAAATAAGGGATGGCCCCCCGAAGACGTGTCGGCGGCGGAGAGCGAGGGCTATGCCAATGGCAAGGGGCGACAGCTCTATGCCGCCTATCAAGCCCGGCTCCGCGACGTAAATGCCTGCGATTTCGGTGACTTGCTGCTTCATATTCTGACAATATTGAAGCGCCATCGCGACGTGCTGGAAAGTTATCAGCAGCGTTTTCGCTATATTATGGTGGACGAATATCAGGACACCAATTCGAGCCAGTATCTCTGGCTGCGACTGCTGGCGCAGCAGCGCAAAAATATCTGCTGCGTCGGTGACGACGATCAGTCCATCTATTCATGGCGCGGCGCAGAAGTTGCCAATATCTTGCGGTTTGAAAAGGATTTTCCCGGGGCAAAGATCATCCGTCTTGAGCAGAATTATCGTTCTACCCCGCATATATTGGGCGCCGCTTCGGGCGTGATCGCGGAAAATGGCAACCGGCTCGGTAAGACACTTTGGACCGACATCGACGTCGGCGACAAGGTGCAGGTCGTCGGCGTATGGGACGGCCCGGAAGAAGCGCGCCGCGTGGGCGAGGACATCGAGTCGATCGAACGTGCCGGCCATTCGCTGGAGGAAGTCGCCATTCTGGTGCGCGCGCAGCACCAGACGCGCGAGTTCGAAGACCGCTTCATCCAGATCGGCCTGCCCTATCGCATCGTCGGCGGTTTCCGTTTCTACGAACGCGCCGAAATCCGCGACGCGCTCGCCTATCTGCGGCTGGTCAATCAGCCGGCGGACGACCTTGCCTTCGAACGGATCGTCAACGTGCCGAAGCGTGGTCTGGGCGACAAGGCGGTGGAGAAGCTGCATCGCCTCGCGCGAGCGGAAGGGATACCGCTGACGCTTGCGGCCGCCCGCATTCTGGATACCGACGAACTGACGCCACAGGGGCGCCGCGCGCTGGGCGCCTTCGTCGGCGATCTGGCGCGCTGGCGTGACCGTGCGAACCAGCTGCCCCATGCGGAACTCGCGCGGCAGATATTGGACGAAAGTGGCTATACCGCGATGCTGCAGGTGGACCGCACTACCGAAAGCGCAGGGCGGCTGGAAAATCTTTCCGAGCTTACCCGCGCGATGGAGGAATATGAGACGCTGGGCGCATTCCTCGAACATGTCTCTCTGGTTATGGACAACGAAGCGCAGCAGGACGAGCGCAAGATCACGATCATGACGATCCATGCGGCCAAGGGGTTGGAATTCGACAATGTCTTCCTTGCCGGCTGGGAAGAGGGTCTGTTCCCCTCGCAACGTGCGCTAGACGAGGGCGGACTCAACAGCCTGGAGGAAGAGCGGCGGCTCGCCTATGTCGCGATCACGCGGGCGCGCAAGCGTTGTACGATCCTGCACGCGGCCAATCGGCGTATCTATGGCCAATGGTCGAGTTCGATCCCTTCCCGCTTCGTCGGCGAATTGCCGGCCGAACACGTCGAGAGCGAGAGCACGATGCAGGGCGGCGCGTCTCTATGGCGGGCGAACTGGTCGGAACGGGCCGATCCCTTCGCCGACGTCGCGCGCGGGACTGGGCGCGGGCCGGGCTGGCAACGCGCGCAATCTTCGGGCAATTTCACCCGCGAGCCCGTGCGCATTGTCGAGGCCCGTACCGCCGCCGTCTCGCTGGGCAATAAGGGGCGTAGCGACATGGCGGTGGGCCTGCGCATCTTTCATCAGAAATTCGGCTATGGGATCGTCGCGGAGATTGAAGGCAACAAGCTTGAGATCGACTTCGAAACGTCGGGCCGCAAGCGGGTGATGGACAGTTTCGTGTCGATTCCCTGACGGACAGGAAAGGCGCGCCTGTCTGTTGCGGCAGATGGATTCCTATTCGCCTATGTCGGGGATGGTGGAGCCTAGCGGGATCGAACCGCTGACCTCCTGCATGCCATGCAGGCGCTCTCCCAGCTGAGCTAAGGCCCCATCGCGAAAACGCGATTGCCGCGCTTCCTTAAGGTAAGACCATGTCCGGCAACGCCGTCGGCCATGATGCAGCCCGGCATCTAAAACCGGGATAGTCCGCCGGGACCGTTCCTAGGAGAACATGTCCCGGAGAGAAAAATGGTGGAGCCTAGCGGGATCGAACCGCTGACCTCCTGCATGCCATGCAGGCGCTCTCCCAGCTGAGCTAAGGCCCCGTCACCATTTCGCCGGCGCCCTTTGGGAGGGGCGCCGCGGAGGCGCTGCCATTAAGTGGCGACGCTGTCCTTGGCAAGTCCTATTTGGCGCGATCCGCTTGGAAAAAGCCCGGCCCTGCCCGGCCGCTGATCGCATCATGAGCGGCGGAGCACGACGCGCCCCGCCACCCCATTAATTGTCGTCGTTATCGTCGTCGCCGGCATGTTCGACCCCGAGGTCGTCGTCACCGCCGAGATCGACATCATTATCGGGCGAATCATCATCCTCGTCGACGTCGAGATCCAGGTCCAGATCGTCGTCGGCCGTCTCGATCTCGCCATCGGCGGTCTCGATCACCTTCTTGGGCGCGGCCTGCTCATAGGGAAGCGGCTGCTTTGATTTCAGCACCGATTCCGGTTCCCACGCATTTGCGCAGTTGATGCAGGTGACGGGATCATCCTTGCCGAGATCGTAGAAGCGCGTCGCGCATTTCGGGCAAGTCCGCTTCGTGCCCCATTCAGCCTTCACCATGTCCGGCCTGTTCCTTCCAGCAAACAAATAGAGATCACGCGGGCCGGCACGGCCGCCCGCGAAACGTGGCGCGCCTTGCCATAGGCGGGCCGCGCTGTCAAAAGCCGGGCGCATTTTTTCGGTTCCAAGAACGGACAGCCCTTTTGACTTCTCACAGCGACACCCCCGCCCCGCAGACCTTCCGCGCCGCGCCGCCGCTTTCCGGCAAAGTCACGGTTCCGGGCGACAAGAGCATATCGCATCGCGCGCTGATGCTGTGTGCGCTTGCCGTGGGGGAAAGCCGGGTCGAGGGGCTGCTGGAGGGCGAGGACGTGCTGGCCACCGCTGCCGCGATGCGCGCGATGGGCGCGGATATCAGCCGTGACGACGCGGGCGTCTGGCATATCCATGGCGTCGGCGTCGGCGGCCTGCTCCAACCCGAAATCGCGCTCGACATGGGGAATAGCGGCACCTCGACGCGACTGCTCATGGGCCTGCTCGCCAGCCATGATCTGACCGCGACCTTCATCGGCGACGCTTCGCTCAGCAAGCGGCCGATGGCGCGGGTGACGCAGCCACTGTCAGCCATGGGCGCGAGCTTCATGACCAGCCCCG
>JBEVMZ010000072.1:0-3380 GCA_040508335.1 Sphingobium sp.
TCGCCTGGATGATGATGATCCACCACAGCACATCGAGCAGGATGACGATAATCTGATAGAGCGCGTAGGCCACACAGGGTCTCCGATTTATATGGGCCGGCTTCTAGCCCAGCGGACGGGGGCGCGACAAGGCGTCCCCGCCTGCTCCGCGACTCAACCGCGTATCAGCGTGCCCGCGCCGCGCTTGGTGAAGATTTCCAGCAGCATCGCGTGCGGCACGCGCCCGTCGAGAATGACGGCGGCGTCCACGCCATGCTCGACCGCGCGGACGCAGGTCTCAAGCTTGGGGATCATGCCGCCGCTGATCGTGCCGTCGCGCTGGAGCAGGGCGATGGCGGCGGGGTCGAGATCGGTCAGCAGCTGCCCCTGCTTGTCGAGCACGCCCGCCACGTCAGTCAGCAGGAAGAAGCGCGACGCGCGCAATTCCGCCGCGATCGCCCCCGCCATGGTGTCGGCGTTGACATTATAGGTCTGCCCCTGCGCATCGATGCCGACGGGTGCGATGACCGGGATGATCCCGGCGTCGGTGAGCGTGTCGAGGATGCGCCGGTCGACCGCCACCGGATCGCCGACGAAGCCCAGATCGACATTGCGTTCTATCCCCGAATTGGGGTCCGCCTCCCGCCTGCCGCCGACCTTTTCGCACAGCACCAGGCCGCCATCCTTGCCGGAGATGCCGACTGCCCGGCCGCCCGCGCCGGCAATCCAGCCGACGATTTCCTTGTTGATCGAACCGGCGAGCACCATTTCGGCGATCCGCGCGGTCTCCGCATCGGTGACGCGAAGGCCGCCGACGAATTTCGATTCGACGCCAAGTTTGTTGAGCATCGCCCCGATCTGCGGGCCGCCGCCATGGACGACCACGACCTTGATGCCGACCGCCTTCATCAGCACCACATCCTCGGCGAAATCGCGCGCGGCTTCGGGATCGCCCATCGCATGGCCGCCATATTTGACGACGAAGGTCTCGCCGGCATAACGCTGCATATAGGGCAGCGCCTCCACCAGGACTTCGGCCTTGGCGAGCAATGCGGGATCGGGGGCGTGTTTGCTGTTCATGCGCGAGCGCATAAGGCGCGGATGCGATTATCGCAAGCGGCGCGCCCGCATGCGTTCAGGCCCGGTCGAGCCGCCGTCCGAGCGCGACGAGCAGATAAATGACCGGCGGCACCAGCACGGCCGACAAGATGACCTTCGCCAGCATCTGGCCGAGCAGCAGTTCGCCGATCGGAAACACGCCGTAAAAGGCGATGCCGACGAACAGCAGGGTATCGACAATTTGCGACAGGATGCCGGCGACCGCGGCGCGCAGCCACAGCAGGCGGTTGCCTTCGCGTCCCTTCAGCATTCCGAACAGCGTGACGTTGAGCGTCTGCGACAGGCCATAGGCGATGATGCCGCCCAGCCAGATGCGCGGCGTGCCGCCCATCATCAGCGCAAAGGCATCGCGCCGCGCCGGGTCCATGTCGCCGGCCGCGGGCGCCGCCAGCACGAGCATCGAGAGCAGGATCGAGGCGATGAGCGGCAGGAAGCCGATCTGGACGAGACGGTTGGCGGTCGAGCGGCCATGCAATTCCGCCACCGCGCTGGAGATGGAGACGAGCAGCAGAAAGGCGAAAATCCCCGCCTCCACCGCCAGCGGCCCCAGCCCGACCATCGGCCCCAGGTCCGAAACCGGCCCCAGCGCCACCTGCTTGTTACCGAGCACGCCAGCGATGCAGACCATCCCACCGTAGAAGATCGAATAGACGAACAGCGAGCGGGAGATCGGCGCGGTTTGCATCGCGCGGCGCTTAACGGGATTTGTCGAAAGGGGGAAGCGTCGCCGTTTTAGGCGCAGGATCGGGAAGAAGCCGATATTCCAAATTCATCGCCTGCGCCAGATTGCGCACCCGCCGCTCGACCGCTTCGCCGACGAGGTCGATGCTGTCGGGGTCCAGCGCGAGCGTCAGCACGGTGCCCTGCACCCGCAGGCGTGAGGCGGCAAGCGGCCCTTCGACCCCGCCCGACAGTCGCTGGCCCAAGCGAATGCCCAAACCCCAGAGCATCGCACGCTTGCGCGCTTCCGCGCTCGTCAGCCCCTCTATCCCCGCTGGCGACGACGTGCCGCCGCAGAAATTGCTGTGCAGCGCCTGCGCCAGCATCGCGCGCTCGGCGATGTCGATGCCGACCCAATTGCCATGGAGCGCGAATTCAACGCCGCGCTCAGCGCGAAAGTCGGGATTGGCGCGCCAGCCGACATCGGCGAGCAGACAGGCCGCGCGCCGGATACGACGCCATGCGATGCTGTCGTCGGTGAAGAGCGGCGCGATCCATCGCTCGATCATGTCACCATGGCCGGGGAAGCGCGCCTGCGCCTCTCCTTCCGCTTCGGCCGCGACTAGCAGGGGATCATGCGCGCGAATATGCGGGGGAAGCGTTTCGAAAAGCAGCCCTTCACGCAGGCCATAGGCGGAGACGACAAGGCTGTTCGACCCCAGGCGGCGCACGACGATCGACAGCAGTGCGGCGGCATCGGGCAGCGTCGGGATGCGTGATCCGGTCATCGCCGGCACCCCCTTCATCTGCGCGCGGGTCATGCCCGCCACCATGTCGGCGAGCGTGGCGGCGCGCGCGGGCGGCATTTCATATTGATGGACCACCGGCAGCTTGTAGCCGGTCATATGCATGTCGAACCGCGCCAGCGCCCGCCATGATCCGCCGACCATGTAGAAGGGCAATCCCGGCTCGGTCCGCCATCCCGCCTTTTCGAGCGCCAGTTCCACCTTGCGGTCGAGCGCGCGCGGCCCCCGCGCCCTGATCTCGGGCAGGCGCAGGACGCCGAGGGGCAGAGAAATGGTGTCGTGAACGACCCCGCCCTTCACGCGGGCGAGTTCGAGGCTGCCGCCGCCTAGATCGCCGACGACGCCGTCCGCGCCCGGTATCGCCGACAACACGCCATGGGCAGCCGCGACCGCTTCCTGACCGCCGGAAAGAAGCTCGACCTCAAGGCCGAGTTCCCGCGCGCGTCGGATGAACTCGTCGCCATTGGCGGCATCGCGCACGGCGGCGGTCGCGACGCAGCGAATATGCTCGACCGCCATTTCGCGGCACAGCCCGGCAAAACGCGCGATGGCGCGCAGCCCGCGCTCCATCGCATCGGGTTCGATCCGTCCCGTCGCCCCCAGCGACGCGCCGAGACCCGCCATCACCTTTTCGTTGAACAGGATGAAGGGGATGCGGCGCGGCCCGTCATAGACGACCAGGCGCACGCTGTTGGAGCCGATATCGATGATCGCGCTGCGCGCCGTCGCCGGCTCGGGGGAAGTGGAAAGGCCGGACGCCATTTCGAGGACGCGGTCGAGCATCGAATTCACGGGGGGCGCTCCTCACATGCGGGC
>JBEVMZ010000151.1:0-2900 GCA_040508335.1 Sphingobium sp.
CTCATTTGCCGATCCTTATGGTTTCGAGCATCAGGGATTTGGCGGTGTTCAGCACCTGCACATTGTTCTGGTACATGCGCGCGGTCTCGATCATGTCGATCAGCTCGGCATTCTGGTCGACCGCCGCTTCCCATACGTCGCCATTCTGGTCGGCGAGCGGGTGGTTGGGGTCGTGGCGCTTGGTCGGTTTGGCGTCGGTCGTGACGACCTGCGCGACCTTGACGGTGGAGACGCCGGGGCTGTCGGTGACGGACTGGAACACCGGCTTGATCGCGCGATAGGCCGCGCCCTCGCTGCCGGTGACGTTGCCTGCATTGGCCATGTTCGACGCGGTGGCGTTGAGGCGCACGAGCTGCGCGCTCATTGCGCGGCCGGCGATGTCGAAGACGTTCATGGGGCCAGCGGAACCGCTCATGCTCATTCTCCCTTCAGCGCGCGGCTGATGGTGTTGATGCGCCCTTCCAGGAAGGAGAGGGTGGTGCGATATTTGACGGCGTTTTCGGCGAACAACGTCTGTTCGGTCGACAGTTCGACGGTGTTGCCGTCGAGGCTGGGTTGCAGCGGCACGCGATAGCCCATGGCGTCGTCGGCGGCCTGGGCGGCGCTTTGCGAGCGAGCGGTCGCGGTTTTCAGCGCCGCCTCGAAATCGATGTCGCGCGCCTTGTAGCCCGGCGTCGAGGCGTTCGCGATGTTGGACGCGAGCAGGGACAGTCGCTGCGAGCGGAGCGCCAGCGCCTTTCCATGAATGCCGAACAGAGCGTCTTCCACCCGTCTAATCCTTATTTGGCCGCAGCCCTAAAACTGGTCTTCCCGCTGTCGTTCTGAGGCCTGATGGCTCGAACGGAGGCGGTCCCTCGCGTTATCCGCAAGAGCCGTGCCAATTTTGGCGTTGCCGCCTTTCCGGCAGCCGAAATGGTGAGAAAGCGCCGTCCCGCCGGGGCGGCACGGGGCGGGGCGGCAAGGGCGGCAGATTTTTGCCGGGCGGTGGCAGGTCGTTGCCGCTTGGCCGGTCACGCAGGGATTGGGGCAGTTTTTCCGATGATCGACACGCTGACGCATCTCTTCGACCCGCTCACGCTGCTGGGCATGATCGTCGGCATCGCCTGCGTCACATTGTTCCAGAATGGCCGCGCGGCCAGCTGGCGAGCCCTGGCCGCCCTGCCCACGCTGTGGCGCGCCGATCCTGCGCGAGACCGCGACGCCGCGCGCGCCACCTTGCTGCGGATCGACCAGATGGCTCAACAGCGCGGCTTGTCCTGCGTCGATCGGGTGAAGACGGCGGACGCCTTCCTGACCGAAGCGGCGCGCCGCCTGGCCCATTGCGAGCGGGCCGAGCAGTTCGACCGCTGGGCCGCCCAGGCGCTCGCCGATCGGGCGGAGCGCCATGGTGCGGCGCGCAATGTCTGGCTGTCGGTCGCCGACGCCGCGCCGGCGCTGGGGCTGGCGGGCACGATCATCGGCCTTGTCGGCATGTTCGCGAAGCTGGACGATCCCGCCGCGCTCGGTCCTGCGATGGCGCTGGCGCTGCTCACCACATTCTACGGCGTCGTCATCGCCAATATGATCGCCGCGCCCATCGCCGCGCGCATGGCCGACCGCTCCGAGCGCGAGATCGCCTGGCAGCGCGAGAGCGTGGAGCGCATGGTCGCCATCGCCCGTCGCGAAAATGCGCCGCTGCTGCGCGGGTCGATCCGCGAAGTCGCATGAGCGGGGGCGCGCTCGCGCGGCGCAATCGATGGGCGATCAGTTTTGCCGACCTGACGCTGCTGCTGCTCGCCTTCTTCGTGCTGCTGCACGCAAGCGGCGCGCGGCGCGACGCCATGCTGTCGGGGATCGCTCAACGCTTCGGCGGGCGGCCGATGGCGGCGGGCGTCGAATTGCGCGCGGCCGAGCTGTTCGCCCCGGGCGAGGCGATGCTAACCAAGGCGGGGCAGGCGCGGCTGCTGCTGGCGGCGAAGCCTGTCCTGCGCGGGCAGCGCAAGATCGAACTGCGCAGCACCGGCATCGGCGACGAGCCGGGCCACCATCGTTTCGATCAATGGGATCTGGCGGCCGCGCGGCTTGGCGCGGTTGCGCGGGCGCTCAAAGGGGCGGGCGTGGCGGCGGACCGGCTCGAAATAAGAGGGCTGGATCAGGCCGACGGAGAGGCGGGCACCGGGCAGACGATCCGCATCGCCGCGCGGGGCGTCTAGGCATTGGCATGATCCTTGCGGCTATGGGGCGGATATATCCGGAGCATAGCCCCATGAATACCTCTTCCGCGATCATTGCCCTGGCTGGCCTCGCGCTGACCGCGCAGCCCGCATCGGCGCAGCAGAAGTTCGAAAATCTCGATCGCATCGACTCGCTGGTCGCGATGACCGTGGGCGCCAATCGCGGCGAACCGGGCGGGCCGATCGCGCCGGTCGACCGCCGCTTGCGGCTCGCCGCCTGTCCTTCGACCCCCAGCGTCGAAGGGCCGCTGTTCGGCGCGGCGATGGTCAAGTGCGAGGCGCTTGGCTGGCGCATCCGCGTGCCGCTCGTCAGCGGTGCCTCCGCCGGCGCGAGCGGGCCGGTCGCGCGCTATGGCGCAGCGGCGCACGCTCGGACGGCGCCGAAACAAGCGGTGGTACGGCGCGGCGATCCGGTTCAATTGAGCGCGGGCAATGCGGTCTTTTCCGTCTCGCGCCCGATGATCGCCGACGAGGATGGCGCCATCGGCGACACGATCCGCGTGCGCGAGGATAAGAAGGCCACGCCGATCTTTGCCCAGATCGTCGACATGGGACTGGTGCGGATCCCCGGAATTTGACGATCATGAGAATTTAAGGATTTTACAACCAGTCCGTTCTATCCCTGTGGGGACGTGTAAAGGATGATGTGATGATTAAGCCTGTCGGTTCCAACGTGACCGCCATCGA
>JBEVMZ010000217.1:0-15880 GCA_040508335.1 Sphingobium sp.
CGTCGGCAAGGAAGTGGCCGCGCGGATGCTCCATAGCTGGAGCGGCCGCGCCAACGCGCCTTTCATCGTCGTCACCGCCGCGCGGATGGACCCCGATCGCGTCGAGGAGGAGCTGTTCGGGGTCGAGGACCAGGGCGGGGCGGCGCGCCCCGGCTTTCTGGAGCAGGCCCATGGCGGCACGCTTTATCTCGATGAGATAGGCGACATGCCGCTGACGACGCAGGGGAAGATATTGCGCGTGCTGACCGACCAGAGCTTCACCCGCGCCGGTGGGCAGAGACAGGTCAAGGTGGATGTCCGGGTCATATCCTCGACCGCGCTCAACCTCGCAACCGAGATTGAGGAACGGCGGTTTCGCGAGGATCTGTTCTACCGCCTCAACGTCGTCCCGTTGACGATCCCGCCGCTGGCCGAACGCCGCGACGATATCCCCTCGCTGGTCGAACATTATCTCGCCCGTTTCGCTGCCGACCGCCGCGTTCCCCCGCCGGGAATGGCGAGCGACGCGATGGCTGCGCTTCAGGCCAATGAATGGCCGGGCAATGTTCGCCAACTGCGCAACGTCATCGAGCGTACGATGATCCTGGCGCCGGGCGACCGCATCGGCCGCATTGAGCTGGATATGCTACCCCCCGAACTGACTGGCGGCGGTGGGGGCGAGGGGATGGGCCAGTCCGCCATCATGGGTGCTCCCCTCCGCGAGGCGCGTGAAAGCTTCGAGCGCGAATATCTGCGCATCCAGATCCGCCGCTTTTCGGGAAATATCTCGCGGACCGCTACCTTTATCGGGATGGAGCGGTCCGCGCTCCATCGAAAGCTCAAGCTGCTCGGCATCACCGAAGGCAAAGACGGCTGATTTTTCAGACGTCGAAGGCTGCATGGACGCGCCTGCGGCTTTGCGTTAGAGGTTGACCGGCCCCCGGTACGCGGCGGCAAGGCACGACATCCCGCCCAGGGATGCAAAGTGCGGGCAACGTCCCGCCAATAAAGGAACGGCAAAATCATGGCCGACAAAGTCAACAACCTTCAGGACATTTTCCTCAACAGCCTGCGCAAGACCAAGACACCGGTAACGATGTTCCTGGTAAAAGGCGTCAAGTTGCAGGGGATCATAACCTGGTTCGATAATTTTTCTGTCCTGCTGCGCCGCGACGGGCAGTCACAACTTGTTTACAAGCATGCGATTTCCACCGTCATGCCTGCGCAGTCCATGGATATCGCGGAACTGCGCAAGATCGGCGAAGCCAATCCCAAGGCCAAGCTGCTTCAGGAGGTGTTCCTGACGGCGGTGCGACGGTCCGGAAGCCCGGTGACTATGTTCCTCGTCAACGGCGTCATGCTGCAGGGGGAAATCGCCGCCTTCGACCTCTTCTGCATGCTGCTGGAACGCGACGGCATGGTGCAACTGGTCTATAAACACGCAATCTCCACCGTGCAGCCCCTCCACGCCGTCGATCTGATGGGCGAGGAAGACAGCGACGACTAATCCATCCTGGTTCGGCATTGCCGAAAGCAAATGCGCTCTCGCCTGTGCGGGAGCGCGTTTTCATATGAAGCGTTATTCTGAACATGGCCGTTTTTAACCGCGATACCACGGACGAAGTTTCGCGCGGAGCGCGCGCCGTCGTCGTTCATGCCGAAACGCACGGGGGGGATCGTCGCGATCCGCAGGCGCGGCTGGATGAGGCGAAGGGCCTCGCCCTCGCCATCGGCATAGATGTGCGCGCAGCCCAGGCCTTTCGCGTGCGCGATCGAAAGCCCGCCACCCTGTTCGGCAGCGGCCAGGTGGAGCAGATCGCGACTTTGGCGGTGCAGGAAGAGGCGGAGCTCATCATCGTCGACAACAGCCTGTCGCCGGTGCAACAGAGCAATCTGGAAAAGGCGTGCAGCGTCAAGGTCATCGACCGCACGGGCCTCATTCTCGAAATATTCGGTGAGCGCGCCGCGACCAATGAAGGGCGGCTGCAGGTCGAACTGGCCCATCTCGACTATCAGGCAGGGCGGCTGGTGCGCAGCTGGACCCATCTGGAACGGCAACGGGGCGGCTTCGGCTTTCTGGGCGGACCGGGCGAGACACAGATTGAGGCGGACCGGCGCATGATCCGCGACCGCATGGCAAAGATCCGGCGCGAACTGGATCAGGTGACGCGGACGAGGGGGCTTCACCGGGCGCGGCGGCAGCGTGCGCCATGGCCGGTCATCGCGCTTGTCGGCTATACCAACGCAGGCAAATCGACGCTGTTCAACCGGATGACCGGCGCTCACGTCATGGCCGAAGACCTGCTGTTTGCGACGCTCGACCCGACGATGCGGCAGATTGCGCTGCCCGGTTTGGACAAGGCGATATTGTCGGACACGGTGGGTTTCGTATCGGACCTGCCGACCCAGTTGATCGCCGCGTTTCGCGCGACCCTGGAGGAAGTGCTGTCCGCCGACCTCATCGTCCACGTCCGCGACATCGCGCATCCCGATAGCGAAGCGCAACGCGACGATGTGATCGACGTGCTGAGCGAACTCGGCGTGGTGGGAGAGGGGAGCGATACCGGCGCTGAAGCCGGCGATGCGCCGCTGCCGCCGCTGATCGAGGCATGGAACAAGCTCGACCTGCTCGATGCGGAACAGGCCGCCTTCGTACACGAAACAGCGGCGCGCCGCGACGATGTGGTGATCCTGTCCGCGCTGACGGGCGAGGGAGTGGAGCGGCTGCAACGCGTGATCAGCGATCGTATGACGCGGGGGGCCAATGTCTATACGCTGCGCGTGCCGGTCACCGATGGCGCGGCGCTCGCGTGGCTGCACGAGCATGGCGAGGTCGTCGATGCGCATATCGACGGCAACGATACGGTGGTCGAGGCGCGCTTGTCCAATGCCGCCCTGGCCCGCTTTACGACGCGCGACCGGGAATGATCGACTAGGTCTCCTGGATCAGCCGTCCTTAAGACTGATCTTCGCATCGCGCCATAATGTTTCCTTTGCGTCCAAGGGCAGCTCCGCGAAGGCGGGGCCGGCCGATCGCTCCATCTCGCGAAAACGAGCCTCGAACTTCGCGTTCGCTTTGCGGAGCGCGACTTCTGGGTCGACTTTCAGATGGCGTGCGAGGTTGACGACGGAAAATAGCAGGTCGCCAATTTCCTCTTCCCGCTCGGCGGGGTTCGCCGCAGCTGTGACTTCTTCCAATTCCTCAGCGATCTTGGCGTTGGCTCCAGCGGCATCGGGCCAGTCGAAGCCCGTCCTCGCCGCCCGCTTTTGCAGCTTCTCCGCGCGTAGCAACGCCGGCAATGCTAGCGCGACGCCTGTGAGTGCGCTGGCGTCCTCGCCCTTGTCGGCGCGTTCAGCCGCCTTGATCGTCTCCCATTGAGCATGGCCGTCGACACGGTTAGCCTGCGCCTGAAAAATATGCGGATGGCGGCGGATCATCTTCTGGGCGATGCCGTCGATGACTTGCTGAAGCGTGAAGTGATCGGCCTGCTCGGCAATGCGCGCATGAAATGTCACCTGAAGCAGCAAGTCGCCAAGTTCATCTCGCAAGCCGGCGATATCGCCGCGCTCGATCGCGTCGGCGACCTCATAAGCTTCCTCAATGGTGTAGGGCGCGATTGAGGCGAAGTCCTGCGCTATATCCCAAGCACAGCCGCTATCCGGATCGCGTAACCGATGCATCACGCGAACCAAGGGCATGATATCGGCATGATATGTCGTGTCACTGTCCATCGGTACTGCCTAGCGGACTTCGGCGACAGGCGGTAGCTTCCAAGCAACCATATAAGTCAGTTCGATAATAGAGATTATGTTAAATAAGCGAAGGGCTGGGCTTAGTCCTCTAATATCATACTGTGTTGCCGCGTTTCCCTCATGCGAAGATAAACCACCAGCGATATGCCGATCATCACGCTGACATAAATATAGAAAACATGCTCCATTCCGGATTGTTTGAACCATAGAGCAACGAACTCTGCCGTACCGCCGAACAGCGTATTGGCCAGCGCATAAGGCAGCGCAACGCCGAGCGCTCTGATATGTGCGGGAAACAGTTCCGCCTTCACCACAGCATTGATCGATGTATAGCCGGTCACGATTATCAGCCCGGCCATGACCAGCATCGCCGCCTTGACCGGATCGCTCGTCACGGCCAGCGTCGTGAAAATCGGATAGGTGCACAGCATTCCCAAAATGCCAAAGCCGATCATCAGCGGCCTGCGCCCGATACGGTCCGACAGCGCGCCGGCGACGGGTTGCAACGCCATGAACATGAGCAGTGTTATGGCATTGATTTCGGACGCTGTTTCGCGGCTGAGTCCCGACGTATTGACCAGGAATTTCTGCATGTAGATTGAATAGGCATAAAAGGCGATCGTGCCGCCAGCGGTCAGCAGCATGACCGTTGCCGTCTCACGCGGATGCTTCGTCACCAGTTCGACGAGGCCCGATTTCGGCGCGCCCTTCGCCTTGGCGACGGCATAGCTTTGCGTTTCGGCAAGCCCGCGCCGCAACCAGAACACGATGACGGCCAGCGCGCCGCCGACCAGGAAAGGAATGCGCCATCCCCAAGCGTCGAGCTGCGCGGTCGTCAGCAGCCGTTGCAAGATGAGCAGAACGCATAATGCCAGCAGTTGTCCAGCGATCAACGTCACATATTGAAAGCTGGAAAAGAAGCCGCGATGCGCCTTCCCCGCCATTTCCGATAAATAGGTCGCGCTCGCGCCATATTCGCCGCCGATCGAAAGTCCCTGGATGAGGCGCGCAAGAACCAGCATCAGAGGCGCGCCGACGCCGATCGTTTCATAGCCGGGGGTCAAGGCGATCAGCAGCGACCCTGCGCACATCAGGGAGATGGAAAGCGTAAGCCCGCTCTTGCGACCGTGCCGATCGGCATAGACGCCCATCGCCCAGGCGCCGATCGGGCGCATCAGGAAACCGACCGCGAATATTCCCGCCGCGCTCAACAATTGCGCGGTGCGATTCTCGCTGGGGAAGAAATGCGGCGCGAAATAAAGGGTGAATGCGGAATAGGCGTACCAGTCATACCATTCGACCAGATTGCCGGTCGATCCGCCGATAATGGCTTTCAACCGCTGCCCGCGATCCGGTGGTGCGGTCATGGCGTCAGCACCATATGCCCGTCGCGCACGCCCCAGCTTTTAAGGCGCGACAACAGGTTCATGCCGATGACGTTGACGTCACCGAAGCCCGGCGAGACGACCGCCTCAAGATCGCTCGCGCGGATCGGGCCGACCTGGAGCGTGCCGATCGACGTGCGCTGGACCTCGACCTTGCCGTTGGCGGTAGTCATGACGAGCGGCGGACCTGCGCTATCCATGTTGAGGCCGGCAGCGCGCGCCGTCCGATCCGACAGCGCGGTCACGCTGGCGCCGCTGTCGATCAGGAAGCGCGCGGGCGTGCCGTTGATGGTGCCTTCCGCCCAATAATGGCCGTCCATCGAAACGGCTATGCGAAGCGCGCCGCCCGCAACCGCCGCTTGCGTTTCGCCAGGTGGCGGGCCGGGCGACCGCACCCCCTGCCCCTTAAGCCACCCCGCCTGCTCCGCGCTGCTGAACACGGCCCAGAGCAGCGCGAAAATACCTATCCACAGCAGCGCCATCCGGAGCACGGCGTTCATCGGCAGACGCCGCGCGACCAGTGCCGATCCGACCAGGACGATCGCGCCCACATACCAGAGGCTGGACATCGCCTGATCGGTAGCGGTCATGGCCGGATTCTTGCCTTCTCGACATTGACCCGCATTCCGTCATAGCCTGGCTCGACCCCAGGCGGCAACATTTGGCGCAGGCTGGCATAGTCCATGCTCTGATCCATATGGGTCAAGATCGCGCGGGCCGGCGCGACGGCCGCTATCCCCTCGAGCGTCAGGCCCAAATTGGGATGCGTGGGATGAGGCTTCTCGCGTAACGCATCGACAACCCATATGTCGAGTTCGGCATAAACTGCCCGCATATGCGAGGTAATCTCGTGAAAATCGGTTGCATAACCGATTGAGCATCCTTCATGAGTGAAGCGGAAGCCCGTGGAGTAAATCTCTCCGTGAGGCTGATCGACGCAGGCGATGTCGATATCGCCGACCCGCATATTGTTGGGCAGATTTCCGCCAGCTATGGTCGGCGGATAGCCGCCAATGCCGTCAAACGCATAGGTGAAGCGCTTCCGCAGCCGACGCATCGTCTCGGCCCGCGCATAGCCGGGAACGGGAGCGCGGCGATGATGGAACAACTGCCGGACGTCATCGATGCCATGGCAATGGTCGGCATGGTCATGCGTCCAAAGGATGGCGTCTATCGCGATCACGTCGGCGGCCAGAAGCTGCGCGCGCATGTCCGGCGAGGTGTCCACCAGGATGCGCGTCGTCGGGCTTTCAACCAGTATCGATACGCGAGTGCGCCGGTTTCGCGGCTCGGTGGGATCGCAGGTGCCCCAATCATTGCCTATACGGGGAACGCCGGAGGACGTGCCGCTGCCCAATATAGTGAGCGTCAGGCTCATGACCGGACCGACGCGCCGATCCGTGAAAAGAGCGTCAGAAAATTGGCGCTGGTCGCGTCGGCCAGCGTTTCGATGGTTTCGCCGCGCAGATGAGCGAGGAATTGCGCCGTATCGGCGACGAAGGCGGGTTCGCACGGCTTTCCACGATGCGGCACCGGCGCGAGGAAGGGCGAGTCCGTTTCGATCAAAAGCCGCTCGAGCGGCAGCCGCGCGGCGGTCTCCTGCAGATCCTTCGCACTCTTGAAGGTCACGATGCCCGATATGCTGATATAAAGACCAAGATTTAGCGCCGCGTCGGCAAAGGCGCCGCTCGCCGTGAAGCAATGGATGACGCCGCTATAGGCCCCCTTCTTCATTTCCTCGCGCAGGATGGCGATCGTATCTTCCTCAGCATCGCGGCTGTGGACGATGAGCGGCAAGCCGGTTTCACGCGCGGCGGCGATATGGGCGCGGAAACTGCCTCTTTGTCGATCGCGGTCGCTATGGTCGTAATAATAATCGAGCCCGGTTTCACCTATACCGGCGATCCGGGGATGGGCGGCGCGCTCAACCAGTTTGCGCGTGTCGACATCGGGATGCTCGTCCGCCTCATGAGGATGGATGCCGACCGTCGCCCACACGTCGCTCTCGCGCAGCGCGGTGCCCAGCACCGCATCCCATTCGCTTTCGCGCGTCGCGATATTGAGCATCAGCCCGACGCCCGCTGACCGCGCGCGTTCGAACACATTGGCCTGATCTTCGACCAAGCCTTTGTAATTCAAGTGACAATGGCTGTCGATCAGCATCGCCGCCTCAGCCTTCCACTGGAAGTTCAAGGCGCGGAAAAAGCGGCTTGGGCGGCGCGAGCAAGAAAGCGCGCGCATGCAGATCGGTGTAAAAGTTGCCGCCTATCGCATCATAGCCGCGGTCATAGATACCCATCTGATCGAGCAGAGCGGCGCTGCTCGCCGGGATGATCGGCTGGATGATGATGGCGAGGCTGGCGATCGCTTCGTACAATGTCGCCAGCACTGCTTCCATCCGGTCGGGGTCGGTCTTGCGCAACGTCCAGGGGGCCTGCGCGTCGATATAGGCATTGCAGGCGAACACCGCGCGCATCCACGCCTCGATCGCGACCGAGGGGGCCAGGTCATGCATCGCGGCCTGGAAACTCGCCGCCGCCTCCGCGACCGTCGACAACAGCGCCGCGTCGACCGGCTGCGCCGCCGACCGTGGCAGACGGCCGTCGAGATTTTTCGCGATGAAGCTTAAGGTCCGCTGCGCCAGATTGCCGAAGCTGTTGGCCAGGTCGCTGTTCGCGCGCGCCACGATCGCCTCGGCGCTGTAGCTGCCGTCGGCACCGAACGTGACCTCCGCCAGCAGGAAATAGCGCAACTGATCAACGCCGAACCGATCAGCCAGTTCCATCGGGTCGGCGACATTGCCGAGCGACTTCGACATTTTCTCGCCACGGTTAAGCAGAAAGCCATGGCCGAAAACTTGAGCGGGCAACGGCAACTTTGCACTCATCAGGAAAGCCGGCCAGTAAACGGCATGAAAACGCACGATATCCTTGCCGATGATATGAACGATGTCGCCGCCTTCGGCCCAATAGGTGGCCATGCGCGCGGGATTGTCGGGATAGCCGCACCCGGTCAGATAATTGGTAAGGGCATCAACCCACACATACATGACATGCCCGTCGCTGCCCGGCACCTTCACACCCCAGTCGAAGCTGGTGCGCGATACGCTAAGGTCGGATAGCCCGCCTTCGACGAAGCGCATGATTTCGTTGCGGCGGCTTTCAGGGCGGATGAAATCGGGCTGCGCGGCATAAAGCGCGAGCAAGCAATCCTGATAGGCCGACAGGCGGAAGAACCAACTTTCCTCGACCGTCCATTCGACCGGCGTGCCCTGGGGCGAGCGCCTCTCGCCCCCCTCGCCCGCGACAAGTTCCTTTTCGTCGTAAAAGGCCTCGTCGCGTACCGAATACCAGCCTTCGTAGCGACCGAGGTACAAGTCGCCATTGGCCTCCATCGCCTGCCAGATCGCTTGACTGGCGCGGTGATGATCGGGTTCGCTGGTGCGGATGAAGCGATCGTAGCTGATATTCAAGCCATCATCCATCGCTTTGAAATGAGACGACATTTCTTCAGCCAGGGACTGAGGTTCGGTTCCCCTCTCCCGCGCGGTCTGCGCCATTTTCAGGCCATGTTCGTCGGTGCCGGTCTGGAAGAAGACGTCGCGCCCCATCATCCTTTGAAAGCGGGCGACGGCGTCGGTCGCGATCACTTCATAGGCGTGACCGATGTGGGGACGGCCATTGGGATAGCTGATAGCGGTGGTGATCGTATAGGGCTTGGCCATGCGCCTTCCCTAACGCCCAAAGCTGGCCCCGCAAAGCCGCTTTATGCGCGCGCATCCGGTGCAAGGGCCACGACATGGCTGGCCAGTTCGAATACAACGGATGCCGGGTCGAGCGAGAGCGCCAGCGCGCCGCTGGCCAGCGTGCGCGCGGCCTCCCACTGGTCGAGCGCATGGCCAAGCGCTGCGCCCACCCGCCTGCGCGCGGCGCGCGCGATGAAGGCGGGCGCGCGTTCGAGAAATGCTTCATAGCGCGGCTTGGCCGACTTGATCGACAAGGTACGCGCCAGCTTGAGCCGATGCTTGTTGGTAGGATCGCCCTCCCTGGCCAGCAGATCGAGCGTGGCCTCGATCTCGGCCAGTTCCAGCCCGGCATAACGCAGCGCGCGGCCCGGCGCGCCTTCGCCAACCAGAAGCAAAGCGTCGATTTCTTGCAGCGTCAAATCTTCTCCCGTAGTCTGCAAAGCCGAACGCATCGGCCCGTCCGCCAGGGCATCGAACCAAAGCATGCGGCAGCGCGAGCGGATGGTCGGCAAAAGCCGCCCGGGCGCATGGCTGACCAGAAGGAAGATCATGTCGGCCGGCGGCTCCTCCAGCGTCTTGAGCAGCGCATTGGCGGCCCCCCGCTCAAGATCGTCCGCACTATCGACGACGACCAGGCGGCGCGGCGACAGCGACGGCGCGCTGTGGCTCAACCGCTGAAGTCCGCGTACCTGATCGACGCTGATGTTGCGCGCCGTCACGCCATCCTTTTCCAAAGGCATAAGTTCGGCATAATCAGGATGCGCGGCGGCCGCGATCAGTCGCGCAGCCATATGGTCTTCGGCGACATCCAGAACCTGCCCCTTCGCCAGTGAAGGGTCTGCGCCCTCGGCGAGCAAGCGCAGCGCGAGCATGCGCGCGAAAGTAGCCTTCCCGATGCCGCGCGGGCCGGCGAAGATCCAGCCATGATGCATGCGGCTGCTTCGCGCGGCGGCCAGCAGCGTCGCGGTTTGTGCATCATGGCCGAACAGCATGGTCATGGCAGCAGGTCGGCGATCGCCGCGTGAAGACGGTCGGTGACGGCGTCCTTGTCGCCGCATGCGTTGACGACGCGAAAGCGCGCGGGCTCTTGTCCGGCGAAGCGCGCGAATGCATCGTTCACCGCGCCATGAAAGGACGTGTCCCGCCCGCCGATGCGGTCGCTTTCATCCCCGTCACGGCTCCGCACGCGATCCTGCGCCGCAGACTGCGAGAGGGCTAGCAGCAACGTGCGGTCGGGCAGGAAATCGTCGCTGCCGATTTTATGCAGTGCCAATATGTCGGCGTCGCAAAGGGCGCCCATCCCCTGATAGGCGCGGCTCGAATCTAGGAAGCGGTCGGACAGCACCCATGCGCCGCGCGCGAGCGCGGGGCGGATCGTGCGCTCGACATGGTCGGAGCGCGCTGCGGCAAAGAGCAACGCCTCGGCGCGCGGTCCCCAGCGATCGGCCGCCCCCGTGAGTAACAGCTGGCGGATCGCCTCGGCGCCCGCGCTGCCGCCGGGTTCTCGCGTCTCTACGACCTCCAGCCCGCCCTGGCGCAGCCGCGCCGCGAGTGCGCGCAGTTGCGTCGATTTGCCCGCGCCCTCGCCGCCTTCCAGCGTGATGAAACGACCGGGGGCCACCGGGACCGGCGTCACCCGAACAGGGATTTCAGGCCGTTCCAGAGGCGACCGAAGATGCCGGCCTCCGCCACTTCCTCACCAGCCACCAGCGGCATGACCTGCGGCGGCGTGTCGGCGGTGGAAACGATAAGGTCGGCGATCTTCTGGCCCTTGGCGATGGGCGCCTTGATCGGGCCGACATAGGCGATCTTAACGGTGATGTTGGCCGAAGCCGACCGCGGCAGCGTCACGGCAAGGTTCTGCGGCGCGACCAGCGAGACGCTCGTCGCGCTGCCAAGCTGCACGGGCGCGCTGTCGACCGTCGCGCCCTTCTTGAACAGCGGCTGCGACTTCCACGCCTTGAACCCCCAGTCCATGAAGCGAACGGATTCGGCGATGCGGCCGTTGAAGGACGTCAGACCGGCGACGACCATGACCAGCCGCCGTCCGTCCTGTTCGGCTGACCCCGTAAAGCCAAAGCCCGCTTCCTGCGTATGGCCGGTCTTCAGCCCGTCGGCGCCGGCGATCTTGCCCAGGATCGGGTTGCGATTCGCCTGGTTGATGTCCGAGCCCGCCATCGTCTTGCCCCAGGTGAAGGAGCGCGTCGCATAAAATTGCTTGTAGAGGCCGGGCGTCTCCTCGACCGTCGCCTGCGCGAGCAGCGCAAGGTCTTCCGCCGTCACATAGGTCACGCCTTCGTCGGGCCAGCCATTGCTGGTGCCGAAACGGCTGTTCTTCAGGCCAAGGCGCTTTGCCTCTTCGTTCATCTGCGCGACGAAGGCCTGCTCGGTGCCCGAAATGCCTTCCGCCAGCACGACGCAGGCATCATTGCCCGACAGTGTGACGATGCCGTGAAGCAGGTTTTCCACTGAAACCTGTTCGCCGGCGGAAAGGAACATCGTCGATCCAGCCTGCGGACCGTGCCACCGCTGCCAGGTTTCCGGGCGCACCGTAAACATCGTGTCGAGCTTGAGATCGCCCTTTTGGATCAGGCGAAAGGCGACATGGGCGGTCATCATCTTGGCCATGGAGGCAGGCGGAATGCGCGTCTGGCCACCCTTGTCGTAAAGGACCGCGCCCGAAGACAGATCCTTCATATAGGCGATCGGCGCTTCGCTGCTGTAGGGCGGCGCGGCGGCGGTTAGAGGCTGGGACAGGAGTCCGACAAATAAGAGGGCCGCGAACGTCTTTCTCATCACAATATGCCTCTGTTGGATTCGGTCGCGCCGGCGCGCCGTCTATCGCGCGTCAATAGCCATGATCCGGGCATTCTTAAAGCCCTTGCCCGCCAAGGACCGCGTGGCAGTCTGCGCGTCGCCTTGATGGGCATAGGGGCCGAGCCGAACGCGCCAGAACCCGCCGCCTGTTGCCACATGACCGTCCAACTCGCGCGCCAGCGTTAAGGCGCGCGCTTCGGTAGAAAAGGCTGCAACCTGAATGACATAGCGTCCTAATTTCAGAATGGGTGCAGCCGGAGCTGCGGCGTCGACGCGCGCCGTGACTGGAGGCGCTTTGGGCTCTGTCCGCCCGGGCCATGTCTTTTCATCGGGCGCCTGGCGTCGCTCAGGCCCGGTTGCCACATCCGGCAAACGCTTGCGCAGCGCTGCCAACAGCGCCGGTGGAGCGTCGAGACGCGCAGGCGCGCGGCCGCCGGCGCGCAGGACCGCCTGTTCCGGCGCGGACGGATTGACCCGGCGAATGCGAATGGGCGCAACGCCCGCCAGACCAAGCTGCGCCGCTGCCTCCGGCGATAGTATCATCATCGGCCCGCCTGCCGCCGATCGCTGGTCGATGCGGACCAATATGGTTCTACCCGTCGCCAGCGCCGTCACTTCCGCATAGCTTTCCAGCGGCAGACTGACATGCGCGGCCGTGATGCCGGATGCCAGCGCTGCCCCGCTCTCGCTCGGGCCGCGCGGCGCGGCGTGGCCGACCTCGTCATATGTGGCGTCGCCGCCGGATGGGACTGGCATGCGGGGTCGGATTTCCGGAGCTGGCTGGGCAAGCGCCACCGGGGCCACCCATAATATGAGCCAAGCTGCGCTCGCGAAAAGCAGGCGGCTATTGCTTGACGGCATCCGCCAGCAGTCCCACCGAAAGCGCGTAAAAATTTGAACAATTATAGTCGAGGATCGCGCGGTAATTGCTCGTCAGCAGATAGGCGGTCTTGCCCGGGCCATCTGGTTCCAGAAGCGTCGCCATGATGCCGTCGGCGGGCCAGTTGCCGCTTGCCGGCACGATGCCGCGCCGCCGCCATTCCGCCATGGTCAGCCAGCGGCTATGCCGGTTGAACACGCGCGGGCACCGCGGCGCAGTGGTGCGCGCGGAAATGCCCCCGCGATCGAAGCCTGCGGGCACCGACACGGCCACACCCCATGGTTCGCCCCGACGCCAACCGGAATGCACGAAATAATTGGCGATGGACGCCAGCGTGTCGGCCTCGCTCGTCCAGATGTCGGCGCGGCCGTCACCATCGCCGTCGCGCGCGAGCCGGAGATAGACCGACGGCAGGAACTGCGGATAGCCCATCGCACCGGCCCAGCTGCCGACGAGCCGGCTGCGGGATACGCCATTGTCGAGCATCTTGAGCGTTGCGAGCAATTCCGGTTCGAACAGGGTGCGCCTGCGACCTTCCCAGGCGAGCGTCGCCAGCGAACGGACAAGATCGAAATCGCCGGTATAGGCGCCATAGTTGGTTTCATGGCCGAAGATCGCGACCATGATCTCCTCGGGCACGCCGGTTTCCGCCTCGATCCGCGAGAGCCGCGACCGATTGGCGGCATAGGCAGTCCGGCCGCGCGAGATGCGGGCGGCATCGACGTGGGTCCGCCGGTAAGGTTCGAAATTGGGGATCGGTGCATAGGCGCCACCGCCAGGCTGGGACTGATCGAGTGCGATCACACGGGAATTGGGCGTGAGCGACGGGAAGGTGTTGTTCATCGTCGCGTCGCTGATGCCCATCGCGCGGGCCTTTGGTCGCAGCGAATCGAGATAGGCGCGGAACGACGCGGTGTCGTCCTGGGCGGCAGCGTCTTTGATAGGCACGCCGCCCAGAACAAGCATTCCGGTCAGTGCGAGGCTGATGGCGGCGAGCGATGATCGAAGGGAGAGACTCTGCATTCTGGACATTGTTGCACAGCACAGGCTGGAGGTGAATCCCCTAACTGCGCGCTCGCCCGTTGGGACGGTTTCTGCCCTTCGGAAAATGGCTGTGCCATTTAAGGCCACTCCTCAACTCGCCGCTATTTTCGGAAGACTTTAGGTGAAGTTTCCGTTAGGGAAACCGTGTCCGGAGCGCCCGACAGCACATCGGACGCGTCCCTCGCCATCCCTTGTGGCGGGGGACGCCATCGACCCCCTCACCTTATCCCCTTGTTCCTGCCGGAAAATATTCGCGCGGCGCACGCGGCCTATTCTGACAGCGCGGCGAACGAGGGTGATTCTCTGGAGTTGATACCCGAACCACGAACAGGGAGATGGCGAAGCGTCGCAAATGTTCGCCTATGATAGGACGGCTCCACGCACATTGTGAACAAAGCGCGGAGCGACGGGTTGCCAAGGGTTTCGGAGGAGATAGTCGATGCCCAATCCCCCAGACCCGATGATCCACGAAGACGATCTGCCCGGTCACGAATCACAGCTTAAGCGCAAACCGCAATGGCAGCCCCGCTATCCCGGCTCCGGTCGGCTTGCCGGCAAGGTCGCGGTCATCACCGGCGCCGACAGCGGCATAGGTCGCGCCGTGGCCGCGCTTTACGCACGCGAAGGCGCCGACATCGCGATCTTTTATCTTTGCGAGTATGACGATGCGCAAGAGACCGCGCAAATAGTCGCAAACGAAGGACGGCAAGCGTTGCTGGTCGCAGGGGATATCGGGGACAAGGCCTTTTGCGACGATGCCGTGCGGCAGGTCGTCCAACGTTTCGGGCGGATCGACATCCTCGTCAACAATGCGGGCGAGCAACATCCCGACAAGGATATCGTCGACATCAGCGAGGAACAGCTGCGGCGTACTTTCCAGACCAACATATTCGGGATGTTCTTTCTGACGCAGGCGGCGCGCCCGCACCTCAAATCAGGGGCGGCAATCGTCAATTGCACGTCCGTCACCATGTATCAGGGCGCCTCGGAACTGCTGGACTATGCAAGCACCAAAGGTGCAATCACCGCCTTTACCCGCAGCCTGTCTGAAAATCTGGTGAAGGACGGTATCAGGGTCAACGCCGTTGCGCCCGGGCCTATATGGACGCCGCTTAACCCCTTCGGCGGCGCGTTGCCGGAGAAGCTCGAACATTTCGGAGAATCGACGCCAATGGGCCGACCGGGCGAACCCAATGAGGTTGCGCCTGCCTTTCTGTTCCTGGCGTGCGAGGATTCAAGCTATATGTCGGGACAGGTGCTGCACCCTAATGGCGGCACGATCGTCAACGGATGATGCCTGAGCACGAAAGTCAGGTCGCCGGCCCTATGCCGGTAACCTGACTTCGCGCGATGAAAAGGCCCAGGGAGTTCAGTTCGCCTTGCTCATGTCGACCTTTTCCACCCATTCGGGATAGAAGCTGGGTTCGCGGTTAGACCAGCCGGCAGCCGTGGCCGCCGCCTCGCTGATCGACTGGAGCAAGGTTCGGCGTCGCTCAGGATGCAGATGCGGCAGGCTCGCTGCCGCGCAAAAGGCGCCTGGGAACCAGGGACGGGCGCCGGCGCCGATCAACCGCTCGTAAAGAAAGCGATAGGCCGAAAAGCTTTGCAGCCTGTCCTGGCCCAGATCGAAGGCCGAGATCGTGACCAGCGGCGCAAGGAACGGCTCGACCTGATCGAGGCCGCTATCGTCGGGCACCAGCGCCTTTACCTCGTCCAGCCGGTCATAGATGCGGGCCTGGGCACGGATGCTGGCCTCCTCCACTACGTCGCGAGACCATAGGATCATTGCATCACGGCGGTGAAGCCCGATGTCGAGCGAACGGCGGATGTAACGCTGCGTAGCTGCCGGAAAACTCGCGAATTCACGGATCTCGGCCAGCGCCATCGCCCCGTCTGCTGGTCTTGCACTCACGCCCATCTTGATGCCCTCCGACTTGAAGTCGATCTGCGAAACATGAACCCCGCTTAGTTAGCAAAGGATTAAGCCTGCACGATGCCCATTTACAAATGTCCAGATTTTTGCTGCGGCGCAACATAAATTTGGTTGTACCTCTAATCGGGAAGAGCGAGATCATTCCCGCATGTCCTATGTCGAAACGTCAGACCGGCGCTTGAGCCATATTAGTCGGCGCGCGCCTCCAACACCGCGCCGATCATGTTTCGCCAGATCGTGACGTCACCAGCTTTGGCCATGTCGGCGTCCGGCTCCCGCAGAGTGTGCAGGATCGCATAGGCGTCGTCGATATGGTCGCGCCATGTCGCGTCCACCGCGTCGGC
>JBEVMZ010000181.1:0-7898 GCA_040508335.1 Sphingobium sp.
TCACCGCAGGCGCGGTGGTCCATGGCGCGCCATCCGCCTTTTCTGGCGCGATCAGCGAATTGTTACGAGGTGAGGTTTTTCACGCGCTCGACCTTACGACCGACTGGGCCTGGGGCTTTTGCGGTCATGACGGCTATGTCGGTTATGTCCGACGCGACGCGCTGGACGTCAGGGAAGTCGCCACCCATCGCATCGCCGTCGCTACCGCGCCGCTTTTTTCCGCCGCCGATATCAAGTCGCCAATCGCCGATTATTGGCCGCGCGGCGCGATGTTCCAGGGCGACACGCAGGGCGACTTCATCGCCTGCGCGGAAGGCTTCGTCCATGCGCGCCATGCCGCCGAGGCACGACAGCCGCAGTCCGATTGGACCGCAGTGGCCGCGCAATATCTTGGCATACCCTATGTCTGGGGCGGACGTGGACATCGCGGCGTGGACTGTTCGGGGCTGGTGCAGGTGGCGCTCGGCCAATGCGGCATCGCGGTGCCGCGCGATACCGACTTGCAGCGGGACGGCGTCGGCACTGTCCTTCCCGACGACGCCGCACTGGTTCGGGGCGACCTCGTCTTTTTCCCCGGCCATGTGGGCATCATGGCGGATGAGACGCATCTGCTGCACGCCAATGCGCACTGGATGGCGGTGGTGACTGAACCGCTCGGCGATGTGATCGCGCGTTTCGAATCTGGCGAAAGCCCGGTGCTGGCGCGGCGGAGGATTGGATAATGACGACGACTATCTTCATCGACGGCGCGGTCGGAACGACGGGCATCGAGATACGCGAGCGCTTGGCGGGGCGGAGCGAATTGACGCTGCTGGCGCTCGATGAGGCGCAGCGCAAGGATGCGGGTGCGCGGCGCGATGCGCTGAACGCGGCGGATATCGTCATCCTCTGCCTGCCCGACGACGCGGCGCGCGAAGCCGTTGCGCTGATCGACAATGACCGGACGCGGGTCATCGATGCTTCCACAGCGCACCGGGTAGCGGACGGTTGGACCTATGGCTTTGCCGAACTGGAACCGAACCAGCGCGATCGGCTGGCAGCCTCGCGCCGGGTATCCAATCCGGGGTGCTGGGCTACCGGCTTTCTCTCGCTTGTACGGCCGCTGGTGCGCGGCGGGCTGCTGCCGGCGGACTGGCCCGTCACCGTGTCAGGCGCGTCGGGCTATTCGGGCGGCGGCAAGGGCATGGTCGCCGATTATGAGGGCCCGGCGGGCGCACCGACGGCGTTTCGCGCCTATGGCCTATCCCTCACCCACAAGCATCTGCCAGAGATGAAGCTCTATTCGGGCCTCGCTCACGCGCCGATCTTTGCGCCGGCCGTCGCCAGCACCTATCGTGGCATGCTGGTCGAAGTGCCGCTGCACCTGCGCGCCCTGCCCGGCAGGCCGGGACTTGAGGACATTCATGGCGCGCTGACGGTCGCCTATGAGGGTTCTCCGGTCGTCGGCGTTGCACCTCTTGATCAGAGTGGCGGGATGAGCGTCATCGATATCGATCATGTCGGCGCCACTGATCGGCTGCAGCTCTTCATGTTCGGCAATGCGCAAAGCGGCCAGGTACGTCTGGTCGCCCTGCTCGACAATCTGGGCAAAGGGGCGGCGGGCGCTGCCGTGCAGAACCTCAATATTTTGGCGGGCCTGCCTGAAACGGCGGGACTTCGGCTTTAGGCCGCGCCGCCGCGCCGCAGCATCAATGCACGGTGCCGAACGCGGTTTCCTGACCGAGTATGCGGATCAGCCGTTCGATCTGCCGCCAGTGGCAAAAATGGATATGATTGCCGACGTCGAGGCTTTGGTCGGCGCGCGCTGCCGCTTCATTGCCCGCATTGTCGCCGAACATCCGGATCAGTGCGGCAGCGTCGTCAAAGCTTTTGGCGTCGGAAAGATAAGGCAATTGCATGCGGTCATGGAACCTTGATGACTGAAACCCCAGTCATTCACCGCTTATGCCAAATCACTACAATGGCGGAAAAGCGTGGCTTGGAACGTTAAGCTGCGTTTAGGCATGTCCCCCGCCGGTACAGCCGTCCCGATCGAGGACGACCATCCATCCAGTTCGTCCCGAATGGAGGAACTTGCTAATGGACTGGTCAGGACGCACGCGCCGTGGCAAGGAAGCCGCCATGGCACAGAATGAAGGGAAAGAACCCACAGGCATGGGCGCGCCGATTGCGCTGCTCATCATGGCTGGGGCGATTATCGGCGGCTTGATGGGACAGCCCAGTCTCGGCCTGCTTATCGGCCTAGCGCTGGGCGTCGCGGCGGCCATCGCCATGTGGCTGCGCGAACGCTAAGGCCGCGCTTGCCGCTTCGCCTGTGGCTCCATATGATGCCGGCTATGAAGAAGCATCTGATCGCGATCATCCTCCTGCTCATCGTCCTGGCGGGGGGTGGCATCTTCTACCTGATGCGTGGCGATACCGCCCGGCTCGCGGTCGGTGACGATGTCGGGCGGGAGCCGCGCTTCACCACGCCGCGCAGCGAAGTTTTTCCGACCGTCAACATAGCCAAGGTGAAGGGCTGGGCCGCGAACGAGGCGCCCGTGCCCGCCCCTGGCCTTGCGGTAGCGCGGTTTTCCGATGGGCTCGCGCATCCCCGGTCGCTCTATCGTCTACCCAATGGCGACATATTGGCGGCAGAAACCAACAGCCCGCCGCGCCCTGCGACGGGGATCAAGGGCCGAGTGCAAAACTGGCTGATGTCCAAGGCGGGGGCTGGCGTGCCATCCGCCAACCGCATCGCCTTGCTTCGCGACGCCGACGGCGACGGGCGGGCGGAGGTGAAGACCGCCTTCCTGACCGGCCTCAATTCGCCCTTTGGCATGGCACTGGTCGGTGATACGCTCTACGTCGCCAACACCGATGCGCTGATGGCCTTTCCTTATAACGCGGGCGAAACGAAGATTTCGGGCTCCGGCCGCAAGGTCATGAACTTACCCGCTCAGACTCCGAACATGCATTGGACACGCAGCCTGGCGGCCAGTCCGGAAGGGCTGCTTTATGTCGGGGTCGGATCCAACAGCAATATCGGCGAGAACGGGCTGGAGAGCGAGGCCAATCGCGCCGCCGTGCTGGAGGTCGATCCCAAAAAGGGCAGCTATCGCATCTATGCCTCGGGCCTGCGCAATCCGGTGGGATTGGCGTTCGAGCCTGCGTCGGGCGCCCTGTGGGGCGTCGTCAATGAGCGTGACATGCTGGGGGCCGACCTTGTGCCCGACTATCTGGCGCGGATCGATTTTGCCGGCTTCTACGGGTGGCCGTGGAATTATTGGGGCGGCTATGAGGATCGTCGGGTCCAGCCGCAGCGTCCCGAAGTACGCGAATATACCAGGCGTCCCGACTATGCGCTGGGCAATCATGTCGCCCCGCTCGGCCTGACCTTCGCGGCGCAGGCAAAGCTGGGGCCGCGCTTCACTAATGGTGCGATCGTCGGCTTGCACGGAAGCTGGAACCGCAAGCCCGCCGCGGGCTACAAGGTCGTGTTCGTGCCTTTTACCGCCGATGGCGAAGCGGGCAAGGCCAAGCCGGTGGATATGCTCGGCGGTTTCCTCGACTCCGCAGGCGACGCGCGCGGTCGTCCGGTCGATGTCACTATCGACGCGAACGGCGGGTTGCTGGTCAGCGACGACGTCGGCGGGATAATCTGGCGGGTGACGGCGAAGAACTGACGGGATGGCGGGGTGCGCCCTACAGGGGCAGCCCGTTCCGCCCCGCTAGTTCGACGACATATTGCCACGCCACCCGGCCCGATCGGCTGCCCCGTTGCGTTGCCCACTGGATCGCCTCCAGCGCATCGACTTCCAGCCCGAGCCGCCCGGCATAGCCTTGCACGATCGCGACATAGGCGTTCTGATCGATGGCATGGAAGCCAAGGCTGAGGCCGAAGCGGTCCGCCAGGGCCATTTTATCATCGATAACATCGCGCGGATTGATGGGATCGTCCTGCTCGGAAAGATGACGCGGCACGATGTGGCGGCGGTTGGACGTGACATAGAGCCGCACATTGGCCGGGCGTGCGACGGCGCCTCCCTGAAGAAGCGAGCGGAGTGCGCGGGCGTCCCCTACCCCTTCATCGAAGCCGAGATCGTCGAGAAAAAGGATGAACGGCCGCGTGGTGCTTCTCAAGGCGGTGAACAGGCGCGGCAGGCTGGCGAGATCGTCGATAGCGCACTGAACAAGCGCTATGTCGAGCCCTTCGGCCTGGAGCGCGCCGATCGCTGAGGCCACCAACGCCGATTTCCCCGTACCGCGCGCGCCCCATAACAGGATATCATGCGCAGCAAACCCCTGTGCGTGACGACGGCTATTATCAAGCAGCGCAGCCTTTTGCGCATCGATCCCCGTCAAAAGTTCGATCGCCACGGGTGTGAAAGCTTCGGCCGCTACGACTGCCCTGCCATCCCAGACATAAGCGGGTGCTGCGCCAAGGTCGGCAGGCTCCGGCGGCGGGGGCGCGAGCCGCTCGAGCGCCTGCGCGATGCGGGTATGAAGAGCCTCGTTCATTCCCGGCGCTTAGCGGTCGGCACGATAGCGGGCAAGCATGGCGATCCGCCGACGCTATGTCATGCGGGTGACGCAATGCCCTTTTACCGGCAGGACAGGCGCTTTATAGCGGAGCCGTGACCATCGCCAATCCCAGCTATTCGACCCGGCTCATGCCTTATGGCGCTGATGCGCTGCGCCAGGCCGCCCTGTTGATCCGCGCGGGCGAACTGGTGGCGGTGCCGACCGAGACGGTCTACGGGCTCGCCGCCGACGCAACCGACGATCGTGCGGTCGCTGCCATTTATGCGGCGAAGGGGCGGCCCGGCTTCAACCCACTCATCGTCCATGTCGCGGATACAGCCATGGCGCGGGGTCTCGCGGTCTTTTCGCCACTTGCCGACAAACTCGCCCAATGTTTTTGGCCTGGACCCCTGACGCTGGTCCTACCGCTTTTAAGGGCAAGTGGCCTGGCATCAGCCGTTACGGCAGGCCTGCCCACCGTCGCGTTGCGTCTGCCCGCGCATCCAGCGATGCGCGCGCTTATTCGGGAAAGCGGTCGGCCGATCGCTGCGCCCTCGGCCAATCGCAGCGGTTTCATCAGTCCGACACGCGCGGAGCATGTACTGGCGAGCCTTGATGGCCGATTGCGCATGATCCTAGACGAAGGCCCGACCAGCGAAGGGCTGGAATCGACGATAGCCGCGCCAGAAGTCGACCATGTGCGGCTGCTTCGCCAAGGCCCGATAACGGCGGCGATGATCGAGGAGACGACCGGGGTGCCGGTGGTCGTGCGTGAGGAAGCCGGCGCGATCGAGGCGCCCGGTCAGTTGGCGAGCCACTATGCGCCGTCGAAGCCCGTCAGACTGAACGCGCTGAAGGCGGGCAAGGATGAGTTTCTGATCGGATTCGGGCTGATGCCATGCAACTTCAACCTCAGTCCCGATGCCGATGTCCGTCAGGCGGCGGCGAATCTGTTCGCCGCCCTGCATCTGGCCGATGCGAGCGCGGCGGCGCGGATCGCGGTGGCGCCTATTCCCGAAGACGGGATCGGCGCCGCCATTCACGACCGGCTGAAGCGCGCCGCGGCCTGACAGAAAGCGAGTTGCACTCCTTCAGCGACAGTCGCGATATCCTGCCCGCCGACATTCGAGCCGACGCTGCTCCTCCACCTTTTTGCGGGCGCGGGCGTCGCGCGCTTCCTGCTTGCGCATCTTTCGGCCGTAATTTCGGTCCGCCTCATCCTGGCTGGTCGTCGCCCAATCGGCCGCCTGCGCACCAGCGCGCACGGGCATGGTCGCCACATCCAGGGCCGTCTTCGCAATGCAACCGCCAAGACCCAGCAGCAGAAGCGGCGACGCCAAAAGAATAAAGACTCGCATCATGCACCCTGCTCATGTCGGCACGCAGGCCCGCGCCATCTAAATGAGCCTAGGCCCTGCGGCCGGGACATCGCAAGTGAAGATGGTCAGGCTTCGATCCTGTCGGCAAACCCCTTGCGTAATTTGGCAAGCTTTGGCGGGATGGTGGCCACACAATAGGGATTACAGTCGCCGACACGCTCCCAATATTTTTGATGATAATCCTCCGCCGGATACCAGGGGCCGTCCGGCTCGATCGAAGTGACGATGGGCGCGCGATAATCGGCTTGTGCCCGGTCGATTCCGGCGCGTGCTTCGGCCTCCTGCGTTGGCCCACGCGGAAAGATCGCCGAGCGATACTGCGTGCCGACGTCATTGCCCTGACGATTCAGCGTTGTGGGGTCATGCGTCGCGAAGAAAATGGCGAGCAGGTCGGCATAGGAAATGACATCGGCATCGTAGGTGATGCGGATCGCCTCGGCATGGCCGGTCGTGCCGGAGCAGACCTGTTCATAGGAGGGATTTGGCCCGGCACCGCCGATATAGCCGCTTTCGACCGCCTTTACCCCTTTCAGATTCTGATACACCGCCTCGGTGCACCAAAAACATCCGCCCGCGAGTGTTGCGATGTCGTCGGCCATCTGCCTCATCCTTCCTGCACATCCTTGGCGCGGCCGGTCCGACCGCGCTCATGAAGGCCGTAGATAAGGATGGTCAGGCGCTGCTTCCAGACGCGGCGGCCGCCTTCGCTTTTTCTTCCGCCACCAGTTCCTTGCGGGACAGCTTGCCGACAAGCGTCTTGGGCAGGCTCAAACGCACTTCCACCTCGCGCACGCGCTCATGCTTGCCGAGTTGCGGATTGAGCCATTCGAGCAGCGCTTCGCCCTCGACCCTTTCGCCATCCTGCAACGTGACGAACGCCTTGGGGCTCTCGCCCCGATAGGCGTCGGGAACACCGATCACCAAAGCCTCTTTGATCGCAGGGTGATGATAAAGGACCGCTTCGATCTGGCTGGGGAAAACCTTGAAGCCGCCGACCGAGATCATGTCCTTCATCCGGTCGACGATGCGGACATAGCCTTCCTCGTCGATGAGGCCGACATCGCCAGTGCGCGCGCAACCATCGATAAAGGCGTCGGCGTCCGCATCGGGTCGGCCCCAATAGCCCTTCATCACCTGCGGCCCGCAAAAGATGATCTCGCCTGGCTCGCCCTCCGGCGGGGGACGCGTAGGATCTTCCTTATCGACCAGGAATATCTGCGTGCCCGGCACTGGCTGGCCGATCGTACCGTTCTTGTTCAACCCCTCATACGGATTGCAGGACACGACCCCACTCGACTCGGTGAGGCCATAGCCTTCCACCACGCGGGAGCCGGTCACCGCTTCGAACCTCTGCTTGACCTCGGCCGGCAGCGGCGCGCCGCCCGAAATGCAGATGCGCAGCGACGACAGATCGACATTGGACAAAGCAGGATGGTCGAGCAGCGCCTGATACATGGTCGGCACCCCCGGCAGCGCCGTCGCCTTCGTCCGCTGGATCGCGCCCAGAACCTGGGCGGCGTCGAAACGCGGCAGCATGACGATCTCGCCGCCTACCAACACGGTGCGATTGAGAACGCAGGTATTGGCGAACACATGGAACATCGGCAGCACGCCCAAAATCCGTTCGGGCTGCTTGCCGACCTGGGGATCGATGGCCGTCACCTGCCGCGCATTGGCGGTCAGATTCTGATGCGACAGCATCGCGCCCTTCGGTCGGCCGGTCGTACCGCCGGTATATTGCAGAAGGGCGATGTCCTTATCTGGATCGATCGCAACGGGCGCGGGATGGTCCCCATGATGGGTCAGATCGGCAAAGGGCAAGACGTTGGGATCGGTCGGCACGGCCGCAGTCTCCCCGCGCTTGAAGAGTTTGTAGAGCAGTGACTTTGCCGGCGGGAGCATTTCCGCGACGCTGCCCACAACCAGCCGTTCCAAACTGCTGTCGCGCAGCACCTCCAACGCCGTCGGCAGCAACGCCTTGGCCGACAGGGTGAAAAGCAGCTTGGTGCCGCTATC
>JBEVMZ010000247.1:0-5225 GCA_040508335.1 Sphingobium sp.
GTGGGCAGCCGCTCGCGACAAGGAAGTGAAGGGCCGCGACCTGACCTGGCAGACGCCGGAAGGCATCGCCGTCAAGCCGCTCTACACGGCGGAGGACGTCACGGTCGAACCGGGGCTGCCGGGCTTTGCGCCGTTCACGCGCGGCGTGCGGGCGTCCATGTATGCGGGCCGTCCCTGGACCATCCGCCAATATGCGGGCTTCTCTACCGCCGAGGAATCCAACGCCTTTTACAAGCGCAATCTGGCGGCCGGTCAGAAGGGCCTGTCGGTCGCATTCGATCTCGCCACCCATCGCGGCTATGACAGCGATCATCCGCGCGTGACCGGCGACGTGGGCAAGGCGGGCGTTGCCATCGACACGCTGGAGGATATGAAAATCCTCTTCGACGGCATTCCGCTGGACAAGATGTCGGTTTCCATGACGATGAACGGCGCGGTCATCCCGATCCTCGCCTTCTTCATCGTTGCGGGCGAGGAGCAGGGCGTGGATCGCAAGCTGCTCGACGGCACGGTCCAGAACGACATCCTCAAGGAGTTCATGGTCCGCAACACCTATATCTACCCGCCCGAACCCAGCATGCGGATCATCTCCGACATTTTCGGCTATACGTCGCGTGAGATGCCCAAGTTCAACAGCATCTCGATTTCTGGCTATCATATGCAGGAAGCCGGCGCGACGCAGGTGCAGGAACTGGCCTTCACCATCGCCGACGGCATCGAATATGCGCGCTACGGCGTGGCGTCGGGCCTCGACCTCGACAATTTCGCGGGACGCCTGTCCTTCTTCTTCGCCATCGGCATGAATTTCTTCATGGAAGTTGCCAAGTTGCGCGCCGCGCGCGTGCTGTGGCATCGCGCCATGACCAAGGCGGGCGCAAAGAGCGAGCGCAGCAAGATGCTGCGCACCCACTGCCAGACCAGCGGCGTGTCGCTGACCGAGCAGGACCCCTATAACAATGTCATCCGCACCACGATCGAGGCGATGGCCGCGATGCTCGGCGGCACCCAGTCGCTGCACACCAATGCGCTCGACGAAGCGATCGCGCTGCCGACAGACTTTTCCGCCCGCATCGCGCGCAACACGCAGATCGTGATTCAGGAAGAAACGGGGATGACCAAGGTCGTCGATCCGCTGGGCGGCAGCTATTATATCGAATCGCTCACTCAGCAGCTCGTCGATGCCGCGCAGGAGATTATCGACCGCGTCGAAGCCGATGGCGGCATGGCTAAGGCGGTTGCCGCCGGCTGGCCCAAGGCGATGATCGAAACCGCCGCTGCGGCGCGCCAGGCGCGGGTCGACAGGGCTGATGACGTCATCGTCGGCGTCAATAAATATCGCCTCGCGACCGAGGATTTCCTCGAAACGCTGGATATCGACAACACCAAGGTGCGCGAGGCGCAGATCGCGCGCATCAACCGCGTCAAGGCGGAGCGCGACGAGGACAAGTGCCAGGCCGCGTTGCAGGCGCTGCGCGAAGCCGCGGCCGCGCCGCAGTCGATCGAAACCAACCTCCTCGCCCATGCCGTAGAGGCCGCCCGCGCGCGCGCCACGCTTGGCGAAATTTCCTCCGCGATGGAGGACAGCTTCGACCGCTACGGTACGACCCCGACGCCGGTAAAGGGCGTCTACGCCGAACCCTATAAGGACGATAGCCGCTGGGCTCAGGTTCTCGACGGAGTGCAGGCCGTCGAACGGCGCCTCGGTCGCAAGCCCAAACTTCTCGTCGCCAAGATGGGGCAGGATGGGCACGATCGGGGCGCCAATATCATCGCGTCCGCCTTTGGCGATCTGGGGTTCGATGTCGTGTCGGGGCCGCTATTCCAGACGCCCGAGGAAACCGTAGTGCTGGCGCTGGAGAGCGAGGTGGACGTGGTCGGCGCGTCGAGCCTCGCAGCTGGTCACAAGACCCTGATCCCCGATCTCATCCGGCAGTTGCGCGAAAAGGGCCGCAGCGACATCAAGGTGATCGCGGGGGGCGTCATTCCGCCGCAGGACTATGACTATCTGCGCGATGCAGGCGTCCAGGGCATTTATGGCCCCGGCTCGAACGTCGTGGAATGCGCCGCCGACGTGCTGCGCCTGCTTGGCCACAATATGCCGCCCGCCGGGCTGGAGGATGCAGCGTAATGGAAATGATTTCCCCCGTGACCCCGCGCACCGATTGGACGCGCGAAGAGATCACCGCCCTGTTCGATCTGCCTTTCAATGACTTGATGTTCGAGGCGCAGTCGATCCACCGCGCCAACCATCCGCGCAACGAGGTTCAGCTCTCGACGCTGCTGTCGATTAAGACCGGCGGTTGTCCTGAGGATTGCGGCTATTGCAGCCAGTCGACCGAAGCGGAGAGCGGCCTCAAGGCCACCAAGCTGATGGACGTGCAGGCGGTGCTGCAGGCGGCGGCGCAGGCCAAGGATCAAGGCTCCGGGCGTTTCTGCATGGGCGCTGCCTGGCGCAATCCCAAGCAGCGCGACATGCCCAAGCTGATCGCGATGGTAGAGGGCGTGCGCCAGATGGGCATGGAAACCTGCATGACGCTGGGCATGCTGGACGAAGGGCAGGCCAAGCAACTCGCCGACGCCGGGCTCGATTATTATAACCATAATATCGACACCTCGCCGGAAAATTACGCCAACGTCATCACGACCCGGACCTTCGCGGACCGGATCGAGACGCTGGAAAATGTCCGCAATGCCGGCATCAATGTCTGCTGCGGCGGGATCGTCGGCATGGGTGAGACAAGGACCGACCGCATCGGCTTCCTCCACGCGCTCGCCACCATGCCGCATCCTGAAAGCGTGCCGATCAACGCACTGGTGCCCGTCGCTGGCACAGTGCTTGGCGATATGCTCAAGGACACGCCGCTTGCAAAGATCGACGAGGTCGAATTCGTGCGCACCGTGGCGGTGGCGCGCATCGTCATGCCGCGATCGATGGTGCGCTTGTCGGCCGGTCGCGAGAGCATGTCGGAAGCCTGCCAAGCGCTCTGCTTCATGGCGGGGGCGAACAGCATCTTCACTGGCGACAAGCTGCTGACGGCGGCGAACGCGGGCGATGACAAGGATGCCGCGCTGCTCGGCAAGCTTGGCCTCACCGCCATGGCCGCGCAACCGCATGGGCATCTGGAAGCAGCGGAATAGTCACTCTCTGACAAGAGAGACAAGATCAGCGCCTGCGGGCGACAAATTGGATTGGGGCAAGGACTCAATATGGCAATCACGAAGATCCTGATCGCGAACCGTGGCGAAATCGCGTGCCGCGTCATGCGGACGGCCAAGAAGATGGGCATGAAGACGGTCGCGGTCTATTCGGACGCCGACGCGCGCGCCCCCCACGTCATGATGGCGGACGAAGCGGTGCATATCGGCCCGTCGCCCGCCGCGCAGTCCTACCTGATCGCCGAGAAGATCATCGAGGCTTGCAAGCAGACTGGCGCTGACGCGGTGCATCCAGGCTACGGCTTCCTCTCGGAGCGTGAGAGCTTCCGCAAGGCGCTGGACGCGGAGGGCATCATCTTCGTCGGCCCTCCGGCCAATGCCATCGCCGCCATGGGTGACAAGATCGAATCGAAGAAGCTGGCGCTGGAAGCGGGCGTCAATGTCGTCCCCGGTTTCGTTGGCGTGATCGACGACACCGAACATGCGGTGAAGATCTCCAACGAGATCGGCTATCCGGTGATGATGAAGGCGTCGGCCGGCGGCGGCGGTAAGGGCATGCGCCTCGCCTATAACGAGCAGGATGTCCGTGAAGGCTTCGAAGCGACCAAGCGCGAAGGCCTGTCTAGCTTCGGCGACGACCGCGTGTTCATCGAAAAGTTCATCGAAAGCCCGCGCCATATCGAAATCCAGGTGCTGGGCGACCAGCATGGCAATATCGTCTACCTCAACGAGCGTGAATGCTCGATCCAGCGCCGCCACCAGAAGGTGGTCGAGGAAGCACCTTCGCCCTTCGTATCCCCCGAAATGCGCAAGAAGATGGGCGAACAGTGCGTCGCCCTCGCGCGCGCGGTCGGCTATTTCAGCGCGGGTACGGTCGAACTGATCGTGTCGGGCGAGGACAAGACCGGTGACGGCTTCTACTTCCTCGAAATGAACACCCGGCTTCAGGTCGAGCATCCCGTGACCGAAGAGATCACCGGCGTCGACCTGGTCGAGCAGATGATCCGCGTCGCCAATGGCGAGAAGCTTTCGTTCGGGCAGGCTGACGTCAAGATCAACGGCTGGTCGATCGAAAACCGCGTCTATGCCGAAGACCCGTATCGCGGCTTCCTGCCCTCCACGGGCCGTCTGGTGCGCTATAATCCGCCCGAAGCCGGGACCGATGCAACCGGCGCGAAGGTTCGCGTCGACGATGGCGTCGAAGAGGGCGGCGAAGTTTCGATGTTCTACGATCCGATGATCGCCAAGCTCATCACCTGGGCGCCGACGCGTCTGGAGGCGATCGACAAGCAGATCGAGGCGCTCGACAAGTTCGAGATCGAAGGGCCTGGCCACAATATCGATTTCGTTTCCGCGCTGATGCAGCATGAGCGGTTCCGTTCGGGCAACATCACCACCGGCTTCATCGCCGAGGAATATCCCGAAGGCTTCCAGGGCGCGCCCGCCTCGCCCGAACTGCTCCGCCGCCTGTCGGCGATCGGCGCCTTCGCGGCGATGGCGCAGGCCGATCGCGCCCGCCGGATCGAAGGACAGCTTGGCAAGCGCCTGGCCCCGCCGACCGGCTGGCAGGTCAAGATCGGCGACGCCACGCACGACGTAGAGATCGTCGGCGACGACGTGACCGTGGATGGCCAGGCGATCGATCTCGCCCTGGAATATACGCCTGGCGACCGCATGATCGAGGCGGAGTTCGGTGACGAGGCGCTCGCCGTGCGGATCGCGCCGGTGCGTTCGGGCTTCGTGCTGACCGCCCATGGCGCCAGCCACAAGCTGCGTATTCTCCCGGCCCACGCGGCTGTTCACGCCAAGCATATGATCGAAAAGATCCCGCCCGATCTGTCGCGCTTCCTCATCTGCCCGATGCCCGGCCTCCTGGTCGCGCTGCATGTGGCCGAGGGCGACCGGGTCGAACTGGGTGAGCCGCTCGCCGTCATCGAGGCGATGAAGATGGAAAATATCCTGCGCGCGGCCAAGGCGGGAACGGTCAAGAGCGTGTCGGCCAAGCAGGGCGAAAGCCTACCCGTCGATGCGATCATCCTGGAAATGGAATAAGCGGTACCCCGCGCGAT
>JBEVMZ010000009.1:0-2870 GCA_040508335.1 Sphingobium sp.
GCATCGCTCGGCGGGCAGCGCAGCGCTTCCATCGCCATCTCGATCTTGGAGTCGATGTCCCACGCATCGGCAGCGTCGATCTGCTCCTGCAGCTTGGTCATCTCTTCCATGAGTTCGTCGGTGTATTCCTCGCCGAGCTTGGCGGAGATCGCGTTGAACTGGTCCACCATCTGCTTCTCGGGGCATTTGGCGGCGATGTTCTCGAACACGGTCTTGGTCGGATCGAGTTTCGGTTCCTGCGGCAGGTAGCCGATCTTGATCCCGTCAGCGGCTTTCGCCTCGCCCAGGATTTCATGATCTTCGCCCGCCATGATGCGCAGCAGCGTGGATTTACCCGAACCGTTCACGCCGACGATGCCGATCTTTGCATCCGGCAGGAAATGCAGGCGGATGTTCTCGAACACCTTCTTGCCGCCCGGATAGATCTTGGTCAGGCCGTCGAGGTGATAGACATATTGATAGGCGGGCATTCGCGGGGTTCCTGCGGGCCGGGGAAAGGTGCGGGGCTTAGATGCTCTGGCGCGCGGTTTAGATCAAGGTCGCCACGCGCACGTTTTCGCACTTGCGGCATGACTTGCCTTCCCCTGCGGCGACAATCTGCTCGCCAATCCGTCCGCGATATGAAAATTACAGGGCATCAATGGACCGGCGACGGTTCTGCGGGAGGGAAATAATGACCGATACAACAGCCGCGCCAATCGGCGCGCAGCGCACGACGCCTTATGCCTGGGTCGTGCTGGCCATGCTGGGCTTCATCTACATCTTCAACTTCCTCGATCGCCAGCTGATGTCGGTGTTGATCGAGTCCATCAAGAACGACCCGGCCTTCGCCAAGCAATTGCCCGACGGCACGACTGTGGGCCTGTCCGACGCCGACATGGGCTGGATGACGGGCTTCTGGTTCGCGCTGGTTTATACCGTACTGGGCGTCGTCGTCGGCTTCCTTGCCGACCGCACCAGCCGCCGCAACATCCTCTATGTCGGCGCAACGCTGTGGTCCGCCTTCACGGCGCTGTGCGGCTTCGCGCACAACTATCCGACCCTGCTCGCCGCCCGCATGGGTGTCGGCGTGGGTGAAGCGGCGGGCGCCCCGCCCTCCTACTCGATCATCTCGGACTACTTCCCGGCAGAGAAGCGCGGCCTTGCGCTTGCGATCTTCTCCATGGGCGTGCCGCTGGGCCAGGCTGCGGCCATCGCGTTCGGCGCACAGATCGACAAGGCCTATGGCTGGCGCGCCGCCTTCATCGCCATTGGCGTCGCCGGCGTGATCGCTGCTCTGATGATGCTGTTCGTCGTGCGGGAACCCAAGCGTGGGGCAATGGACCCGGGCTATGCCGCCGCGGCCGCGCAAGATCGCCCGTCCTTTGGTCGGACGTTCTGGGACTTCATCAGCAGGCCCGCCCTTCTGTGGGCGGCCCTTGGTTGCGGCGTCTCCGCCCTCGTCGGCTATGCCGCGCTCGGCTTCAACGCGCCCTTCCTGATCCGCGTTCTCAAGATCACACCGGATGAACTGTCGCTGTGGTATGCCCTCGTCGTCGGCGTCGGTATCGGCATCGGCACGATCGCCTCTGGCGCCGTCGTGGACCGCATGGCGAAACGCTCACGCGTCTGGTACGCTTTGACGCCGCTGATCGCGATGGCTGCAGCTGCGCCATTCTGGTACTTCTACACGCAGGCGCAGGATTGGCCGATCGCCCTCGCCCTGCTGTTCCTCCCGCTGCTGCTGAACATCTTCTACCTGGCTCCCGCGCTCGCGCTGGTGAACAACTCGGTAAAGGCGTCGCAGCGCACGATGTCGAGCGCCATTCTCCTGATGGTGCTCAACTTCGTAGGCCTGGGCGCCGGTCCGACGCTGGTGGGCATCATATCGACCAACATCGCGACGACGAAAATCGCGGCGGGCGTCGACAGAGCGCTGGCGGCGCAGGAAGGTCTGCGCGAGGCGCTGATGTGGATGACGCCGTTCCTCGGCGTCGCCGTGTTCTTCCTCGCCTTGCAGGCCCTGGCCATCAAGCGCGAGGAAAAAGCCGGCGGCGCGGTGTCGGATGGCGGCCTTGCGGTCGGTATCCTGCTGCTGCTGGCGGGCGTTGCGGGCCTTGCCGCCCGCTTCTACTTCGGCGGGGTCGAAGGTCTGACCACGACCGAACCCATGGCGCTGCTGCAGGCGGTCCTGCTGGTCGGCTCGACCGTAATCGGGGCCGCTCTTCTTGCGGGCGCTGGCCGCAGGAAACGCGCAGCTGGCTAAGCCAACTGACTGACGTGTCAATGAGGACCCCGAGGCCCACCGGCCTCGGGGTTTTCTTTTGGCTGATACGCGAGCGAATTATTTGGATGGCGCCGTAGCGCCAGCCCTTGGCTCACACCGCGCCGCAAACCTACTCTCGCCCGAAGAGCGTCACAGACGCCGCGACTTGGGGAGAGACATATGAGACTCGCAAAGTCCCTTCTGCTGGCAGGTGCCATCGCCTTCGCGGGATGCAGCCCAGAGACAAAAGCGCCGGAGCCAGCGCCCGCTCCGGTCGCGGCGGCCGTCGATTACTCGATCAAGCCTGACGAAAAGACGCCGCTCGATGCGTATGTCGCCAAGCCCGATCCGGTCTATAATTGGGAGTTGAAAGGCACGTATTCCGGCGATGGCCAGACGACCTATGTGCTGGAGATGACGTCGCAGACGTGGCGCACCGAGGCAGAAGTCGACAAGCCGGTGTGGAAACACTGGATGACCATCGTGAAGCCCGATGTGGTGAAGCACGACAAGGCGCTGCTCTATATCTGGCAGGGTGACAACACAGACCCTGCTCCTGTCAAAGCGCAGGACCGGTCCATCCGCATCGCGAAGGAGACCGGATCGGTTGTGGCCGAAGTCGGCA
>JBEVMZ010000027.1:0-8420 GCA_040508335.1 Sphingobium sp.
GAGGCATTTATCTCCCGCATCACAGAAGCCGGGCCGGCCGCGAACCGTCCGCCCCACATGCTATTGGAGCCTGCCCCCGTGAGACTGTCGTCGCGCTGTGTAATGACTCTGCTCCTGCTTGCCGGGCTCGGCGCGTGCGATAGGCAATCCGTAGGCCCAGAGCAACCCGACGCGCAAGGTGAGACGAGCGGCGAAGCGACCGCACCTGCCCCGTCAGGGTCGCAAGAACAGGCCGGCTTCGATCACAAGATCGACCGCAGCATGGCGGGGTCGCCCGCCCCCGACTTCGCCTTCCTCGACCCCAAGGGCGGCGAGGCGACGCTTGGCGACGTCACCGGGCGGCCGATGCTGGTCAATCTCTGGGCGACCTGGTGCGCGCCCTGCGTCGCGGAAATGCCGGCCTTAAACCGGATCGCGGCGACCTATGCGCCCAAGGGGCTGGCCGTCTTCACCATCTCGCAGGATACGCAAGGGGCAAAGGCGATCGCCCCCTTCTTCGCCAAACATGACCTGCCCAACCTCAAAGGATGGGCGGACCCGGAAAATCAGTTCGGCTTTCATTATGGGACGGGCGTGCTGCCCACCACGGTGCTCTATGATGCGCAGGGCAAGGAAATATTGCGTGTGGTCGGCGCGATGGACTGGACCGGCGAAGAAGCGCGCAAGCTGCTGGACGCGGCCATCGCCTCCTGACCGCTCCGAAATTGCGACGAACAAGAGAAGTCAGAGCGGCCGCGCTTCCCAGGCGACCAACACCGGCACGCCATCGCGCACCGGATAGGCAAGACCCGCCCCGTCCGAGATAAGCGCATGGGCGCCCGCATCCCAGCGTAGCGGCCCGCGCGTCAGCGGGCAGACCAGCTTGGCGAGCAACCAGGGGTCGATGGGCGGGCCTTGTGGGGACGGATCTTCGCTCATTGCATCGTCCGGCCGCTCTCACCGTCACCGTCCAGCCGGCCGAATATCTGCATCAACTGGACGATCAGGTCGGCCCGCTCCGACAGGCTGTCGGCTTCTAGCAGCGTCTGCTTGGCGGCCGGGTCGAACGGCGCGATCTGCGCAATGCCGTTGACGAGCGAAGCGTCGTCCAGCGTCGATACCGCCGTCCAGTCGACCACATAGCCGAGCGCTTCGGCAAAGCGGCGTGATTCGATTTCAAGCGATGCGCGCTCGACGGCCGCCAGTACGTCCTGGTCGTTCAGGCCGGCCGATGGCGCCTGCTCGACCTCCGCCTCGATCTGGCGAAAGGGCGTCGTCACCTCCAGCTCGCGCACCACGCGGAACCGCGCAAGCCCGCGCAGCAGGATGTTGAAGCGCCCATCGTCCAGCGCCTCGATATGGGTGATATGGCCAAGGCAGCCCATGTCGAACAAGGCGGGCTTGGGCGCATTGTCGCGCGGCTGGATCATGCCGATGCGCCGGTCGCGCGCCATCGCATCCTCGATCATCGCCCGATAGCGTGGCTCGAAAATGTGGAGCGGCATGTCCATGTCGGGCAGCAGCAGCACGCCCGGCAAGGGAAAGATGGAGACGCGGGCGCGCGGCATCGGACGGCTTAGGAAAAGAGGATCTGGGACAGCTTGCGCCGCTGCGCCGCCACCCATGGATCTTCCAGGCCGACTGCCTCGAAAATGGTAAGCAGTTGGGCGCGCGCCGCACCTTCGTTCCAGGCGCGGTCGCGCCGGACGATCTCCAGCAGCGCCTCGGCGGCCCCGTCGCGGTCGCCATTGCCCATCAGGCCGGCAGCCAGTTCGAAGCGCGCGGCGTGATCGTCGGCGTCGGCGGCGACGCGCGCCTCGATCGCCGAAAGATCGGCCACCGGCTGGATATTGCGGGCCAGCGCAATCGCGGCGCGGGCGCGCTCGACCGCCGGGTCCTTCGCAATGTCGGCAGGGATCGTGTCGAGCGCGGCTTCCGCCTCGTCGATATGCCCGAGCGCGACCAGCGCCCGCGCGCCGCGGGCAATGGCATCGACATTGTCGGGCGCGATGTCGCCAATCTGCTGAAACACGCTCAACGCCCGCTCCGCCTCTCCGCCCGCCAGCAGCTCCTCACCCATGGCGAGCAACGGCGCTATCTCTTCCAACTGTGCTTTCTCATCCGATTGGATAGGAAGCTGCGTCAGCAGCTGGTCGAGATATTGCTTGAACTGGCCCTCGGTGCGCGCCTGACTGAGGTCGGCGACCGGCTGACCCTGAAATACTGCATAAACGGTCGGGATCGACTGCACGCGAAACTGGCTGGCGATGAAGGGATTCTCATCGACATTGACTTTGACCAGCACCACGCCTTTCACCGCATAATCGGCGGCGACCTTTTCGATCACGGGCGTAAGCTGCTTGCAGGGGCCGCACCATTCGGCCCAGAAATCGACAATCACGAGGCTGGTGCGCGACGGCTCGATCACTTCCCGCCGGAAAGTCTCGATCGCCGCCTTGTCCGCCTCGCTCATTCCCAGGGTCGCCACGCTTTTCTTCTCCTGCTCGCGCAAATGTCCGCGCCCTCATATCGTGCAATATGGGGGGCGTCACCCTTTGCAGGCAAGGCGCGGCGACCGGTCTTTCCTATTAAAAAGTATAGGCGACGCCCAGCGCCCCCATCCACTGATCGCGATCGCCTGCCGTCGCGACGATCGGCGAATCGGCATAACGGCCAAGCACGCGCGCATAGCCCACAAGCCCGACGAGCGCCCATCCGCGCCGCAGGTCGCCCGACAGCGAATAGCCCCCCGTCAGGTTCAAGTTGACGCGACGGAAGCCCGCCTTGTCACCGGCGCGGTCATAGGGCGTCAAGCCGCTGGCGAGCGCTTCGGCTGGTGTGATGTCGAAATAATAATCGCCATATTTCTTGCCGACATATTCGCCCGACAGACCCAATCCGACGAATGACCGTACCGACAGCGGCGTGAAATATTCGATCGCGGGCGTCACCACCATTCCGCCATGTGCGCCAGCCACATCCTTCGTCACGGCAACGCGCGCGGACAGATTGTCGTAATCGCTGGTTATGACGCCGGTCTTGCCGATGCCGACGAAGCCGCCGACTTCGACGCCCAGGTCGCGCTTGCCCAGCGCCCTGACCTGATCGTCCTTTATCGCCTTGCGACTGGTGCGGTCGAAGCGAAAATTGACCACCGGCCCCAACTGAAAGTCTAGGCCCGACGCGTCACGATTGGGAATGGCGTCGACATAAAGGCCCGGTCCGCGCGTCCAGAAGGCAAAGTCCGCCACCTTGCCCCGCGCCTGCGGTCCAGCGATCAGGCGATAGTCGTCGGACCCCTCATAGCTTGGCGCATAGACTGCACCGACGCCGACCGTGAAGCTGTTGCCGTCATCATCTACCTGCTGCGCATGCGCGGACGGAGAAAGGGCCAGAGCCGTCAGCAAGGATGCGGCGGCGAGGAAGCGAGACGTCATGGGTGGCCCAATTCTCTTGGAGGAAGACTGGACGCAAAAATGTTTCGGATGAGTGACGGTTCCATGTCCCGCAAATTATAGAAAATATTTGATCCGCACGTTCTGACTAACCGCCGCACCGGCGACGGGAAATTCGGCGGACTTGAAGGCGGGTGCGCCGAAACGCAGCACGGGGTTGCGCGAAAAGCCCACGCCTTCGCGCGGAATGCCCGCGAAGGTGTCGAGCTTGCCATTGCCATTTTCGTCGTGGATCACCGCTATGGCATAGCTGCCCGACGGGAGCAGGCCCAGCGACACCGGCCCGCGCTCGGCGGGCAGCGCGAAATGGCGCTTGTCCGGATCGCCGGTGCAGTCGGGAAAATGGGCAGGAGAGCGCGTGACGCAGACGAGCAGCCGCCCCCTCGCCGATCGCAGGCCGTCCACCTCCAGCGACAGCGGCTGCGCGGTATCGGCAGGCGCTGCGGCGGCGAGTGCGCCCAGCAGCAGAAGCGATAGGCCAGGACGTATCATGCCGACTTCCCGAAGCTGCCGATACCCTTGTCTGTCCCGCACAGCCGGTCCCAAACGCGGAAATAAAGCCCGTAATTGCAGGCGTAAAGGTCATGGTGGCGCTGGTGATGGCTCGCGGTGATCAGCCAGCGCCCGAGCGGCCCATGCACCATCCAGCGTGGAAACATTTCCCAGCCCATATGATTGCTTACCCCCATGACCGTCATGATCGCCAGCACCCCGCCCAGAGCGGCGATGTGGATGGGGATTAGGAAGACCAGCACGGGAATGACGAGCGCGCCCGTCAGCGATTCCCAGGGGTGGAAGCTCATTGCCGCCCACGCGGTCGGCGGCCGGCTGGCATGATGGACGGCATGCGCGATCCGGAACGGGCGTGGGCGATGCATCCAGCGGTGCGTCCAGTAAAACCAGCAGTCGTGCGCGGCGAGATAAAGCAGCACCGAAAGCGGCAGATACCAGAGCGGCATGGCGTGGATATCGGTATAGACCCGGGTCCAGCCATGCGTCTGCCATCCCCACGCGACGATGCCCGCCGGAACGCCGTAAATCAACGCAGCGCTCAGCGACCAGCTGATCTCGCGCCGGATCTGCGGCGAAAGCCCCCGATAAAGGCCCGGCTGCCTGATCCGCGTCGCCAGCGCAAAGCCGCCGCTGGTGGCCACATAGCGCAGCGCGACGATGACGCTCATGGCGAGGGCTGACAGAAAAATTGCGGTGGCCATGCCCCCCCCCTATAGCGAGCGATCCGCGTGCTGCGAAGGCCGCGCGATTGCCGCCCTCTTCAGATTCGCGGCCGCGCCTGGCGATAGCTGCCGAGCACGCGCACCCATTTGCAGTGAAATTCCAGTTCGGCCAGCGCCCGGTCCACGGTCGGATCGCCCGGCATCCCTTCGATGTCGCAAAAAAACTCCGTCGCAGCGAAGCTTGCGCCGCGCTGATAGCTTTCCAGCTTCGTCATGTTGACGCCGTTCGTGGCGAACCCGCCCATCGCCTTGTAGAGAGCGGCTGGCACATTTCTCACTTCAAACAGGAATGTCGTCATCACTGGACCGATGCCGGCGGTCGGCTGCGTCGCTTCCTTCGCGAGCACGAGGAAGCGCGTCATATTGTCGTCGCTGTCCTCGATATTCTCCGCGACCAGTTGCAGGCCATAGAGTTCGGCCGCCAGATAGGGCGCGATCGCCCCCTCCCCCTCATTCCGCGTTTCCGCCACCAGCGCCGCCGCCCCTGCCGTGTCGGCATAGGCGACCGGCTGAATACCGCGCTCACGCAGATAATGGCGGCATTGCCCCAACGCCTGCGGATGGCTGACCGCGCTTTTGACCGGCGCGGTGTCGACCGCCATCAGGCAGTGACGGATGCGCAGGAAATATTCGTCGACGATGCTCAAGCCCGATTCGGGCAGCAGGAAATGCATGTCGGCGACGCGGCCGTGCAGGCTGTTTTCGATCGGAATGATCGCGCGCGCGGCAAGGCCCGAACGCACCGCATCGATCGCATCCTCGAACGCAAAGCAGGGCAGCGGAATGCAATCGGGGGCATAACCAAGCGCGGCCAGATGCGAGTTCGCCCCCGGCGCGCCCTGATAGGCGATGGCGCGGGCGGGATCGGCGGCGGCCTTGCGCGCCATCTCTTCCACCAATATGCGAGCGGGTAGCGGGTAGTTTTCCATGGGGCTTGGCGCCTAGGCATTTGATCGGCCCCGTGCAAGCCATGGCCCCGCAGATGGGCCGAGGAAAAGCGCGCGCACCGACGTTCGCCAACGCTTGCACGTTCGCGATTGCGCCATTATGGCAGCCCGCAAGGGCGGCGCCAGACAGCCACCAGAACGAGAAATTCAAGGGAAATCGAGCGAATGGCCGATCGTTTCAACACCGTTGCGGGCTGGACCTTGTTCGCGGGTATCATCGCGCTCGGCGGCGCGATCGTCAGCTCGAAGGTCTTCCATGACGAGCGCCCCGAAAAGATGGGCTACGCCATCGAAGGCGTGGAGGCCGAAGGCGAAGGGGGCGACAGCGGTCCGGGCCTCAACACGCTGCTCGCGTCAGCCGACGTCGCCGCAGGTGAAAAGGTGTTCGCGAAGTGCGCCGCATGCCACACCGTCAATCAGGGTGGCGCGAACGGCATCGGTCCCAATCTCTATGCGGTCGTCGGCGATCCTATCGGCCATGGCCGGGGCGGCTTCGCCTTCTCCGATCCGCTCAAGAGCAAGGGCGGCCAGTGGTCGTTCGAAAATATGGACGCATGGCTCAAGAGCCCGCGTGAATTTGCGCCCGGCACCAAGATGACCTTTGCCGGCCTTGGCAATCCGGCCGATCGTGCGAACCTGATCGCTTGGCTCAACACGCAGGGGTCCAACCTTCCCCTGCCCGCAGCCGATGCGGCGCCTGCCGACAATAGCGGCGCGGCGACGGCGGAAGAAGCTGCTACCAACGCGACCGAGCCGGCTGCCAGCGTGTCGGGCCAAGCTCCCGCCAATGCCGCGCCATCGGGCGGCTCGGCTGCACCGACGAAGCATTAAGCGGAACGTCTGACCTTCCGGCGCCAACGACGCCGGAAGATCGTGGACATGAAAAAGCCCGGCTGGATCAGCCGGGCTTTTTTCGTAGCGTCCTGCGCGCTATCCGAGAATTCTCCACCGCTGCGAGTGCGCGCCGTCAGTGCAATATACGGCGCAGCGATGGGATCAATGTGCGGACAAGGCCAGGCTTGGAAACGAACGGCCGGCCGGCGAACCGCCGCGCCAGCGCGTCCCGGTCCATGCCCGAACAGAAAATAAACGGAATATCGTAGCTTTCCAGATCGTCGGCCAGCATTCCGACATCGCTGCCCTCAAGCCGCATATCGAGCACGGCCCCATCGGGCAGATTGCTTGCGACCGCCGCTACGCCCTCGCTCAACGTCGCATAGGGACCGTCAACCTCGAAGGCGGCGTCCTCCAGCAAATCGACGATGATCGCCGCAATCGCGGGATCGTCCTCCACCAAAAGGATACGTTCCTGCTGCCCTGCCATGAGGTCAGCCCAACCTCAGATGCGCGCGATACCGCGCGAAACAACGCTCCCCGCATGCCAGGCGGATCAGTGCGCCTTCGGCCATCGCGGTCGCGCGGCGCGGATCTTCTGCGACCAGCGGCTTGATCGCTTCCTCGTTCCAGTCACGGCTGTGCTTGACGTCAAGCACCGCGTGGAGATCGAAATATCGTCGCTCCCGCTCCGACAGACCGATGCGTCGCAGCCCTTGAGCAGTGCTGGCCGAACGGCCCGGCGCGGTCAGTTCGATGATGCCGAGCGCGCCGACGCTGTGCCATGTATAGCAACGCGACGTCGCCATCGCGGTCATCGCATTGGCAAGCGCCAGGCTTTCCCAAACCGTCTGCTCGATCTGCGTGTCGAGCGCGAGGATTTCGACCAATTGGCTCAGCATCGGGCCATGCATGCCCTTGATGTTGCCGCGCCCCATCTCGTCCCAATAATTGCGCGCCAGCTCCATCTTGGCCTGCGCAGGCAGCTTGATCTGCGTGAAGGCGACCAAATCGTCGAACCCAGCCTCGCCTGCGGCCTCCTGGCCCAGGAACCAGCGTATTTCGTCGCGGCTTGCCTGCTCGGCCAGCCACGGGAACAACGGATCATTCTGTCCGGGGCCATTTTCCTTAAGCGCTTCGAACCATTGGACGAAGCCTTCCGGATCGGTCGGCGCCTCGGCGGCGCGCAGCTTGGCCTCCGCGCGTAATTCCTCGATAAACCCATGTTCCAGCCGAAGCATGTTGCGATCAGCGTCGAGCCGGGCGGCGGTGAAGTCTTCAGGAAAGCCGGGCGCGAGCCGCTGCCTGTTCCAATGGCTCAAGCGCTCCTGAAAGGTCTGCTGAAGAAACTGGGATTGCGTAAGGTCTTGATGGAAGCGTGTAGCCACGAAAAACTCTCCTTCGTGCACCTCTCAATCCCGCAGCGCTCCCCATGTTCCCCGGATTCTCATTGATGCGGATCAATGAAAGCAATATATCTTGACAGATCAACGCTTTGCGCGTTCGAATACCACTATGGCAAGGCCGCAATAACTTCCGGTCAGCGTTCCATAACCAGCAGCTTGTCGATCTTGCGTCCGTCCATGTCGACAATCTCGAACCGCCATCCCTGATCCTCGACATAGTCGCCCACCTCGGGCAACCGGCGCATCAGCCACAGGACATGCCCCGCCACCGTCGCATAGTCGCGATCCTCGGCAAGATCGATGTCGATCCGCTCGGCGAGCTGGTCCATCGGCATCTGACCCGACACCAACAGGCTGCCATCCTCCCGCTCGGTCAGATGGGGTTCGTAATGCAGATCGCGATCGGACGCGAACTCGCCAGCGATCGCCGACAGAAGGTCGGCGGGCGTCACGATGCCTTCGAAATGACCATATTCGTCGTGGACCATGACGATGGGCACGTCCGCGCGGCGCAGAACCTCCAGGGCGTCCATCGCATCAACCTGATCGGGCACGATCTCCGCC
>JBEVMZ010000028.1:0-13374 GCA_040508335.1 Sphingobium sp.
CGATCCGCGACAATCTGGAGGTGATCGACCGCCATTCGACCCGCGTGCGGCGCATGATGCGCATCCTCGACGCGCTGCGGCCGGGAATCGAGGCGGAGGTGGAAAGCGCCATCGGCGGCATGCTCTTCCTCGACCGGCCGACGCCAGCGCGCCTGTCGGCCTGGCGTGCCAAGGCGCAGCAGCGGGCAGCCAATGCCGCGGGTTTCACCTATCCCGCTTATGGTCATCTCAAATTGTCGGGTATCGTCGAGGCGCTGGCCCAACTGCTCTTCGAGCTGTCGGGGGAAGAACAGCCGATGCTGCGCGAAAGCTATCGCCGCGCTCTCTGGACGGCGGTGCGCGCCGCCGGAGCGGACCAGTTCACCGACGATATCGGGTCCAGCGCGCCGCCCGTGCTGTTCTTCCGCACCCACGACCTTGCTTTCCGAACCCGGCGCCTGCGCTTCCTCGCCCGCCGCTTCGCCGAAACGCTAGAGGTAGAGGCCGGAACCGAGGCGGCGGCGGTGCAGGCGATGCGCGACGCCATCTATCGCTGCCTCGCCCACTATGCCGAGTGCGAGATCATCGACTTATATGGGGCGGATGTGCGCGCGGCGGCGGCCCATACGCTTGAAGACGCGCGCGCCGCACTCGCCGCGCTGGCGCAGGCGCGCGACCTGCGCGCGCGCGATCAGGCGGCAGATATGATGCTGGCCGATGCGCTTGCCGGACTGCCCCGGCCACAACGGCGCGTCATGCTCTTCGCCTATCTTGGCTTCCCCTTTTACGACATCGCTACTCTACCACTGCTCCAGGGCGAGGCGATGGACGAATATGATCCGATCAAGGTCGATCGCATCTCGCCCGAAGATTGCTCGGCGATCCGCAGCGGCGGCGCGGCGGCGACCCTCAAGGGCATAGAATTCAATAATTTCGGCGCCTTTTTCAGCCGCGCCTATCGGGAAAATGATTATCTTTGGGGACGGCTGCATGGCGCGGAGCGGCTGCTGGACATCGTGATTTCCGCCATTCCCGCCGCAAATCGCCTTCCGGAAGGCGCCGTGCGCGCCTACAAAAAATCGGCCTTTCTGGCGATCCTGGCCGAAGAGGAAGCGCGGCTTCCTCATGTCACGAAGCTCATCGCCTCATTGCGGGAAGATATTGGATGAAGCGTCGCCTGTCGACGATCACGCTGCCGGCCCTGCTGCTCGCGCCTGCCTGCGAGCCAGCCCCCGTGGCCAGCGCGCCGGCGGAGGCGGTGTCCAATAGACATGCGCCACCGCCACTGACGGGCAATAAGATCGCGCCCGCGCCGCCCCGCCCTGCGAAAACGAACGCGGCCCTGCGCACGCGTTCGCCGGCGCAGGTGCCCGACTTGGCGCCGTTGAGCGACGACGACGGCCCTGTCGAGATTTTCCCCGCCGAAGTGACCGCCTTCATGGTCGATCGCGACCGCTGCGACCATTTCCGGGGCGAGAAGGCGCGTGATGCGGAACGGCGCGCCTTTCTGCAAGCAAGCATCGGCCAGCTCTGCGTCGGCAGCGACGCGCGGCTTGCGGCCCTTCGCGCGCGGCACGCGACCGAACCGACGGTAATCGCGGCGCTTGAAGGCTATGACGACCGGATCGAAGAGCCCGTGGCGCGCCGCGACCTGTTCGACCTGCTGCCTTCGGATCTCCAGTAGCGGCAGCCAATTCCCTCGCGGTGCAAAGCGCTCTATGGAGCGGCGATGCCCGACGCCGACCGCCCCACCCTCCACGCCCCGACAGCCCCGCAGATCGAGCAATTGGCGCTCGAGGCGCTCAGCCGCCTGCCCGACCCGTTCCGCGAGCATCTCGCCGGCATCGTCCTGTTCGTCGAGGATTTCGCGAGCGGCGACATCCTTAGGGAAATGGAACTCGAAGATCCGTTCGAACTGACCGGCCTCTACAGCGGCCGGCCCGTGGGCGAAGCGGCGCAGACCGGGGACCAGCCGCCCACCATCCATCTCTTCCGCCGCCCGTTGCTCGACGAATGGGTCGAAACCGGTGTGGCGCTCGACGCGCTCATCACCCATGTCGTCGTGCATGAGGTCGGGCATCATTTCGGCCTCTCCGACCTCGACATGCATGTGCTGGAGGATATGGTCGCGCCATGAGCGCTTCGGCCCTGCTGCGGCTGTCGGACCTGTCCTGCGTGCGGGGTGGCCGCCTGCTGTTCCGGGGCGTCGACCTGCACCTGCAAGCGGGGGAAGCCGTGATGCTGCAAGGGCCCAATGGCGTCGGCAAGTCGAGCCTGCTGCGCGTCTGCGCAGGACTGCTCCGCCCTTCCGCCGGGTCGGTCGAACGCGGTGGCGCGGTGGCGCTCGCCGACGACCGGCTGGCGCTCGACATAGATTCGACCCTGTTCTCCGCTCTGTCATTCTGGGCGCGACTCGACGGCGCGTCAGGCCCCACGCTGGCCGCCGCGCTGGACGCGATGGCACTGGCCCAGCTTGTCGACCTTCCCGTCCGCATGCTCTCGACCGGGCAGCGCAAGCGCGCCGCCATCGCGCGCGTTATCGCGTCAGGTGCGCCGATCTGGCTGCTGGACGAGCCTACCAACGGGCTCGACCAGCTTTCGCTCGTGTTGCTGGCGGATGCGGTGACGGGGCATCTCGCCGCTGGAGGTTGCGCATTGGCGGCCTCGCACCAGCCCCTGCCCTTCGCCCTGTCGGCACACATCGACCTTGAGGCGCTGGCAGCGGAGGATGCATGCGCGTCCTGATCCTGCTTGCCGGGCGCGACCTGATCCAAAGCTGGCGATCGGCGGGTCTCTGGCTGCCCGTCGCTTTCCTGCTGCTGGTCGCGAGCCTCTACCCCTTCGCGGTCGGTCCCGACGCCGCGCTGCTGTCGCGCACCGGCGGGGGCATGTTGTGGATCGCCGCGCTGCTGGCCGCGCTGCTGCCCGTGGACCGGCTGATCGCGCCGGATCGCGAAGCGGGGATGCTCGACCAGTTCGCCTTGCGCGGGATCGGCGAGGAGATCGTCGTGCTTGCCCGGCTTGCCGCCCATTGGCTCGGCTTCGGACCGCCCCTGATGCTGGCCGTGCTGCCTGCCGCTGCCCTACTCCGTCTTGAGGCCAAGCAGGTCGCGATGCTGGAAACGGGGCTGCTGGTGGGCACGCCTGCGCTCGCGGCGCTCGGGGTTCTGGTGGCGACGCTGACGGCGGGGCTACGGTCGAGCGGCGCGCTCGCCGGGCTGCTCGCGCTGCCGCTGGCGGTGCCGATCCTGATCTTTGGCGCGGGGACATTGGGCGATGGCAGCGGCGCGGCGATGAAGCTGCTTGGCGCGTCATCGCTGCTGCTGGTGGCGATTACCCCCTTTGCGGGTGGTGCGGCGATTCGCGCAGGGCGTGACCAGGAGGGCTTTTGACCACCGTCCCCGGCCGCCTTCTCTTGACCTTATGCGCCTCCCGCGACATGCCCTGCCCCCTGAACCGCATGAGAGACCTGCCTTGACCGCAACCGCGCTGCCCCACGCCCGCTACATCGTCGTCGCGCACGAAGGCGCGTGGAAGATCAACCTGAACAATCGCTATTTCGGCCCCTTCCCCACCCGCGACGCGGCGGTGGAGAGCGCGACCCAGACGGCGCGGCAGGCCAGCGAATCCGGTTATCCGGCGTCGGTGCTGGTCATGGATGGCGCAGCTTTCGAAACGGTGTGGAACAGCAGCGCCCAAGGTTGATGCAGATTAGATATTTATGACCGTACCCGGAACCCCCCTACCGGGTTTGCATTATACTGTTCGAATGTGGGCGGGCTGAAACAATGACCAAGAAAGTCCTGATCGTAGAGGACGAAATATTCGTCGCGCTCGAGATTGAGGAAATCGTCAAGGATGCGGGCTTCGATCCGCAAGCGATCGCCGCGGACCGTGCGGCAGCGATCGACGCGGCGGATGGTTGCGACATTGCCCTCGTCGACCTCAATCTGCGCGACGGTCCGACCGGACCTGCCATCGGCATGGAACTCGCCACGCGCTTTGGCATGCGCGTCATCTACGTGACCGCAAACCCCGCACAGATAGGTGAGGCGTCGGTGGCTGCCCTCGGCGTCGTGACCAAGCCTTTCTGCGCGCAGAGCATCGTTGGCGCGCTGCGTCTGGCTGCTGCTGATATGCCTGCGCCCGACATGGGCGAAATAGCAGGTTTTATTAAGTTTGCGCCCGCGCCCGGCTCATGGACCGGGATGGGATCGCCAGGCTGAGCGACAACCCGTCAGGACGCCACTCGCGCGAGATGCGACCGCCCAATTGACGTTCGACGCTTAGCGTCATCAGGCGCGTTCCGAAGCCGTCGGCTTGAGGCGCCTGCGCCGCCGGACCGCCCTCTTCGCGCCATTCCAGACGCACTTGATCGCCATCCAGCGCGACTGACAGGTGCACCATCCCCTCGGGCACCGAAAGCGCACCATATTTGGCGGCATTGGTCGCAAGCTCGTGGAACAACAGCGCGAGCGGCGTGGCCGATCGGTCGTCGACCGCTGGATTATCGCCCGACATGATGACGCGGGCGCCATTGGGGCCGCGATAGGGCGCCAATATCTGTTCCAGCACGCCATGCAGCGTGCCCGGCGCCTGGCTTGCCGTCGTGCCCTGTGGCCGCACGAAATCATGCGCGCGTCCCAGCGACAGGATGCGGTCGCGCAGATCCTCGGCCACGGCGCTGATCTGCGGATGCGTCCGCGCCGACAGCCCGATGAGGCCAGCGATGACGGAAAAGATATTCTTGATTCGGTGCGACAGTTCGTGCGCGATCAACTCGCGCTCCTCCATCATCATTTTCTGTTCGTGAATATCGGTGCAGGTGCCGATCCAGCGGGTGATCGTTCCCGCGCCGTCGCGGATCGGCAAAGCGCGCCCCAGGGTCCAGCGAAACTCGCCGCTATGGTGGCGCAGCCGATATTCGACCTCATAAGGCTCACCCGAAGCGAGAGAATGGCGCCAGCGTTCCCACGCCTGCGTGCGGTCGTCGGCATGGAACATCTCGCTCCACCCCTCCCCGTCCGTCGCGCCGTGCGGCATGCCGATATAGTCGTACCAGCGGGCATTATAATAATCATGAGAGCCATCTGGCCGGGTCCCCCATACCATATGGGGCATCGTGTCGGCCAAGGTCCGGAACATGCGCTCGCTGCTGGCGATGGCTTCCGCGTCGGCGGCCTGCTTGCGGCTTACCGCGCGGTCGCGCCGACGCGCTTCCAGTTCCGCCATCACCTGACGCGCCAGCAGCAGCAGACCCTGCTGCTGTAAGGGCGTCAGTTCCTCGCGGGGCTTGTCGTCGATGACGCACAGCGCGCCCAACGGCGTGCCCGCCGGGTCGACCAGCGGCGCGCCGGCATAGAAACGGATATGGGGCGGCCCCGTGACGAGCGGATTGTCGGCAAAGCGCGGATCGCGGGTCGCATCGGGCACCACGAACATGCCGTCATCCAGCATGGCATGGGCGCAGAAGGAAACATCGCGCGGCGTTTCCGTCGCGTCCAGCCCGCTGCGGGCGAGGAAGCGCTGGCGCTCCGTCTCAACGATGCTGACGAGCGCGATCGGCGCATCGCACAGGTTCGCTGCAAAGCCCGTCGTTTCGTCCAGCGTCAGGAACCCGCTCGAATCAAGGTCGTACAGCGCGAGAATCGCCGCCCGGTCGGTTTCGACGCCGCACCACTCAGCCATCGCTGACCCGCTCGATATCGGCGCCGACCGCCGAAAGCTTTTCCTCCAGCCGCTCGTAACCGCGATCGAGATGATAGACGCGATTCACCTGCGTCTCTCCTTCCGCGGCGAGGCCGGCGAGGATGAGGCTCATCGACGCGCGCAGGTCCGTCGCCATGACCGGCGCACCGACCAGGTTCGCAACGCCTCGCACGACGGCGGTGCGGCCATTGACGCTGATATCGGCGCCCATGCGCGATAGCTCCGGCACATGCATGTAGCGGTTTTCGAAGATCGTCTCGGTCAGCACCGAAGCGCCGCTCGCCCGCGTCAGCATCGCCATAAACTGCGCCTGCATGTCGGTCGGGAAGGCCGGGAAAGGCGCGGTCGAAAGAGTGAGCGGGCGCAAAGGCCCGTGTGCTGCAACGCGAATGCCGTCCGCCGTCTGTTCGACATGGACACCCACCTCGCGCAACGCGGCGAGAATGGCGTGCATATCCTCCACATTGGCTCCGACCAATTCGAGGTCGCCCCCCGTGATCGCAGCGGCGCAGGCATAGCTTCCCGCCTCGATCCGGTCCGGCATGACGCTGTAGGTCGCGCCGTGCAGCCGCTCGCGCCCGTGAATGATCAACGTGTCGGAACCGATGCCCTCGATCTGCGCGCCCATGGCGACGAGCAGGCGGCAAAGGTCGACGATCTCAGGCTCGCGCGCCGCATTTTCGAGGCGGCAGGTGCCGCGCGCCAGAACCGCCGCCATCAGCGCGTTTTCCGTCGCGCCGACCGATACGATCGGGAACGTATAGGTGCCGCCGGCCAGCCCGCCGTCGGGCGCACTGGCGCGGACATAGCCGGCCGTCAGTTCGATGGTGGCGCCAAGCGCCTCCAGAGCCTTGAGGTGAAGGTCGATCGGCCGATTGCCGATCGCGCAGCCGCCGGGCAGCGAAACGCGCGCTTCGCCCGAGCGCGCGAGCAAAGGTCCCAGCACGAGGATCGACGCACGCATCTTGCGCACAATGTCATAGGGCGCTTCGGCCGAGGTGACCCGGCCAGCGCGCAGCGTCATCACGCGGCCGAAATCCTCCGGCCGGGCGCCCTCGATCATCGTCGATACGCCAAGCTGGTTGAGGAGATGGCCGAAACTGTCGACATCGGCCAGGCGGGGAAGATTGCGCAGCGTTACCGGCTCGTCGGTCAGCAAGGCGCAGGGCAGCAGCGTCAGAGCCGCATTCTTCGCACCGGAAATAGGAAGGCGGCCGCTCAATGCTTTGCCGCCGCGAATGTGAATGCGGTCCATTATCCGGCGTCATAACGGTTAATGGGGCACGCGCAAGGCGGTTGGACGATCCCTGCGCGACAATCAGCATATCCAATGTACCGACAATGGAATTTACTGAGATTGATCGAGTTTAGTGCGCAGGCCGAAAATGCAGCCAAAAGGGCCCGGGGGCGTTTTGCCATCGTAACGACAATTGTCTGAGATCAGGGTGTGTTGGTGGCAACAAGTTGTTTTTCTGAAAAATTGGAAAAGCATGCGCGCCTGAATGATGCTGAAAAGCGGGCGCTTTCGAAGCTGGAAGAAAATCCCCGCAAGGTGAAGCGCGGGGCAATGATCCAGCGCGTCAACGACACGGTCACCGAATTGTTCGTCCTGCGCGAAGGCCGCATCATGAGCTTCGTGATCCTGCCCGATGGCAGCCGCCAGATATTGCGGGTGTATTTCCCCGGCGACTTCATCGGCTCGGCCAGCACGATCTACAGTAAGGCGCCCGAATCGCTGGTCGCCCTGTCCGACGCGATCATCTGCCCGTTCGACAAAACCGCGCTGCGCCGGCTGCTGGAGGAATATCCGCGTGTCGCCGCCCTCCTCTTCCTCCTATCCAATGCAGAGCGGGTGGCGCTGACGGACAGGCTCGCCTCCTTGGGTCGCACCTCGGCCAAGGCACGGGTGGCGTCCTTCCTGCTCGACATTTTCGACCGTCTGCGCGTCACCGACGACAGCATCACCGACAGTTTCGACCTGAAGCTGACTCAGGAGGAGATTGGCGACGCGATCGGCCTTACGTCCGTCCACGTCAACCGCATGGTCCGCCAGATGGAGCAGGATGGGCTGATCAGCCGCGCGCAGGGGCGCATCCGGCTGATCGATATTCCCCGCCTGGAGGAGATCGGCCATTATACCAACCGGCTGAAGGACATGGATCTCGACTGGCTGCCGCCGAGCAATTGAGCCGGCACGCCCGCCGCTACGCCAGCAGTTCGACGTCCCAATAGAGCCAGTCATGCCAGCTTTCATGCAGATAGCCGGGCGGAAAGGCCCGGCCATGTTCCTGCAGATGCCAACTGGTGGGCCGGATCGGTGAGACGTGCAGCCGCATCCCCGCCTCGGCCGGCGTGCGCCCGCCCTTGCGCAGGTTGCAGGGCGAACAGGCCGTCGCGACATTTTCCCATGTCGTTCGCCCGCCCGCGCGGCGCGGCACCACATGGTCGAAGGTCAGGTCCTGCGTCGATCCGCAATATTGGCAGGTGAAGCGATCGCGCAGGAACAGGTTGAACCGGGTAAAGGCGGGATATTCGGACTGCCGCACATAATGTTTGAGTGCGATCACCGAAGGGATTTTGAGGCGCAGGCTGGGACTGTGCACCTCCCGCTCGTAGGAGGCGACGATATCGACGCGCTCCAGGAACACGGCCTTGATCGCGGTCTGCCATGGCCAAAGGCTCAAGGGATAGTAGCTGAGCGGCGTATAATCGGCGTTGAGCACCAGCGCCGGGCAATTTTCCGGGTGCCGAATTATGTCGGGATGGTACATAAAACCCTTCTTCCCCGTAGTCGCCCGCCTCATCGCCCGCAATGGTGACGCGGGCATGACAGCATCACCAAGGTTGACCGTCAATAGCCTCTGTCGTGCCCTCTCCCGTCACCTTGGACCCGACTAAGCCGGCAGTGCTTCGCTTCGCCCCCAGCCCGACGGGCCGGCTGCATGTCGGTCATGGCTGGTCCGCGCTGATGGCGATGGGTGCGGCGCGCGCGGCGGGCGGACTGCTGCGTCTGCGGATCGAGGATATCGACGCCGCGCGTAGCAGGCGGGAGCATGTTGCCGGCCTGCTGGAGGACCTCGCCTGGCTCGGCATAGTTTGGGACGGGCCGGTGGTATTCCAGTCGCAGCGGATCGCCGCTTATGAAGAGGCGCTGGCGCGGCTGCGGGCGATGGGCCTGCTCTACCCCTGTTTCTGCACCCGCGCCGACATCGCCGCGAGCGCCAGCGCTCCGCACGGGCCGGAAGGCGCGCTCTATCCCGGCACCTGTCGCGCCCTGCCCGAAGCCGAGCGTGAGGCGCGCATGGCCGCCGGCGTGGCCCATGCGTGGCGCATCGACATGGCAGCCGCGGCGGCGCGCACCGGCCCGCTTTCATGGCGTGCCGCACCCTTTGCCGGACCGGCGGAGCTTGTTGCAGCCACGGGAGCGGATATCGCGGCCGATCCGCTGGCGGCGGGGGACGTGGTGCTCGCGCGCAAGGACGCACCGGCCAGCTATCATTTGTCCTGCACGCTGGACGACGCGCATATGGGAATAAGCCATGTTCTGCGCGGCGCCGACTTGTTCGCCGCGACGCATGTGCATCGCCTGCTCCAGGCGCTGCTCGACCTGCCCTCCCCCGTCTATATCCATCACCCGCTATTGGCCGATGCGCAGGGCCGCCGACTGGCCAAGCGCGACGGCAGCCTCGCTCTGTCCGAATTGCGCGCGGCCGGCATCCAACCCGCCGATCTTGCCGACGATCTTCGGGCGGCGCGCTTTCCGTTTGGAATTTCGCTCCGCGCGCCTTAAGTTCCGAAGATGACCGTCATCCTCGTCATCGCCCTCGTCCTTGCCATGGCCGCGACCCTGTTCGCGCTGGTCCGCGGCATCATCGCCTTCCTTCAGACGACGAAGGAGGACCTCAACGCGCCGGAGGGCGCAGGGCCAAGCCCGGCGCGGCTCAAGCAGAACAAGATGATGATGAACCGCATCCTGTTCCAGGCGGCGGCGATCATCATCGTGGTGCTGCTGCTGTTGCTCAAGGGCAATGGGTAGGCGCCATCATGGTCAAGCTGAACAAAATCTACACCCGTACGGGTGACGGCGGCACGACCGGGCTGGTCGACGGATCGCGTCTGCCCAAGCACGCCCCGCGCATGGCGGCGGTCGGCGACGTGGACGAGGCGAACAGCGCGATCGGCCTTGCCGTCCTCGCCATCGGCGACGCACCCGAGTCGGGATGGCTGACGACGGTGCAGAATGATCTGTTCGACCTGGGCGCCGATCTTGCCACGCCGATTACGGACGAACCCGACGCGCCTTGGGCGCTGCGCATCGTCGAAAGCCAGGTCAGGCGGCTGGAGGATCAGATCGACGCGATGAACGCCGATCTCGCGCCATTGGACAGTTTCGTGCTGCCGGGCGGATCGCCCGCCGCCGCCGCAACGCATCTGGCACGCGCGATCACGCGCCGCGCCGAACGCAGCGCCACGGCCGCCGCAGTGGATACGAGGCTCAACCCCCAGGCGCTCGCCTATCTTAACCGACTGTCCGACCTCCTATTCGTGATGGCCCGGCGCCTGAACGACAATGGCGCGCGCGATGTCAAATGGGTGCCGGGCGCTTCGCGTTGAGCGTTATGATCGTCGGACGTTATTGCTGCTCGACGGACGGAACCTAATTTCGATTTCACGCGCTTTCCCCCAATCGGCATTGAAGCTTCTTTGGTATAGGGGGACGAATGGACGGCCTGACGGCGGACCGGCGGGACACGCTCGCGCAGGCCTATGCCACGACCCGCGCGCTGACCGAAGCGATCGCCGCGCCCCTCTCCGATGCCGACGCCACCGTCCAGTCCATGCCCGACGCATCGCCGGCGAAATGGCATCTGGCGCATGGGAGCTGGTTTTTCGAAACCTTTGTCCTGCGCGACCATGTGTCCTGGTATCGCCCGTTCGATCCGGCCTACGGCTATTTGTTCAACAGCTATTATGAGGGCGAAGGCAAACGCTTTCCCCGTGCCTCGCGAGGCATGCTGACCCGGCCGTCGCTCCAGCAGTTGCTCGGCTATCGCGCCCATGTCGATGCGGCAATCGTCGCTGCGCTTCCTACCCTGCCCGACGAGGCCTGCGCGCTCATCGACCTTGGCCTGCAGCATGAGCAGCAGCATCAGGAGCTGATGCTGACCGACATCCAGCATCTGTTTTCGCTGAACCCGATAGAGCCCGCATTGTTTGAGCCTGGCTACACGCCGCCTGCCCCCCCGGTCGGTCCGTTGCACTGGATCGAGGGGCGCGAGGGGCCGGTCGAGATCGGCAGCACAGGGCACAGCTTTGCCTTCGATTGCGAAGGGCCGCGCCACAAATATTGGCTCGCCCCCCATGCGCTCGCGCATCGGCCGATAACCAATGACGAATGGATCGCCTTCATAGAGGATGGAGGCTATCGTTCGCCCGCGCTCTGGTTGTCCGACGGCTGGAGTTGGGTGCAGGCGGAAGGCGTCGATGCGCCCCTTTACTGGCGCAACGAAGGAGCGGACTGGACCCGTTTTGCCCTGGACGGCCGGCGGAAGGTCGATCGCGACGCGCCGGTCACGCATATCAGCCTCTATGAAGCCGACGCCTATGCCAGTTGGGCAAGGGCGCGTTTACCTACCGAAGCGGAATGGGAAAGCGCGGCGCAAAATGTGGCGGCGGGAAGCGGTGTGCAGTTGGACGGCGCGGTCTGCCCGCGTCCACTTGCCGCGCAGGAAGGCGAGAGGCTGACGCAGATGTTCGGCGATGTGTGGGAATGGACGGGCAGCGCCTATCGTCCGCATCCTGGTTTCAAAGCCGCGCCCGGGGCGGTCGGCGAGTATAATGGCAAGTTCATGTCCGGCCAGTTGGTGCTGAAGGGCGGCAGCTGCGCCACGCCGCGCGGCCATGTCCGGGCAAGCTACCGCAATTTCTTCTACCCTCATCAACGCTGGCAGTTCACCGGACTGCGGCTGGCGAAGGATTTGTGACGATGCTGCGCCCCGAGATATCGCCGCCGCTCGCCGATCCGGTCGACCCAGCCTTTTGCCGCGACATCCTCGACGGCCTGGCGCGTAGCCCAAAGGCGACGCCGCCGATCTGGTTTTACGATCAGCGCGGATCGGAACTGTTCGAGGACATTACCGATCTGCCCGAATATTATCCGACCCGCACCGAAACCCTGCTGCTGGAGCGGCATGGCCCCGATATCAGAGAGGCCGCAGGACCTGGCCGGGCCGTCATCGAGTTCGGTGCGGGCAGCGCACGCAAGACGCCGCATCTGCTGCGCGCAATCGACCCGTCGGCCTATGTCCCGATCGACATCAGCGGCGACTTCCTGCGCGCGAGCAGCGCTGCGCTAGCCGCTTTGTTCCCCGGCCTGCCCGTCATACCCGTGGTCGGCGACTTCACCGGTGACCTGCCGCTGCCTTCGGCTATCGAGTCCCACGCCCCGCTCGGCTTTTTTCCCGGATCGACCATCGGCAATCTCGAGCCTGCTGCCGCCATAGACCTGCTGCGCGCGATGCGGCGCCTGCTGGGCGACGACGGAATGCTGCTGATCGGCATGGACAGGATCAAGGATCGCGACCGGCTGATCGCCGCTTATGACGACGCGGCCGGGGTGACGGCAGCGTTCAACCGCAATCTGTTGATCCGCATCAATCGCGAACTGGGAGGAGATATGCCCGTCGACGCCTTTGCCCATCGCGCCCGCTGGAACGATGACAAGGCGCGAATCGAGATGCATCTGGAAGCGCTGCGGCCGATCGGCTTTCATGTCGCCGGCCGGACATTTCACATGGCGCAGGGGGAGACGGTCCACACCGAAAGCAGCCACAAATATGGTCGGCGGGACGCCCGACTACTATTGCGCGGCGGTGGGTGGGAGCCGATCCGCGAATGGACCGACGCGGACGGGCTGTTCGGCCTGATCCTTGCGCAGGCGGGCTAGCGGCTATTCCACCACCGTCGCGGTCCAGGTCGGGATCCAGTGCCAGGCGCCGCGGCATTCGCCCATCGCGCTCGCACCGACCAGCCGGAAGCGCGTGCCGTCCCAGACATAATCCTCACTACCGCCGCAATCGCCAAGGCCCCGTCCTTTGGCGAAACTTTCCAGCCTGCTCGAGGCCGGCGTCCAGGCGGCATTGGCCAGCAGAGGCCGGTCCGGGCTTTCGCTCCAGCCGGGGGGATAATCGAACGCCGCCAGGCGAAAGCTTCTATGGCCCGCCGCGCCTGTGGCGATCAGGGCCATCGAAGAGAAATTATAGGCGCCCGAACCACATGGGACCAGCACCAGCGTTTCGGTGCGGCTTAGCCGGTGCAGGCTCGACTTGATGTCGGTCTGCTTCATTTCCTCCGCACAAGCGGTCACCCGGCCGACGATCGCGATTTCCTCCCGCGAAAGGACGGCGGGCGTAGGCAATGGCGTAATGATCGCGCGCCGCACCACCGGCGCGAGCGGCGGGCGGCGCATCGCGTTCGCCGCGATCGGCCCGGTCGCCACCAGCGCCGTCACCGTGCCCGCACGCCCCTGCGCCGCGTCCATGTAGCGCAGCGCCGCGCCAGAGCCTGCAAGCGAAGGCGAGGCTATGACCTTGCCGCCAAAGCGGATTTCCATCGTCCGGCCCCGCGCCATCTCGACGACGAGCGCCGAAGCCTGTGGCCCGCGCAGGATTGCCTCGCCGTCGGTGC
>JBEVMZ010000029.1:0-5565 GCA_040508335.1 Sphingobium sp.
GCGAAGCCATCCGCGCCATCAAGACGCATAAGCCCGACCTTGTGTTCCTCGATATCCAGATGCCGGGGTTCGACGGCTTTTCCGTCGTGCAGGGCCTGATGGAAGTCGAACCGCCTTTGTTCATCTTCGTCACAGCCTATAGCGACCATGCGATTCGCGCTTTCGAGGCGCAAGCCGTCGACTATCTGATGAAGCCGGTGGAAGAGGGGCGCCTTGCCGACGCGCTCGACCGAGTGCGACAGAGGCTGGGCGAAAAGCGGCAGGTGCAGGAAGCGGAAAAGCTGCGTGAGGTGCTGGCCGAGGTCGCACCGCAGGCGATGAGCGACTTTAACTCGGAAGAAGACGCGCCCTCGTCCAACCGCTTCGAAAAGCTCATCAACATCAAGGATCGCGGGCAGATTTTCCGCGTCGACGTCGATTCGATCGAGCGCATCGATGCGGCGGGCGACTATATGTGCATCTACACCGCCGACAATTCGCTGATCCTGCGCGAAACGATGAAGGATCTGGAAAAACGGCTCGACCCGCGCAATTTTCAGCGCGTCCACCGCTCGACCATCGTCAATCTGAGCCAGGTGCGGCAGGTGAAGCCCCATACCAATGGCGAATGTTTCCTGGTGCTGGAAAGCGGCGCGCAGGTGAAGGTCAGCCGCTCTTACCGCGACGTGGTGGCGCGCTTCGTCCACTGATCGGCGAGGCGTTTCTTACCGGAACACCCATTTGCGGTTGAGGACGAAGACGATCCCCGGCGTGACGCACAGCATCGCCGGGATCGGCGTCCATGTCGGCCACTGCATCCAGCCGACGAAGATACCGACCCACAGCGCATTGAGCGCATAGCTGACCAGCGACACGCCGATAAAGCGCACGCCGCGCGCCGCATGGCCGCCCGCGCCCCTCTGATCGCGAAAGGTGAAGCGGCTGTGCGTCGCATAGCCGATGGCGACGGCGACGATCGTGGCGATGCCGTTGGCGACCTGCGCGTGCAGCGCCATCGGCGTCGCCAATGTCCAATAGATGGCGGCTTGGCAGGCGGTGATGAAGAGGCCCGACACGCCATAGCGGACGAGCTGCCAGAACAGCGCATGGTGCGCAGGCGGCAACAGGCTGGCGAGCAGGCGATCGACGATGTTCATGATGCCCCCATTGCCGATGACGGCCCAATCCTTTGTCGGTCCACCGCTTCCCTGGTGTCGGTGATTCCATAGGCCGGAAAAATGCTCTAGTGCGCCGCCCATGAACTTGCAAAGCCGCTTGCGACAAGCCTCAGCGCGCGCACCCTTGTTGGCGCGATGGACCGATCGGCACTGGAAGTGGCTAACCTTTTTGCTGTGGGTAGTCTTCGCGACCCAGTTTCTGCGCGCCTGCTGGCCGGCCATCCAATGGTTCGTGCTGTCCGACACCGACGATAATATGCGCTATCTTCAGGTGAAGGACTGGCTGGCGGGGCAGGGCTGGTACGACCTGCGCCAATATCGCCTCGACCCGCCGGCGGGGGCGAACATCCATTGGTCGCGCATCGTCGATCTGCCGCTTGCGGGGCTCATGCTCTTCTTCCGCGCCTTTGCCGAACAGGGTCAGGCCGATCGTCTCGCCTGCGCGGTGGCGCCGCTGCTGCCGCTGCTGCTGCTGATGCTGTCCCTGGGCTTCATCGCGCGGCGGCTGGGCGGCGCCCATGCCTGGTTCCTCGCCGCGCTCGCGCCGTTCGCAACGCAGATGGCGCTTAGCATGTATCAGCCGATGCGGGTCGACCACCATGGCTGGCAATTGGCGCTGATGGTGACGACGCTTGCCGGCCTGATCGACGGCAAGCGCCGGCGTGGCGGCGTGATCGCCGGCCTTTGCTCCGCGCTCTCGATCGCGATCGGCATGGAGATGATGGTCTATCTGGCGGCGGGCGGCGGCCTCATCGCGCTGCGCTGGGTTTTTCGCGACAGCGAGGGGCGGCGGATGCTGCCCTATGCGCTGGCGCTGGGGGGCGGCACGTCGCTCTTCTTTCTGATCTTCGCCAGCAACGCCAATCGGCAGATGATGTGCGACGCGCTCTCGCCCATCTGGGTCGCGATCTTCGCCGCTGCGTCGGCGGGGATGATCCTGCTCGCATTGCTGCCGCTGCGCAGCTGGCCGGTGCGGCTCGTGGCAGGCGGCGTAGTCGGCCTCGCCGTGGCCGCCTTCGCCTGGGGTAATTGGCCGCAATGTCTGAGCGGCGCCTATCAGCTTTCGCCCGAAATGCAGCGTCTGTGGCTGGTCAACATTCGTGAGGCCAAGTCGTTGATGGAGCAGGCGCAATCGGTGGCGGTGCCGCTGCTCGCTATCCCGGTGGCGGGGCTGCTGAGCCTTGTCTGGGCAATGTGGAGTGCACGCCGGGACGGGGAGCGGCTCTGGGCGTGGCTGACCGTCGGCCTGATGATGCTGCTGTCGCTGGGCATGCTGTTCTGGGCGTTGCGGGCGGGACCGGCAGCGCAGCTTCTGGCGATCCCGCCCGCAGCTTGGGCGGCGCATCGCCTCGTGCTGCTGATCCTGCGCGGGCGGCCCGCCGTGCGCGCCGCCGCATGGGCCGCCGCCGCGCTGCTTACGGTCGCAATCTGCGCCTATCCGCTCTGGCCCAAGGCCCAGGCCGCCTGGGCGGAGATCACCGGTAATAAACCCAAGCCCTGGCGCCCGGCCGCGAACGCCCGGACGGCCGCGATCAAGAAGGCCAACGGCCAGTGCCGCACGCTTCCGGCACTGGAAATACTCGATCAATTGCCGCCGGCCACTATCTTCACGATGGTGGATATGGGGCCACGCCTCATTGCAATGACCCATCACAGCGCCGTCGCCGGGCCCTATCATCGCAACGAGAAGGCGATCCTTGATATCCACCATGCTTTCGACCGTCCGGCCAGGGATTTCCGAGCGATCGCAGCCGCGCATCATGCGACCTATCTGCTCGTCTGTCCCAATTTTCCCGAAGGCACCATCTATTCCTCGCGCAGCCCCAGAGGCTTTTACGCGGACCTGATGCGCGGCACGGTGTCGGGCTGGCTGCATCGAGTGACGTTGAAGACCGGCATGACCTTGCCTTATCAACTTTACCGCATCGACTATTCAGCGCCGGCTAGCGAAAAAGGCGCGCAGCAGCGCTGACCCCTCCGCCGGGGCGAGGTCGCCATAGACTTCGGGACGGTGCAGGCATTGCGGCTGGGCATAGACGCGCGGTCCCTGCTCGACCGCGCCGCCCTTTGGGTCGGACACCGCATAATAGAGCCGGGCGATGCGCGCGTGGGAGATGGCGCCCGCGCACATAGCGCAAGGCTCCAGCGTCACCCATAAATCGCAATCGGTTAGGCGAAAGTCGCCAAGTCGGGCCGCCGCCGCGCGGATCGCGACCATTTCGGCATGCGCGGTCGGATCAAGATCGCGCCGGTTGCGATTCTCGCCCTCGCCGACGACGATACCGCCCTGCGTGACGACCGCGCCGATCGGGACTTCGCCGGCACGCTCCGCCGCGCGCGCCAACGCGAAGGCGCGGCGCATCGGCGCGGGCAGGGGAAAGGGCGCTGGCATCCTCTCGCCCTTATGCCAGGGCAGCGTCCGAGAAAAGCTTAAGGCTTGGCGACTTCCACGGTCGGCACCTCGACGGTCTTCTTCTCGCGGCCCACCTCGATCTTCGCGACCTTGGCGTCATATTTGGGCAACGCGCCTTCCTTAACCGCGACCTGCGGCAGGCGCCCGTCGGCGGTCTTTTGCAAGTCGATGAAACCGAAAGCGAGGCCCCCGGCGATGACGATAAGGGCGATCACCAACAAACCACCGATGAAACGCATAACCCTGACCTCCTGCAAGCAACTTCGCTTTTCCAACGCAGGTGGCGACGATATGGTTGCGCAGGCGTGCCGATCGCCCCTTGCTTCGGGTTGACGCAAGCGGAGAATCCGGTTAGTTGCGCCGCTTTCCGAACGAACCCGATTTGACAAGGTTGATCGATATGTCGCGCATCTGCGAACTGACCGGCAAGGGCCGCCAGGTAGGGCACAATGTGTCCCACGCCAACAATAAGACCAAGCGGGTGTTTCTGCCCAATCTCCAGAATGTCTCGCTCATTTCCGAGGCGCTGGAAACGACCGTCAAGCTGCGCGTGTCGACCCATGGCCTGCGTTCGGTCGAACATAATGGCGGCCTCGACAACTGGCTGGTCAAGACCAGCGACGACAAGCTGTCGCTCAAGGCCCGCCGCTTGAAGCGCGATATCGTCAAGAAGCAGGCCGGCGCAGCCGCCGCCTGATTTTCAGACGTAAAGTCCGGGTTTGATGAAGGGCGGCTCCATAGCGGAGACCGCCCTTTTCCTGCGCCTACAATTCCTTGGGCAGCGCGAATTTGAGCAGCAGTGTGCGCTGAAAGGCTTCGTGATTGTCGTCCGAGACGATCCACAGCAGCGTCTCGTCCGCCTCCCGCGTGATCGATAGCCCTTCGAAATTGTCGGCGAGCAGCGGTGGCGCCAGACGGCCAAGCAGGCGCGGTTTCAGAAGAGCGCCGGAGCGCGGTGCGTCGGGCAGATCGACCACCGCGACCGTCGCGGTGAAAAGGTCCATCAGGGTCAGCCGGCGATGCAGCACGATCACCCTATGGTCGTCGAGCGCGACCGCGTCGGTCGGGCGGTAACCGCGCGGGGCGACATAGCGCAGCAGGACGGGAGCCGGCGTCTCCTCCGCCGCCGGATCGCCTGCAAACAACAACGCTTCATGCTCGCCCTGCCGCGTCATGCCCATTTCTGCAATCGCCAGGAAGCGTCCGTCCGGCAGGCACGCGAGCGACTCGATCGATCCGGTCTTGGGCCAAGCCATAATCTGCGGCCATACGCGGCACGCCTCGACCCGCACAAAGCCGGGGCCATAGCGGCAGATCATCTGCTGGAGTTCGAACCCCACCCAATAGCGGTCCGTTTCCGGGTCATGCGTCATCGCCTCGGAATCGCGATAGCGCCAGTCGTCGCCGCGCTCCCCTTCGCGCAAGGGCAAAGGCGCGATGAACGAGCGGCGGCTCGGCATTCCCTTGCCGACATGAAAGCCCATCAACACGCCGGAATCGTTGAGCGCGAGCACCTGTCCCGGCGGCGTCACGAGCAGCGCTGAAATGCCGCCGAAGCCCGGATGCACACTGGTGAGCGCCCATGCGCCGCGAAAGGACAGGGCGCCGACCGTCTTTACGTCCGGATCGTCGGAAAGCGGCAGGGGGCGGGGGGTCACCAGCAGCGGCCCCGGCCTTATATATATCGGCTTGCCCGGCGGCGGTGCGGGCAGCAGCAATATGGCGAGCAGCAGGAGCGTCACTATGCGGATCATCGCCCGTCCGTATAGAAGCCGCGCCCGGGAGCAGGGAGTAGAAAGCGCACAAATAAAGGGTCTGCATCGATTTTTAGACGGGCGCGTTCATGAACCATGGCTGTCACCGTCATTCAGCCAGCTTTCAACGCGGGGGGCGCATAAGAAGGACAGTCAGGGACGAATCGGCGATGTGATGTCGAAGCGTCCGGGTCAAAAGGAGCAAGCCCGTGAAGACCAAATTTCTCATCAATCTGGGTGC
>JBEVMZ010000036.1:0-9353 GCA_040508335.1 Sphingobium sp.
GGGGCGACGCGCAGCACATGCGCGGGCAGCCGCTGGCGGAAAGGATGGCGAGCGGATTCGCTGGTGAGGACGAGTGTGCGTGTTCTCATGATGCAGGGGTTAACGCATTCTTTACCATTAGGCCCAACGGCAATGATGGTTAACGAAACCTTGTCCCACGACGGGACAGGCTTGACCGTGTCACTGAAATAATACAGCGTCACCCCCGTCGATGAGCCTCACGCCGCCCCCGCCCGATCCAGCGCAGTCCCCGCCCGCCCCAGCCTTTGGCGGCGGCCCGCCAAGTGCGTTCGCGCCGCCCACCCCGCTGCGCCGCAAGATGCAGATCGCAGGGTGGATAGCCGCGGGCGCGCTAGCGCTGTTGATGCTGGTGATCGGCTGGCTCGCGGTGACGGCGCCGCTCTCACGCTCGCTCCGCCCGATCGCGCCGCCCAGCATCAGCCTGATGTCGGCCGACGGCCACCTCATCGCGCGGCGCGGCGCGGAAATCGACAAGCCGGTCAGCGTCGCCACCCTGCCGCCGCATGTGGCGCAGGCCTTCCTGGCGATCGAGGACCGGCGCTTCTACAGTCATTGGGGCATTGATCCGCGCGGCATTGCGCGCGCCATGTGGCATAATATCTGGTCCGACGGCCCCTCTCAGGGCGGCAGCACGATCACCCAGCAGCTCGCGAAGGGCGTCTTCCTGTCGAGCGACCGCACCTTCGGCCGCAAGGCGCGCGAGGCGCTGATCGCGCTCTGGCTCGAAGCCTGGCTGACCAAGGACCAGATCCTCGAGCGCTATCTGTCGAACGTCTATTTCGGCGACAATGCCTACGGCCTGCGCGCCGCCTCGCTTCATTATTTCAGCCGGCGCCCGGAAAAGCTGACCATATCGCAGGCCGCGATGTTGGCGGGTCTGCTCAAGGCGCCCTCTCGCCTCGCCCCCACCAGCAATCTGAAGGGCGCGCGCACTCGCGCCGCGCTCGTGACGCAGGCGATGGTGGACGCGGGCTATATCACGCCGGCCCAGCGCAACGCGCTGCGCCCGGCGCGGCTCGACGTGCGCGAACAACCCGAATCGACCAGCGGCACCTATTTCGCCGACTGGGTGTTGCCCGAAGCACGCGACCGCGCCGGCGCAGTCTACGGCGCGCAGAACGTCACGACGACGCTCGACTGGCGAATCCAGCGCCTGGCCGAAGGCGCGATCCGCCGCGCCCCGCTGGGCAAGGCGCAGGCCGCGCTGGTGGCGATCAAATTGGACGGCAGCGTCGTCGCCATGGTCGGCGGCAAGAATTACAAGACAAGCGCTTTCAACCGGGCGGTGCAGGCAAAGCGCCAGCCCGGTTCCACCTTCAAACTGTTCGTCTACCTCGCCGCGTTCCGCGCCGGCATGACGCCCGAAGACCTGATCGACGACACGCCGATCACCACCGGCACCTATCGCCCGGCCAATCATGGCGGCAAATATCGCGGCCGCATCACCCTTCGTCAGGCGTTCGCCGCGTCGAGCAATGTCGCCGCCGTCCGCCTGACGCAAAAGGTCGGCGTCGACGCGGTCATCAAGGTTGCCCGCGACCTTGGCGTCACCGCGCCCTTGACCGAAGACCTCAGCCTTGCGCTCGGCACCTCCGAAATCCCGCTGATCGAATTGACACAGGCCTATGCGGCCGTCGCGGCGGGCGCATATCCAGTCAAGGCGCATGGCCTGCCGCCCGAGGAACAGGTTTGGTGGGAAAGGCTGATGCGCCGCCAGCGGAATTTCCCGGACGATGAACTGGCGATGATGCGCGACCTGCTCTCCTCCGCCGCCAATCGCGGCACCGGCAGCGCGGCGGCTTTGCGCACCAGCACCTTCGGCAAGACCGGTACGACGCAGGACAGCCGCGACGCGATTTTCGTCGGCTATGCCGGCGGCGTCGTGACGGCGGTGTGGATCGGCAATGACGACAACAGCCCGCTGCCGCGCGGCGCGGCGGGCGGCGGCGTGCCCGCACGCATCTGGCGCGACTTCATGGGCCGCGCGATCAACGAGCCGGTGGAGGACGTGCCCGAAGAAACGCAGGATAGCGACCTGGTCAACGCGATCGCCAATGTGTCGGTGGAGACGGGTGTCGGCAATGTCGTGGTCGATCCCGAAGGCCTAACCATCGACGTCGGCCCCGCCCGCCTGCGTCTGCCCGCCGACGAGAACGCACCGCCGGAGGGCGAGATCATCCTGCCGCCCCCACTGGCCCTTCCCCCGCCCCCGCTGCAGCAACAGCAGCAGCAGCAATAGCGCCGGCTCCGACACTCTTTCGCCCCGCCCTCGCATCGCCTACATGAGCGCCATGAGCGGCACCCTCTACAATAAAGACATATTGCGCCTCGCGGCCAGCATCCCGCACCATGCGCGCCTCGCCGACCCCCAGGCGAGCGTCGAAAAGCGCTCGGCGACATGCGGCTCGCGGGTAACGGCGGACGTACGCATGGCGGAGGGACGGGTCGCCGACCTTGGTCTTGAAGTCCGCGCCTGCGCCCTTGGGCAGGCATCGGCGGCGCTCGTGGCATCGCAAGCGATCGGCCGCTCGACGCATGAACTGGAAAGCGCACGCGACAGCCTTATCGCCTATCTGGCAGGCGAAAGCGACGACCTCGACTTCTGGCCCGGTCTCGCCGTGCTGGCCCCCGCGCGCGGCTATCCCGCCCGTCACCCATCGATCCGCCTCGGCTTCGAAGCCATCGCCCAGGCCGCGCGCGAGGCTGACGCCTGATGGCGCAGGCATCCAGCGTTGCCCACGCCGTCCCGATGACCGCGACCGACATGCTGCTGTCGGAGGGCGTGGTGCTGCTGGGCGCAGCCGTCGCCTTCGTCCTCCTCTTCCGCCGCTTCGGATTGGGCGCGGTACTGGGCTATCTCGTGGCCGGCGCGGTAGTCGGCCCGCAGGGCTTGGGCCTGGTCGGCGGCGGCGAATCGAAGCTGGCGATCGCGGAAATCGGCATTGTCCTGCTCCTGTTCCTCGTCGGCCTCGAACTGCACCCCGCCCGCCTCTGGCGCCTCAAACGCGATATCTTCGCGCTCGGCGCAGCGCAGGTGGTGATCTGCGGCTGCGTCCTGACCGCCGTTATCTTCTACTTCACCGGCTTCACTTGGGGCGCGGCGATCGCGCTCGGCCTGCCGCTTGCCCTCTCTTCGACGGCGCAGGTGCTGCCGAGCCTCAAATCCAGCGGCCGCATCAACTCCCCATTCGGCGAAAAGGTGTTCTCGATCCTGCTGTTCCAGGATCTCTCGATCGTCCCGCTCATCACCATCGTCGCGGCGCTGTCACGCAACCCGGCGGATGCGGGCGGGCCACCGGGCTGGATGATGGCGCTTTACACCGTCGGCGCGATTGCGGGCCTGGTGATGGCGGGACGCTTCATCCTGCGCCCGCTACTCGCCTTCGTCGGCCGGCTGGGCGAGCGCGAGCTGTTCGTCGCGGTAGGCCTCTTCACCGTGCTCGCCGCCGCATCGCTGATGCACGCGCTGCATCTCTCGACCGCGCTCGGCGCCTTCGTCGCGGGAGTGATGCTCGCCGATTCGCCCTATCGGCATGAGATCGAGGCGGATGTGGAGCCGTTCCGCTCGATCCTGCTCGGCCTGTTCTTCCTCGCGGTCGGCATGGTGCTGGACCTCCAGACCGTCGCGGCTCATCCCTTCTTCGTCATCGGCATGGCGTTGACGGTCGTGGCGGTAAAGGCGGGCATCGTCGCCCTGCTCGCACGCCTGTTCGGCATGGCCTGGCCGCAGGCGATCAGCGCCGGCCTGCTGCTCAGCCAAGGCGGCGAGTTCGGCTTCGTCCTCTTTGCGCAGGCGCAAAGCGGATTCCTGATCGCGCCCGAAGCCGCCAGCATGTTCAGCGCCATCGTCACCTTCTCGATGGCAACGACGCCCTTCCTGATGCTGTTCGCCCGGCGTCTGGAGTTCAGGGCGCCCAAAGCCGGCAGCACCCCGCCCGGCCCCGACGCGACGACGCGCGGGACCGCGATCATCGTGGGCTATGGCCGGTTCGGGCAGACCGTGTCGCAAATGCTGATGGGCCATGGCTTCGACCTCGTCCTCATCGACCGCAAGCCCGCACAGATCGAGACGTCGCGCCGGTTCGACATGAAGGTGCATTATGGTGACGGCACCCGCATCGACCTGCTCCGCCGCGCCGGCGCAGACGACGCGCAACTGATCGTCTTCTGCATCGACGATCCGGCCTTGGGGAGCGAGGCGCTCCAGCCAATCGCCGAAGCCTTCCCGCAGGCAGCGCTGCTGGTCCGCGTCTTCGACCGACGCCAGTTGCTCGCGCTCCAGAAGATAGACGTCGCGGGCGTGGTGCGCGAAGTCTATGAATCGGCGATCGCGATGGGCGTCCAGGCGATGCGCGCGCTCGACGTGCCGGATGGCGAGATCGAGGAGGTCGAGCGGCAGTATCGGCAGAATGACGAGCAAAGGCTGGCGGTGCAGATCGAACAGGGCAATCTGCTCGCGGCCAAGGACCTGATGTTCCGCCCCGGCCGGCAGATGCATCTGCGCACGCGCGGCGATCTGGAGGAAGAAATATGATCGGACTATTTGCAGCCCTCTCCGCTGCGTTGGCCATCGCCGCCGGCGCTTTCGGCGCGCATGGCGCATCTTCGCCGCAGGCCGCCGAATGGCTGCGCACCGGCGGCACCTATCAGCTTATCCACGCCGTCGCCGCCATCGCGCTGATGGGTCAGGCGCGCGGCGCATCGGCCCTCCTGCTGGTCGGCGCGGCGATCTTTGCGGTCACGCTCTACCTGATGGCGATGGGCGCGCCGCGCTGGCTGGGCGCGGTGACGCCGATCGGCGGCCTGCTGATGATCGGCGGCTGGCTGTGGGTCGGCTGGACCTACTGGCGCGGCTGAGAGCAAGGCGCGCCGCCCTTGCCGGAACCCGCGCGCCCGCATACATCAGCATCCCATGGCCACGAAACATCAACATCACGAGCCCACCGGCGCCAGCCTGGCCGACGCGGCGCAAAAGGCGCTGGAGGGGCGCGCCGAACAGTGGACGCCGATGCGCGCGGCGATCTTCGACGCGCTGGCGGCGCAGGAAAAGCCCGTCTCGGCCTATGATATCGCCGATCTCGTCTCGCAGGCCCGTGGCAAGCGGGTCGCACCCAACAGCGTCTATCGCATCCTCGATCTGTTCGTCGCCAGCAACATCGCGATGCGCGTCGAAAGTGCCAACGCCTATATCGCCAACGCCCACCCCGGCTGCCGCCACGACTGCATCTTCCTCGTCTGCAACAAGTGCGGTCAGGTGACGCATCTTGACGATGATCCCGTCACTTCCGCGATCCGCGCAGCCGCCGACGGTCAGGGTTTCACCGCCGAACGACCGATCGTCGAAGTGCGCGGCACCTGTGCAGCCTGTCGCTGACGCCCCGCCAAAGCGCCACACGGTCCTTCACAAATGTTCGACTTGACGGGCAAAAGCGCGTAGTCCGCTTCCATGTCTTCTCTTCCGACCACACCCCTGCTCGACACCGTCAACACCCCCGATGACCTGCGCAGGCTCAAGCCCGAACAATTGCGCCAGCTCGCGGACGAACTGCGCGCGGAAACCATATCGGCCGTTGGCACGACCGGCGGGCATCTGGGGTCGGGCCTCGGCGTCGTCGAACTGACCGCCGCCATCCATTATGTGTTCGACACGCCCCGCGACCGGCTGGTCTGGGACGTCGGCCATCAATGCTATCCGCACAAGATCCTGACCGGCCGCCGCGACCGTATCCGCACGCTGCGGCAGGGTGGCGGGCTGTCCGGTTTCACCAAGCGCGCCGAAAGCGAATATGACCCCTTCGGCGCGGCGCACAGCTCGACCTCGATCAGCGCGGCGCTCGGCTTTGCCGTCGCCAACAAGCTGTCGGGCGCGCCCGGCAAGGGCATCGCCGTCATCGGCGACGGCGCGATGTCGGCGGGCATGGCCTATGAGGCGATGAACAACGCCGAAGCCGCCGGCAACCGCCTCGTCGTCATCCTGAACGACAACGACATGTCGATCGCCCCACCGGTCGGCGGCCTCTCCGCCTATCTCTCGCGCATCGTGTCGAGCCGCGAGTTTCTGGGCCTGCGCGATCTTGCCAAGAAGCTGGCGCGCAAGCTCCCCCGTCCCCTTCACAACGCCGCCCGCAAGACCGACGAGTTCGCGCGCGGCATGGCGATGGGCGGCACCTTGTTTGAGGAACTGGGCTTCTATTATGTCGGCCCGATCGATGGCCATAATCTCGACCAGCTCATCCCGGTCCTCGAAAATGTCCGCGACGCTGCCGAAGGGCCGTGCCTCGTCCATGTCGTGACGCAAAAGGGCAAGGGCTATGGCCCCGCCGAAGCCGCCGCCGACAAATATCACGGCGTCCAGAAGTTCGACGTCATCACCGGCACGCAGGCAAAGGCGCCCCCCGGCCCGCCCAGCTATACCGGCGTCTTCGCCGACGCGCTGGTCGCCGAAGCCACGCGCGACGCCACCATCTGCGCGATCACCGCCGCCATGCCGTCGGGCACCGGCCTCGACAAATTCGCCAAGACCTTTCCCGACCGCGCGTTCGACGTCGGCATCGCCGAGCAGCATGCCGTGACCTTCGCCGCCGGCCTCGCGGCCGAAGGCATGCGCCCCTTCTGCGCCATCTACTCGACCTTCCTGCAACGCGCCTATGACCAGGTCGTGCATGACGTCGCGATCCAGAACCTGCCCGTACGCTTCGCCATCGACCGCGCGGGGTTGGTGGGCGCGGACGGCTCGACCCACGCCGGCAGCTTCGACATCACCTATCTGGCGACGCTCCCCAATTTCGTCGTCATGGCCGCGGCCGACGAGGCGGAGCTGGTGCACATGACGCACACCTGCGCCATGCACGATAGCGGCCCGATCGCGGTGCGCTATCCGCGCGGCAACGGCACCGGCGTCCCCCTGCCCGAAACGCCGCAGCGCCTCGAAATCGGCAAGGGCCGCATCGTGCGCGAGGGGCGGCAGGTCGCCATCCTCTCGCTCGGCACCCGCCTGGAGGAAGCGCTGAAGGCCGCCGAAGCGCTGGAGGCGAAGGGGCTCTCAACCACAGTCGCCGATCTACGCTTCGCCAAGCCGCTCGACGAAGCGCTGATCCGCCGCCTGCTCACGACGCACGATGTCGCCGTCACGGTCGAGGAGGGCGCGATCGGCGGCCTCGGCGCACATGTGCTGACGTTGGCGAGCGATCTTGGCCTCACCGACACCGGCCTTAAAATCCGCACGCTGCGCCTGCCCGACCGTTTCCAGGATCAGGACAAGCCGGAAAAGCAATATGCCGACGCCGGCCTCGACGCCAATGCGATCGTCGACACGGTGCTGAAGGCGCTGCGCCACAACGCCATAGGCTCCGAAGCGCGCGCTTGAGCCTGCGAAAGACGGGTCGGTCCGACGGATCGACCCGCCGGCCTCCTTCGTTCTCCTTGCGTCATGCAAGTGGCTTCGAAAGGCTGATATCCGATGAAGAAGGCTCTGATCACGTTCGCCCTGCTCGCCGCATCGCCGGCGGCGGCCGACACCGCCTATGACCGCTGCGCCCGCGCCGCCAACAATAATAGCGATTACAGCAGTTGCGGCGCGGCCTGGATCGCGCGCGAAGAAGCGCGGCTCAACCGGTACTGGAAAGCCGTCTATCCCGGCCTGCCCTCATCGAGCAAAAGCGCGCTGCTGACCGAACAGCGCGCCTGGATCGCCTATAAGGATAAAAGCTGCCGCTGGCGCGCGTCGGGTGACTGGGGCCGCGAAGGCCAGGTCATCCACTATCCGACCTGCCGCGCAAAGGTCATCGCCGACCGCGCCGATTATCTCGCCCTCATCGACCGCGATATGCAGGGGCGCTGATCGCTCTTCCCGGCCACGCCCTGCGCGGCCGGGAAGCGTCGTCTTATTGTCCGCTGGTCGCGGCGCGCGCGTCCTGACCGTCGCCCTCGGGCGCAGCGATGATCTCGCGCGTGGTGGCGCCCCGGTCGGTCACGTCGGTCTGCGGATCGCTGACCGAAGAACGGATGCCCGCAGCCGCGCCGCCGCGACCGGCCTCGCTCAGCGCCGACGCTTCGGTCGCGCTGCGCGGCGCGGGGCCACCGAACATCGCCTCCATCGTCGCGCGGCTCGAATCGACGCTGGAAGCCGCCGGGGCGCCCGGCGCGGGCGGCACCAGCGCATAGTCGGGCGGGATGACCAGCGGCGCCTGCCGCGACACGGCGAACTCGTCGGGCCGTTCGCGATTGAACAGGCCGCGATTGCCGCCACAGGCCGACAGCATGGCGATCATGCCAGCCGCGAGGATCAGTTTGCGCATTATTTCACAGTCTCCGTCTTTGTGTCCTTCTCGCGCAGCAGCAACGCGCGCGCAAGCAGGATCAGCACGCCGATGGTGATCGCGGCGTCGGCGAGGTTGAAGATGAGGAAGGGCCGCCATTCCCCGAAATGCAGATCGGCATAGTCGATAACATAGCCCAGCCGCGCACGGTCGATGATATTGCCGATCGCCCCGCCCAGGACCAGGCCGAGCGCGGCGACATCCGCCCGCGCCTTTTCCCGCCACATCCATATTGCGACGAAGGCGGCGATCAGCATCGTCATGCCCACCAGCAGCCAGCGCCCCATATCGGTGTCGGCATGGAAGAAGCCCATCGACACGCCTCTGTTCTCCAGCCAGCGCAGATGGAAGATCGGCAATATCTCGATCCCCATCTCCGCCCGGCTCTTGAGCGCGAGCGGATAGCTGACGACATATTTGATCAGCTGGTCGAGCGCGAGCGTGAGAAACGCGATGGTGAGGCCGAGGGACCGGTGGTTGACGGCGCGCATAGCCATTATGCCTTTAGCTGAGAAAGGTAGGAAAGCGTCGCGCGCATCATCGCGCCGCCAGCACGTCGTCGCAGCGGTCGCACAGCGCGCCATCCTGCGTGACTTCGGGGAGCAAGCGCCAGCAACGGCCGCATTTGTGCCAGTCGATCGGCGACACGACGATGCCGTCACCCTCGCCCATCGTCACCCGCGCAACGATGGCGAGTTCGGCAAAATCAACGTCGCCGGTCGCGAAATGTTCGCCCATCGTCACATCCGCCTCAAGGCTGGAGCGCACGATCTTCTCGCGGCGCAGCGGCTCGATCGCCTCGTTTACCTCATCCCGCTTGGCGCGCAGATAGGCCCATTTGTCGCCCAGATCGGCATTGATCCAATGCCGGTCGATCTCTGGCCATTCGAGGAAATGGACGCTTTCCTCGTCGCTTGGGAAGCGGCTCTGCCACACTTCCTCGGCCGTGAAGGGGATGATCGGCGCGACATAGCGCACCAGCGCATGGAACAGCGTGTCGAGCAGCGTGCGATA
>JBEVMZ010000056.1:0-18923 GCA_040508335.1 Sphingobium sp.
CGGCCTGATCGTCGACTGGAGCGATTTTGCAGAGCTGTCCGAAGTCGTGCCGATGCTGGCGCGGGTCTATCCCAATGGCTCTGGCGACGTGAATAATTTTCAGGCGGCGGGCGGTATGGCCTTCGTCATTCGCGAATTGCTCGACGCCGGGCTGCTGCATCGCGACGTCATGACGGTCGCGCGCAACGACCTGACCGACTATGGCAGAGAGCCGGTTCTGGAGGATGAGGCGCTGCAATGGCGCGATGTGCCCGAAAGCCGCGATCCTTCCATCCTGCGCGGCGCGGCAGAGGCGTTCAGCCCCGATGGCGGCATGAAGCTGCTGTCGGGCAATCTGGGCCGCTGCATCATGAAGGTGAGTTCGGTCGATCCTGAACGCTGGACGATCGAGGCGCCCGCCGCCGTGTTCCAGGATCAGGACGATGTGCTGCGCGCGTTCAAGGCGGGCGAACTCGACCGCGACGTGGTGGTGGTCGTGCGCTTTCAGGGACCGCGCGCCAATGGCATGCCCGAACTGCACAAGCTGACCCCGGCGCTCGGCGTGCTTCAGGACAAGGGTTATCGGGTCGCGTTGCTGACCGACGGGCGCATGTCGGGCGCGAGCGGCAAGGTGCCGGCCGCGATCCATCTGTCCCCCGAGGCGCTGGGCGGCGGCCCGGTGGGGCGGCTGCGCGACGGCGACATGGTGCGCGTCTGCGCGCAGGAAGGGTCGGTCGAAGCGCTGGTCGAGGCCGCCGTCTGGGACGCGCGCGAGGCACCCGTCGCCCCGCCCCCGCCCTATGACACCGGGCGTGAACTGTTCGCGCTGTTCCGCCAGCATAGCGACCTCGCCGAGGCCGGGGCCTCTCCGATCCTGGCCGCGATGGAGAGCGAGATTTGAGCCAGACCGACATTATCGCCGCTGACATTGGCGGGACCAACGCGCGCTTCGCCCGCGCGCGTCTTGACGAGCGCGGCGACCCGACGTTGGGCAAAGTGCGCAAATATAAGGTCGCCGACTTCCCCACCCTCCAGGCCTGCTGGGCGCAGTTCGCCAAGGACGAGGGCGGCGACCTGCCGAAATCTGCGTCCATCGCCTTTGCCACCGCTATCGGCCGCGACGTCATCAAGCTGACCAACAGCGACTGGACGATCCGGCCCGACACGCTGGACGAGGAGCTTGGCCTCGACCGCATGCGGCTGGTCAATGATTTCGAGGCGGTGGGGCATGCGGTCGCGCATCTGCCGCCGGAAAATCTTCCGCTGCTATTCGGTGAGGACAAGCCCTTCCCGCGCGATGGCGGGGTCACGGTGATGGGACCGGGCACGGGCCTGGGTGTCGCGATGATCGCCTTTGACGATGGCGATCCGCATGTGATCGCGACCGAGGGCGGGCATATCGACTTCGCCCCGCTCGACACGCTTGAGGAGCAAGTTCTCGACCATCTGCGCGCGAAGTTCCTGCGCGTGTCGGTCGAGCGCGTGGTGTCGGGGCCGGGCCTCAACAATATCTATCAGGCGATGGCGACGATCCGGCGTGAGCGCGTGCTGATGATGGAGGATGCCGATCTGTGGCAGGCGGCGATCGAGGCGACCGAGGATGTCGCGCGCGCGGCGCTCGAGCGCTTCTTCCTCTGCTACGGCGCGGTCGCGGGCGACCTGGCGCTGGCGCATGGGCCGCACGGGCTGGTGCTGGCCGGGGGGTTGACGCAGCGGCTCAAGGATCTGCTTCCCACCAGCGGCTTTCATCGCCGCTTCATCGCCAAGGGACGGTATGAGGGACTGATGAAGACGGTGCCGATCCGCCTCGCCGTGCATGAGGAAGTCGGCCTGTTCGGCGCGGCCGCCGCGTTTCGCGAAAGGAAGAAATAGGAATGCCGCTCACCGTCGACGATGTGATGGGGCTGGCCCCGGTGATCCCGGTGCTGGTGGTGGAGCGGGTGGAAGACGCGCTGCCGATCGCGCGGGCACTGGTCGCGGGCGGGTTGCGCGCCTTGGAAGTCACGCTGCGCACGCCCGCCGCGCTCGACGTGATCCGCGAGATGAGCCAGGTCGAGGGCGCGGTGGTCGGCGCCGGCACCGTGCTCAACCCGGCGCAGTTGGAGGCGGCATTGGCGGCAGGCGCGCGCTTCGTCGTCAGTCCGGGCCTGACGGAGCCGCTCGGTCGGGCGGCGATTGAGGCCGATGTGTCGTTTATGCCGGGCACGGCGACGGCGGGCGACATCATGCGCGGGCTCGACATGGGGCTTACCCGCTTCAAATTCTTTCCCGCCGAGACATCGGGCGGCCTGCCTGCGCTGAAAGCACTGGCCGCGCCGCTGGCGGAAGCGCGCTTCTGCCCGACGGGCGGTATCACGGCGGACAGTGCGTCCACCTGGCTCGCCGAACCATTCGTCGCCTGCGTCGGCGGAAGTTGGGTCGTGCCCAAGGGGCCGGTCGATCCTGCGCGGATTGAGGCTTTGGCCCGCGCGGCGACGGGATTGCGCGGGTGACGGATCAGGCCAGCCTTATTGCGCGAGGCGTTCTTACCGCCTAAATGCACGCGATGATCGCACGCCGCCTGCTGACCGCCATCGCTCTCTTGCTGTCCGGTTGCGCCGGGGGCGCGGGACAAGGGTCCTATCCATCGCTCGCGCGTCGAGCGGTCGAAAATGCGCCGGTCGCAGCCCCTGCTGCTGCGCCCTTGCCCGTCGCGGCCGATCCGTCCCTCGACGCCGAAGTCGCGCGGCATCTGGCGCAGGCGGAAGCCGGGGGCAATGCATTCGACAAGGGCTATGCCGCCGCCGAGCGCGCTGCCCGCGCCGCATCGGCCGCTGCTGTTTCGAGCGAGCCGTGGATCGCGGCCCAGCTCGCCATCAGCGGTCTGGAATCGGCGCGCAATGACAGCGTGTCCGCGCTTGCCAGTCTCGACACGCTCTATGTGCAGCGCGAAAACGCAATCGCCAGCGGCGATGCGCGTGGCGGCGTTGAGGCAATCGAGGCCGCGCGGACGCGCGCACTTGCCATCGTGGATGGGCAGAACGACCGCATCGACGCGCTCAAGGGACGATTGCGCCAGCCCTGAATTCGCTTTTACATTGTCCCGATCAGCAGACGGGCCTGTTTGCCGCGAAGACGCTCGCTAACCCTGCACCGCCTTGATCGCGCCCTTATGCGCCTTCGCATTATGAACATAATGTTCGACGCCTTGCCGCATGTCAATCAGCGCCCGGTCCGGCAGGTCGCGCATGAACCGCGCGGGACGACCGGCCCATAGCTGGCGATGCGGCACCGTCTTGTTGGGCGAAAGCATCGCGCCTGCGGCCAGCATGGCGTCGCTTTCCAGCCGACAGCCGGTCATGACGATCGCGCCCAGCCCGACAAAGGCGCGGTCGGCCAGCACGCAGCCATGCACCATTGCCATATGACCTATCAGCACATCCTCGCCGATGATCGTCGGCCAGCCTTCAGGCCGTTCGGGCGTCGCACTGTCGCAATGGACGACGCTGCCGTCCTGGATGTTCGTGCGCGCCCCGATGCGGATGCTGTTCACGTCGCCGCGAATGACGCAATTATACCAGATGCTGGCGTCTTCGCCGATCTCGACATCGCCGATGATGTGGCACCCCGGCGCGACGAAGGCGCTGGGGTGGATGTACGGCGTCTTGCCGCCCAAGGGCAGGATGGTGACACCCGGATGGTTTTTGTCTTCAATCATGACGTCATAGTGGGAGAGAAGCGACGCCAGGGCAAGCGCGGTGTCAGCCGAGCAACCGCGCGGCATGGAGCGCGTGATAGGTGAGCACGCCGGAACAGCCCGCCCGCTTGAAGGCGAGCAGCGTTTCGAGGACCAGCGCGTCGCGATCCCCCACGCCTGCCGCCACCGCCGCCTCGATCATCGCATATTCCCCCGACACCTGATAGGCGAAGACCGGCACTTCGAACCGCTCCTTCACCCGTGTTGCGATGTCGAGATAAGGCAGGCCGGGTTTCACCATGACGCTGTCGGCGCCCTCGGCCAGATCGAGCGCGACTTCGCGCAGCGCCTCCTGCGCGTTGGCGGGGTCCATCTGGTAGTTCTTCTTGTCGCCTATGAGCAACCCGCGCGAGCCGACGGCATCGCGGAAGGGACCGTAGAAGGCGCTCGCATATTTGGCCGCATAGGCCATGATCTGCACATTGTGATGGCTGTCGCCTTCCAGCGCTGCGCGGATCGCGCCGACGCGGCCGTCCATCATGTCGCTGGGCGCAATGATGTCGGCGCCCGCCGCCGCCTGATTGAGCGACTGGGCGATCAATATTTCCACCGTCGCATCGTTGACGACATAGCCCGACGCGTCGAGCAGCCCGTCCTGACCGTGCGCGGTATAGGGATCGAGCGCGACGTCGGTCAGCACGCCGATGTCGGGCACCATGTCCTTGATCGCGCGGATCGCGCGGCACATCAGATTGTCGGGGTTCAGCGCCTCGGTCCCATCGTCGCTGCGCCTGTCGGGTTGCGTATTGGGGAAGAGCGCAAGGCAAGGAATACCCGCGTCACGCGCTTCGCGGGCCCGTTTCACGACGCCGTCCACGGACCAGCGCGACACGCCGGGCAGCGCGGCGATCGGCTCCTCCACCCCCTGCCCCTCGGTCACGAAGAGCGGCCAGATGAAGTCGGCGGGCGAAAGGCGATTTTCCGCGTGCATCGCCCGGCTCCAGACGGACGCACGGGTGCGGCGCAGGCGCAGCGCGGGATAGGAGGCGTTGGTCATGGCCGCCGACCTAGGGCGCGGTCAGTCCCAGATCAAGCACCGGCCGCCTATTGCGCGAATCGCTTGAAGAAGCTGCCGGGATTCCATGCCGGCCGGTTTGGCGCATTGGCGACGCGCAGGGCCACGGCGGCGACATAGTCGTTGAGCTTGACCGACTCGGCCGCCATCACCGGCTGGTTCGCGTCGTCGAACGGCGAATGGTAGATGGTGGCGCGCCATGTCTTTTCCGCCTGCGCCTGGCGCGTGCCGGCCTTGAACCCGAATTTGAAGAAAAGCGCGGGAATGCCTTCGCGGATGAAGGCATATTGGTCGGAGCGGGTGAAGCTGTTGCGCTCCGGAAAAGGATCGGGCCAGATCGGAAGCCTCATCGCCCGGCTGACCGCCTTGGCATGGCCGTCGAGCGTGCTCTGGTCGTGGCCGATAGGCGTGACGGCCACCAGCGGGAAGATCGGGAGCGCCATGTCGAAATTGAGATTGGCGACGAGGCTTTGCTTGGGCACGGTCGGCCGCGCGGCGAAATAGCGCGCGCCGAGCAGGCCTTTCTCTTCCGCCGTAACGATGGCGAAGAGGATGGAACGCCGGGGCCTGTCTTTCCGCGCCTTGAGCGCGCGGGCGATTTCGATCAGGCTTGCGACGCCCGCCGCATTGTCGAACGCCCCATTATAGATGGCGTCGCCCCGGATCGGCGTGCCGATGCCATAGCCGTCGAGATGCGCGGACAGGACGACATGCTCATGGGCGAGTTCAGGGTCGGAGCCTGGCAGGACAGCGATGATATTGTCGGACGCAAGGCTCGCCCGCTGGGCCGCGATGCGCGCCTGGAGCCGCTGCGCGAGCGGGAAGACGGGCACGGGTGCGGAGACGTCCGCTGCGGCGGCGATCGCGGTGAAATCCTTGCCCGATCCCTCGAACAATAGTTTCGATTTTGCAGGGTCCATCTGGGCATTGAAGAAGGGCGCATCGCTGTCGCGCAAGCTGGCGTCCTCGAAATAGAGAGCAGGCGCGGCGGCGAGCGCGATTCGGCGCTCCCAGGGAATTTCAACCTGGCCCGGCGTCACCAGTTGGATGAGGCCAACCGCGCCCCGAGCCGCCAGCCACGCCGTCCGTTCCGACCGGGCATGGGATTTGAGCGCGCCTGACAGCTTCGCCGGGCCGCCGGAGAGGACGACGACGATCTTGCCCGCAAGGTCGAGCCCCGCGAAATCGTCATGACCCGCTTCGGGCAGGTGAAGGCCATAGCCGGCGAAGACGAGCGGCGCGTCGATGCGCTCGGGCACAGGGCCGCCCGCGCCCGAAAGGATGAGATCGGCGGGCATGGCCAGCGGCGTGCGGGCACATGCACCGATCAGTGCGGCACTGCTGCCCTGGGCGAGGATGGTCTGCTGCGTGAAGGCGACCCGCTGGCGATACCCATCGGTGCCCGCCGGGCGCAGGCCGATCGTGCGAAACTGGCCGATCACATAATCGGCGGCACGATCATAGCCGGGCGATCCGGCGGCGCGCCCCTCATATTCGTCGCTCGCCAGGGTACGCGCATGGCTCCACCAGTCCGCCGCGCGATTGTCCTCAGCCCGCGCCGGTCCGATGGTCAGCATCAGGGACATCAGGGCGAGAAGAATGAAGCGCATGGTCGTTGGTTCCTGCTAAGCGGGAACCTGCTATCGTGCCCATCTCCTTTCCCTCAGGCAAGGGGAGGCACGCTTTATCGCCCACCGGCGGGGACGAGGACAGGCTATGCAGGATCGAACACGGCGGTGCGTGGCGGCCACGCTCTGGGCCATCGGGAGCGCCGGCGCGCTGCCGTCAGACGCGCATGCCGCGACGCGGGGCTTCAGCATCACCAGCTTCGACGCGATCCGGGTGGAAGCGCCGGTGACGGTCAACCTTATAACCGGCAAGGGCGCATCGGCGCGGGCGGAGGGCGACGCCGACATGCTCGAGCGGCTGCGGCTCGATGTGTCGGGACGGCTGCTCGTCGTCCGGGCGGTGCGGGCGGCGTCCAACGGCGGCGGCAAGAGCGGCGGACGCGCGACGATCAGTCTTTCGACCGGGATGCTCGACCGGATCATTCTTGTCGGTGGCGGATCGATCACGGTCAACCGGCTCGCAGGGCTGCGGGCGGAGATCGTATCTGGCGGCAATGGCGATGTCGCGGTCGCGGCGGTCGCGGTCGATCAGTTGAATGTCGCCTTGGCGGGCGGCGGCAAGGTGGCACTGGCCGGGCGCGCCGGGACCGCGACCATCCGCGTCACCGGTCCCGGCTCGGTCGCGGCGGAGGGCCTGCATATCCGCAATGCGACGGTCGGCAACGAAGGGCCGGGCAGCATCCGTCTAGACGCCGCCGTGACCGCGAAGGTGACGGCATCGGGCGCGGGCGACGTCATTGTGACGGGCAAGGCCGCCTGCATCGTCGTCAATCGCGGCACCGGCCGCATCGCCTGCGGCGGCGAGGATTATTAGGCTGGGCGTACACCCGTCCTTATCGAAGTGTTTACCCTGCCCGGCCTAGGCAGACAGGCATACCTCCCGAAAGCGAACGACCCCATGCGCCTTCCCGCTCTCCTGATCGCCGGACTGTCCCTCATGCCGCAAGCGGCCCATGCACAGGTCGCGGTCGCCGACAGCGGGGACACGGCGTGGATGATCTTTTGCGCGCTGATGATATTGCTTGCGGGATTGCCGGGCCTGCTGCTGCGTCATGGCGGGCAGGCGGGCGCGCGCAACGTGCTGACGGTCATGGCGCAGGGCCTTGGCATCGTCGCGGGCGTTTCGCTGGTGTGGGCGGCGTCGGGCTACAGCCTCGCCTTTGCGCCCGGCAGCGGATGGCTGGGCGGGGCGACCAACCTGATGCTCGGCAACCTCACGGCGCTACGCGAAGGACTGACGGTGCCGGAATCGGCCTTCGTACTGTTCCAGATGATGCTGGCGCTGTTTGCGGCAGGCCTGCTGGCGGGCGCGGTGGCGCAGCGGGCACGGCTGGGCTGGTTCCTGTTCTTCGCGCCGCTATGGGCGCTGATGGTCTATGCGCCGGTCGCGCACTGGGTTTGGGGTGGTGGCTGGCTCGCCGAGCATGGTACGCTGGACTATGCCGGCGCGCTGGTGCTGCATGTGACGGCGGGCTTTTCCGCGCTGGCGCTGGCGCTGGTCGCGGGCGCGCGCACCGAGCCGACCGGTCCCCATTCCCCTGCTCTGGCACTGAGCGGCGGCGCGCTTGTCTGGGTCGGCTGGGCGGGAATCGTCGGCGGCTGGGCGCTGGGCGCCACTGATGACGCCGCCGTCGCCATCCTCAACAGCCATTTCGCCGCCTGCGCGGGCGCGCTGATGTGGGCGTTGCTCGACCGGCTGCTGCTGCGCCGGGTCAGCGCCTCCGGCTTCGTCTCCGGCGCGCTCGCCGGCCTTGTCACCGCCTCGGCCTCGGCAGCGCTGATCGGCGCGGGCGGTGCGATGATGGCCGGCGTGATCGGCGCGATCACCTGCCGTGTCGGCGCAGGGGTCGCCAAGCGGTGGATCGACGATCCGGCCTATGTCTTTGCGATCCACGGGTTGGGCGGCGTCACCGGCTTGCTCCTGCTGCCCGCCCTCTCCCACCCGCTGATGGGCGGCGTCGGGATCGAAGGCGCTGGCGTCGCGACCCTGCTCACGGGACAGGTGATCGGCATCGTCGCAGTTGCACTCTGGGCGCTGGTCGGCAGCGCGATCGCCGCGCTGATCGTCGCCATGGTCGTGCCGTTGCGCCCCAGTGAACAGGCCGAGGCGCAGGGACTCGACGCCGCCGAACATGGCGAGCAGGGCTGGGATTTCCGGTAAGAACGTTATGTCCGTCGCCGTCGGCATCTTTGCGCATCAGGAGGAACGGCGCATCGCCGCCTGCCTCGCTTCGCTGCCTCTCGACCGGGCGAACACGCTGTTTCATGTGCTGGTCAACGGCTCGACCGATCGCACCGCCGAGCGCGCGCGGGAAGCGGCGGAAAGTCGTGCCAATGTTCTCATCCATGACATCGCGCAGGGCGGCAAGTCGCGCACCTGGAACCATTTCATCCACGACTTGCTGACCGGCGAGGAAAGCGCGGTCGTGCTGCTGGACGGCGATGCGCAGATCGTGGCGGGATCGGTCGACGCGCTGGTCGATGCTCTGGCGCAGCACCCTGAGGCCACGGCCGCCGCCGGACTTCCCGCGAACGGACGGCTGATGCAAGTCTATCGCGAAGAGTTGAAGGATGACGGCGGCGTGTTCGGCGATCTCTACGCGCTGTCGGGGCGCTTCACCGCGGCCGTGCGCGAAGGTGGATATCGCGTGCCCGACGACCTGATCGGCGACGACGGGCTGGTGGGCGCCTGGGCGCATACCGCGCTCGGCCGCGACGCGGAGTGGGATCGGGGACGCATCCTCTATTGCGAGGATGCGGGATTTCTATGCGAGCCGGTGAGCCTGTGGAAGCCGGTGACATGGGCAATCCATTATCGGCGCATGATCAACTATTCGGTTCGCTATTATCAGAACCGGATCGTGTCCGACATCATGACGCGCGAAGGGCCGGGCGGCCTGCCCCGGCGTCTCTCGGACCTCTATCCCGCCTGGCTGCCGCGCTGGTCGCCCCGGCCGCTGCCGACCGGCTGGTTCGACCGCAAGGCGCTCGCCCGGATTCGCAAGGCGGCTAAGCTCTAACGCTCGCGCGCGGCCAGTTCCTTGTTGATGAAGAGTGCCACGCCCGTGACGATAGCGCCGGACAGGAGATAGGCGCCCGACGCCGCCAGCCCGAAACTTTCGGACAATGCAAGCGCCACCAGCGGCGCGAAGCCCGCGCCCACCAGCCAGGCAAGGTCGGACGTCAGCGCCGAGCCGGTATAGCGCGAAGCGGTCGAGAAATTGGCTGCGACGATGCCCGACGACTGACCGAAGCTGAGGCCCAGCAGGATGAAGCCCAGTACCATGAACGCCACTTCGGCAAGCTCGCCGCCCGACAGCAGCAGCGGCGCGGCGACGCTGAACAGGCCGATGCCGATCGCCGAATAGCCAAGCAGCGAACGCCGCCCGACCATGTCCGCGACGAAGCCCGACACGACGATGGCGAGAATGCCGACGCACGCGCCGACCATCTCGATCACGAGGAAGCGTTCAAGCGGTTCGTTGGTGTTGAGCGCGATCCAGGACAGCGGGAAGACCGTCACCATGTGGAAAAGCGCGAAGCTGGCAAGCGGCGCGAACGCACCGATGATGATGTTGCGCCCGTCGCTGCGCAGCGTCTGGCGGACCGGCGAGGGCTGAAGCTCGCGCGTCTGGAACAATCGCTCGAACTCATGGGTGACGACGATGCGCAGCCGCGCGAACAGCGCCACGACGTTGATCGCAAAGGCGACGAAGAAGGGATAGCGCCAGCCCCAGTCGAGGAAGTCGGCGCGGCTGAGCGTGGAGATGAAATAGGCGAAAAGGCCGCTCGCCACCAACAACGCGATCGGCGCGCCGACCTGCGGCATCATCGCATACCAGCCACGACGACGGCGCGGGGCGTTGAGCGACAGGAGCGAGGCGAGCCCGTCCCAGCTGCCGCCGAGCGCGAAGCCCTGGCCGGCGCGGAACAAGGCAAGGAGCACGGCCGACCAGATGCCGATCGTTTCATAGCCGGGCAGGAAGGCAATGGCCGCCGTCGATCCGCCCAGGAGGAACAATGCGATGGTGAGCTTCACCCCGCGTCCATATTGCCGGTCCACTGCCATGAAGACGACCGACCCGATCGGGCGGGTGATGAAGGCGAGCGCGAAGATCGCGAACGACCAGAGCGTGCCTTCCAGCGGCGTCAGTTGCGGGAAGACGTGCGCTGGAAAGACGATGCACGATGCGATCGCATAGACGAAGAAGTCGAAAAATTCCGACGTCCGCCCGATGATGACGCCGATCGCGATCTCGCCCGGCGCGACCTTCTTGTCCCGCGCGGTCACGGCCCGCGCGTCGCGTTCCATGCTTGTCGAACTGGGCGTCGTGCTTACGCTTGTCATCGGTCGGGGCGCGCTTTCATCTGCATCGGAACGAACCGCCGGCACGCATCGTTGCGCGGCGAATCCAATTCCGCAAGGTCGAAACCGCCATGCCCTGTTTTACATGGGGCATGGGATAGGACAAAAGGTCCAATGTCCCCGGCACCGCGCCAGCCAGTAGAGGGATTGCCATGACCGCCGATCGACGCGCCCTGCTCCGCAAACTCTCGCGATTCGCGATGCTGCCGGCCCTGCTGCCGCTCGGCGCGTGCGACTGGGTCCTGATGAACCCGGCGGGCGATGTCACCGTGCAGCAGCGCAACCTGATCCTCATCTCGACCGGGCTGATGCTGCTCATCATCCTGCCGGTGATGGCACTCACCATCTGGTTCGCATGGAAATATCGCGCCGCCGCGCAGGCTAAGGATTATGACGCCGACTGGGATCATTCGACCAGCCTTGAGCTGCTGATCTGGTCCGCGCCGCTGCTGATCATCATCGCGCTGGGCGCGATCACCTGGACCAGCACGCATCTGCTCGACCCCTATCGCCCGATCGAGCGGCTGGACGCCAAGCGCAAGGTGACGCCGCAAATGCGTCCGCTCGAAGTTCAGGTGGTGGCGATGGACTGGAAATGGCTGTTCATCTATCCCGAGCTGGGCATCGCGACGGTCAACGAGATGGCCGCGCCCGTCGACCGGCCGATCGCTTTCCGCCTGACCTCCTCGACGATCATGAACAGCTTCTTCGTGCCCGCCATCGCCGGCCAGATCTATGCGATGCCGGGCATGGAGACGAAGCTGCACGCCGTCGCCAACCGGCCGGGCCCTTATGAGGGCATGTCCTCCAACTATTCGGGGGCCGGCTTTTCCCACATGCGCTTCCGCTTCAGGGCGCTGGACGAGGCGGGCTTCGAGCGCTGGGTCGCGCAGGCGAAGCGCGGCCCTGCGCTCGACCGCGCGACCTATGTGTCGCTGGAGCAGCCCAGCGAAAAGGTGAAGCCGATGTATTTCGGCAGCGTCGCGCCCCGCCTGTTCCACGCCGCGCTTAACATGTGCGCACAGCCGGGCAAGCGTTGCATGGACGAGGTGATGATGACCGACATGCGCGGCGGCGCTGGCAAGGAATCGGCGCGCGAGACCGCAGGGCTGCGACATGACGGGACGATCGATGTCGGCGGCTTCCATCCACAGGAGGCCGGCCGCAAGGGCGAGATCGCGCAGCCTGCCGGCATGACCCCTGCCGCGCGCAATACGCCTGCCGCGCAGGGCAATGAAGCGCCGCGCCAAAAAGATGCCGACGGGCATGAGGGGCATCATGGACATTAAGCGAACCGGCAATCCCCGCCATCATCTCGATTCAGGGCGCCACGCCCTCCCCCTTTACGATAGGCTCTGAGGCCCATGTCCCCCCATCCGGCATCTGAAAATAGCGGCATCTGGAAGACGATCTTCGGTCGGCTGGACTGGAGCGCCTTTCCGATTCACGAGCCGATCCTGATCGGCACCTTCGCAATGGTGGTGCTGGGCGGCGTGGTCGTGCTGGGCGCGGTCACGAAATATCGGCTGTGGGGCTGGCTGTGGCGCGACTGGTTCACGACCGTGGACCATAAGCGCATCGGCATTATGTACATGATCCTGGGCCTCATCATGTTCCTGCGCGGCTTTGCCGATGCGATCATGATGCGGTTGCAGCAGGCGATGGCCTTCAATGGCTCCGAAGGCTATCTGAACGCCCATCATTACGACCAGATTTTCACGGCGCACGGCGTCATCATGATCTTCTTCGTCGCGATGCCGCTCATCACCGGCCTGATGAACTATCTGATCCCGCTCCAGATCGGCGCGCGCGACGTCAGTTTCCCGTTCCTCAATAATTTCAGCTTCTGGATGACGACCGCAGGCGCGGTCATCACGATGATGTCGCTGTTCGTGGGCGAATTCGCGCGCACCGGCTGGCTCGCCTATCCGCCGCTTTCGGGCATCGCCTATTCGCCGGGCGTCGGCGTCGATTATTATATCTGGGGCCTTCAGATTGCAGGCATCGGCACGCTGCTATCGGGCATCAATCTGGTCGCCACGATCGTCAAGATGCGCGCGCCGGGCATGTCGATGATGAAGCTGCCGATCTTCGTCTGGACCTCGCTCTGCGCCAACGTGCTGATCATCGCGGCCTTCCCGGTGCTGACTGCGGTTCTCGCGCTGCTCAGCCTCGACCGCTATGTCGGCACGGCCTTCTTCACCAACGACATGGGCGGCAACCCCATGATGTATGTGAACCTGATCTGGATCTGGGGCCATCCCGAAGTCTATATCCTGATCCTGCCTCTGTTCGGCGTGTTCAGCGAAGTTACCTCGACTTTCTGCGGCAAGCGTTTGTTCGGCTATACGTCGATGGTCTATGCAACGGTGGTCATCACCATCCTGTCCTACCTCGTGTGGCTGCACCATTTCTTCACCATGGGGTCGGGCGCGAGCGTCAATAGCTTCTTCGGCATCACGACGATGATCATTTCGATCCCGACGGGCGCGAAGATTTTCAACTGGCTCTTCACCATGTATCGCGGTCGCATCCGCTTCGAGCTGCCGATGATGTGGACCGTCGCCTTCATGCTGACCTTCGTCGTCGGCGGCATGACCGGCGTGCTGCTCGCGGTGCCGCCGGCCGACTTCGTTCTGCACAATTCTCTGTTCCTGATCGCGCATTTCCACAATGTGATCATCGGCGGCGTGTTGTTCGGCTTGTTCGCGGCGATCAACTATTGGTGGCCCAAGGCGTTCGGGTTCAAGCTGGACAAGCGCTGGGGCGTCTACAGCTTCTGGCTGTGGGTCATGGGTTTCTGGACCGCGTTCATGCCGCTCTATGTCCTTGGCCTCATGGGCGTGACGCGGCGGATGCGGGTGTTCGACGACCCGAGCCTACAGATTTGGTTCCAGATCGCGGCCTTCGGCGCGTTCCTGATCGCGGCGGGCATCGCCTGCATGTTCATCCAGTTCTACGTCTCGATCCGCAATCGCGAGGCGTTGAAGGACGTGACCGGCGATCCGTGGGACGGGCGCACGCTCGAATGGGCGACCAGCTCGCCGCCGCCGGACTATAATTTCGCCTTCACCCCCGTCGCCCATGACGGCGACGCATGGGCGGACATGAAGAAGCGGGGCTATCAGCGTCCCACAAGCGGTTTCACCAGCATCCACATGCCCAGCAACACCGCCACCGGCGTGATCCTCGGCGCGCTCTCCATCGCCTTCTCGGTCGGCATGATCTGGTACATGTGGTGGCTGGCGGGCGCGAGTTTCCTGGGGATTCTTGCCGTCGCGATCGGCCATACGTTCAATTACAGGCGCGACTTCCATGTCCCCGAAGAAGAGGTGGTGCGGATCGAACAGGCGCGCACGGCGCAGCTTGCGCTGGCGGCGGGGAAGTGACGATGGCCACCCAGGCACCCAATCCCTATCTCGACGCGCACGGCGCGCCGCTCTACCATCTGGCGGAGGAGCCGCATCATCCCGAGGGGTCGAGCACGTCGCTCGGCTTCTGGATGTATTTGATGAGCGACTGCCTCATCTTCGCCTGCCTGTTCGCGACCTATGCGGTGCTGAGCGGCAGCTTCGCCGCAGGGCCGGGGCCGCGCGACCTGTTCGACCTCAATCTGGTCGCGATCAATACGGCGATGCTGCTCTTTTCCTCGATCACCTATGGCTTTGCCATGTTGGCGAGCGCCAAAGGACGTGGCGGGGCGACGATCGGCTGGCTCGGGGTCACCGGCTTGTTCGGCGCGGCGTTTCTGGGCATCGAGCTGTACGAGTTCGCCCACCTGATCCACGAAGGCGCGACGCCGATGCGGTCGGGCTTCCTGTCGGCTTTCTTCGCGCTGGTCGGCACGCATGGCCTGCACGTCACCTTTGGCCTCATCTGGCTGATCGTGCTGATGGTGCAGGTCGGTATGAAGGGGCTGATTCCCGCAAACATGCGGCGGCTGATGTGCCTGTCGATGTTCTGGCATTTCCTCGACGTCATCTGGATCGGCGTCTTCACCTTCGTCTATCTCATGGGGATGCTGCGATGAGCGCGCACCAGGACACCTACGCCGAACATCATCATGACGAAACGCATGATCATGGCAGCTATGGCAGCTACATGATCGGCTTCGCGCTGTCGGTGATCCTGACGGCGATCCCCTTCTGGCTGGTGATGAGCGAAGTGCTCGCACCCCGCACGACGGGCTTCATCATCGTCGGCTTCGCCGCCGTTCAGATCGTCGTCCACATGATCTTCTTCCTCCATATGAACACGCGCAGCGAAGGCGGCTGGACCTTCATGGCGCTGATCTTCACGCTGGTGCTGGTGGTCATCACGCTCGCCGGCTCGATGTGGGTGATGCACCATCTCAATACCAACATGATGCCGCATGGCGACGCGGGCATGGTGCACGACATGAGCCAGATGCCGTGAACCCGCGAAGGCGGCGCTCGGCTGCCTTCCTAGTCGTTGGAACGCTGACCGCGCTTGCTCTCTTCGCCGGACTGACGGCGCTCGGGTTGTGGCAGGTGCAGCGCATACACTGGAAGCATGCGCTCGTCGCGCAGATCGAAAGCCGGGTCGGCGCGGCCCCGGTCCCCGCCCCGAAAATGGCAAACGAAGGCGACGCCTATCGCCGCGTGATCGCGCAGGGGCGCTTCCTTCACGACCGCGCGGTGCTGGTGCAGGCATCGACGGCGCGGGGCGCCGGCTACTGGGTGATGACGCCGCTTGCCGCTGATGGCTTCACCCTGCTCGTCAATCGCGGATTCGTGCCGCCCGAGCAGAAGGCGCGATACGACCGACTGCAAGGCGTTGTGCGCGTTACCGGCCTCATCCGCATGAGCGAGCCGGGCGGCGGCTTCCTGCGCGCCAACGACGCCGCGCAAAGCCGCTGGTATTCACGCGACGTCGCCGCCATCGCGCAGGCGCAGCGACTCAAGGGGCTGATCGCGCCCTATTTCATCGATGCGGAAGGCAGCGGCGGCTACAGCTTTCCCATTGGCGGGCTGACCGTGCTGACGTTCTCCGACAATCATCTTGGCTATGCGATCACATGGTTCGTGCTGGCGGCGATGGTGGCGGCGGCCTACATTCGTGTCATGATCGAGGAACGTAGAGCGCGGCGCACGTGACGGCCTGGCTGCCCAGCCAATGGCCAGCCGATGCCGCCGGCCGCAAGAATATGGCGCTGCTCGTCCAGTTGCGCTGGATCGCGATCGTCGGACAGGTCGCGACCATCCTGATCGTCCATTTCGCGATGGGGATCGCCCTCCCCCTCCTGCCGATGCTGCTCGTCCCCTGCATCGCGGCGGGAGTCAATCTCGCCAGCCTCGCCATCCTGCGGCGGCGCGAGGATGTGGCGCATGCCGAGCTTTTTCTCGCATTGCTCTTCGACGTGCTGTCGCTGACCGCGCAGCTCTACATGAGCGGCGGGGCGACCAACCCCTTCATCTCGCTTTATCTGCTTCAGGTGGCGCTTGCCGCGGTACTGCTGACGCGATGGGGGGTCTGGGGCATCGTCCTTGTGTCGGCGGTCTGCGCCGGGCTGCTGTCGCAAAGCTACGTGCCTTTGGCGCTGACGCCGCCATGGGCCGGGCAATTATTCGATCTGCACATCGCAGGCGCCTGGATATGCCTGCTGATGATCGCAGTGCTGCTGGTCCTGTTCATGACGCGCGTCACCCGCAATCTGACCGCGCGCGACGCCTATCTCGCCCAGTTGCGCCAGCGGGCCGTGGAGGAAGAGCATATCGTGCGAATGGGATTGCTGGCGTCCGGCGCGGCGCACGAACTGGGCACGCCACTAGCATCCATCGCCGTGGCGCTGGGCGATTGGCGGACCATGCCCGAAATCACCGCGCACCCGGCATTGGTCGAGGAAGTCAGGGAGATGCAGGCGGCGGTCGATCGGTGCAAGGCGATCGTCACCGGCATCCTCTTGTCCTCGGGCGAGGCGCGCGGCGAAGCGCCACAAGTGACGGACGTGCGTGCCTTTTTCCGGGACATCGCCGCCCGTTGGCGAGAGGCGTGGCCCGACGTCGCGCTCAATTGCGACTTCGGTCCGCATGACTTCCCCGCCATCGTCGCCGACCCGGTCATCCGGCAGGCGGTCGGCAATCTGCTAGACAATGCGCGTGAAGCGGGGGCGTCGCGCATCGATATGATCGTCGGGCGCGATGCCCATGGCCTCAACATATTGGTGCTCGACGACGGGCGCGGCTTCAGCGCCGAAATGCTGGCCGATCTCGGCAAGCCCTATCGCTCCAGCAAGGGGCGCGAGGGCGGCGGCCTCGGCCTCTTCCTCGTCGTCAATGTCGTGCGCAAGCTGGGCGGCAGCGTGGACGCGCGCAATGCGGCCGATGGCGGCGCGATGGTGACGCTCAGCCTGCCCTTCGCGACGCTGGGCCTCGGCCGGGAGACACTGGCATGAACGCGCCGAGACAGCTCGTCATTGTGGAGGATGACGCCGCGTTCGCGCGCACGCTCAAGCGGTCGTTCGAGCGGCGCGGCTACGGAGTCGTGGTCGCCGACAGCCCCGACGCGCTCGCCGCCCTGCTGGAGGAGCATGATCCTGGCTATGCCGTCGTCGATCTCAAGCTCGGCACCCAGTCGGGGCTTCAATGCGTCGCCACGCTCCATACCCATGATCCCGAGATGCTGATCGTCGTCCTGACCGGCTTCGCCAGCATCGCGACGGCGGTTGAGGCGATCAAGCTGGGCGCATCCCATTATCTCGCCAAGCCGTCCAATACCGACGATATCGAAGCCGCCTTTGCCAAGGCGCAGGGCGATCCCGGCATCCCCGTCGCGCCCCGCCCTACGTCGATAAAGACGCTGGAATGGGAGCATATTCATGCCGCGCTCAAGGACAGCGATTTCAATATATCGGAAACGGCACGGCGCCTTGGCATGCACCGGCGCACGCTGGCACGGAAACTCGCCAAACGGCAGGTCGAATAGGAAGGTTCGTTACGGGTGGGAACCGGTTGGCGGCGTTCCGGGTTTGAGGGCCGAGCAAATCCGGGGGACTGAATGACAGAGAAGACGACGCTCGCCGATTTCACGCGGCGGATATTGATCGCGCTGCTGATCGTGGGGGTAGCGGCGCTTTTCGTCAAGCTGACCTATCTGCTTCTTCTCGTCTTCGCAGCGGTCGTGCTGGCGGTCATCCTGCGCGTCATTGCCGGCCATCTGACCCGCCTCGGCTTGTCGGATGGGCTCGCCGTGGCAGTCGCCGTCCTTGGCATCTTCGCTCTTTTCGGCCTGCTCGGCTGGATGTTCGGCGGGCTGATCGCCGGTCAGTTCAGCGAATTGCGCGACCAATTGCCCCGCGCGGCCAGCGGCATGCAGGAACAGCTTGCCAGCTGGGGCATCGACTATGACCTGCGAAAACTCTCAGGCTCGCTGGAGCAGCAGGCGTCTGGCCTGTTCAGCCGGGCAAGCGGCTTCGTCGTGGCGATCGGCGGCTTCATCGCCGACGTCGCCGTGGTCATCACCGGCGCCATCTTCTTCGCCGCCCAACCCGAATATTATCGCGGCGGCGTACTGCGCCTCGTGCCCCGTGCCGCCGAACCGATCACTACCCGGCTGCTAGAAGATTGGGAGCGCGGGCTCAAACAGTGGCTAAAAGGCCAGCTCCTCTCCAGCCTCTGCGTCGCCGTCCTGACCTCCGCCGGCCTGTTCATGCTCGGCGTGCCGTCCGCGCTGGCGCTCGCCATCATCGCTGGCGTGCTGGACTTCATTCCCTTCGCCGGCCCCGTCATCGCCGCGATCCCGGCCGTCCTTCTCGCTTTTTCGCAAAGCCCAACGACCGCGCTCTGGACCGTGGCGCTCTTCCTGCTGGTGCAGCAGATTCAAGGCAATGTGCTTCAGCCGATGGTGCAGAAACAGTCGGTCGATCTGCCCCCGGTGATCCTGCTGTTCGCGGTCATCGCGACGGGCATATTGTTCGGCCCGCCCGGCGTCCTGCTGGCCGCGCCTATGACGGTGGCGGGCTATATACTGGCGCAGCATGCCTATATCGGCGCAGTGCTGGGGCGCGAGCCCAAGCGGCCGGCGCGCAAATGAGTCGGCAGGACCTCAGCAGAGGATGATTGACCGACCGCCCCGGACTGTGCCATCCCGCACGGCGCGCCAAGATGCGGGTGTAGCTCAATGGTAGAGCTTTTGCTTCCCAAGCAAGTGACGAGGGTTCGATTCCCTTCACCCGCTCCA
>JBEVMZ010000064.1:0-7453 GCA_040508335.1 Sphingobium sp.
GGGCAGAGCTTCTTCGTCGTGCCGCGCATCGCCGATCTTGCCGATGTCGAAGAATTTTTGCGCACCGAAGTGCCCGAAATCAAGCCGATCACCGCCCATGGCCAGATGAGCGCGACCGAGGTGGAAGAGCGCATGTCGGCCTTTTACGACAAGCGCTACGACGTGCTGCTGTCGACGACGATCGTGGAGAGCGGCCTCGATATTCCCAGCGCCAACACGCTGATCATCCATCGCGCCGACCGTTTCGGCTTGGCGCAGCTCTATCAGCTTCGCGGGCGTGTCGGTCGGTCCAAGACGCGCGCCTATGCCTATATGACGACGCCGGAAAACCGGATCATCACCGAAACGGCGCAGAAGCGGCTCAAGGTTCTTTCGGACCTCGACACGCTTGGCGCCGGTTTCCAGCTTGCGAGCCATGACCTGGACATTCGCGGCGCAGGCAATCTGGTCGGCGACGAACAGTCTGGCCATATCAAGGAAGTCGGCTTCGAACTCTACCAGTCGATGCTGGAAGATGCGATCCTCGAAGCCAAAGCAGGCGGCGCGGGTCTTGAGAAACCGCGCGACAGCTTCTCGCCGCAGATCACCGTCGATGCGCCGATCATGATCCCGGAGGATTATGTGCCCGACCTTGACCTCCGCATGGCGCTCTATCGCCGTCTCAACGATGTCGAGGATCGGCAGGGTCTCGAGTCGTTCGCCGCGGAACTGATCGACCGCTTCGGCAAATTGCCTGCGCCGACGCAAAATCTGCTCAAGATCATCGAAATCAAGCAGAACTGTATGAAGGCCAACATCGCCAAGATCGATGTCGGGGCAAAGGGCGCGCTGGTCAGCTTTCAGGAGGACCGCTTTCCCAACCCCCCGGGTCTCGTCGCCTATATTCAGCGTCTCGACGGCATCGCCCGGTTGCGGCCCGACAGCAAGCTGGTGCTCAATCGCGCGTGGCCTGACCCTGCCGCGCGGCTCAACGGCGCGCTGCAACTGTCGAAGGGGCTGGCCAAGTCGGCGGGGTGAGACTTGCGCATATGTTCGCTATATGTTCTAATGCGACATGGTCGTCAAGAAAGGCAGAGGCGCAACGCTGAACGGCGAGAGCCGGCGCTTCAATCTGCCCGAGCGGCTGGCAGAGGGCGACTGGCTCGACGCCCGCGATGATATTGATGGTGCGCCGGAGCGACTGCGCACCAGCGTGACGGTGGAGCGACCGCGCACGATCATTGCGCGCAACGCCTCTCCCGACGTCGCTTTCGACCAGTCGATCAATGCCTATCGCGGGTGCGAGCATGGCTGCATCTATTGCTTCGCGCGGCCCACGCACGCGTTCCACGACCTGTCGCCCGGCATCGATTTCGAGACGAAGCTTTTCGCCAAACCCGACGCGGCGGCGCTTCTACGGGCGGAACTCGGCAAAAAGAGCCATGTCGTGTCGCCGATCGCCATGGGGACCAACCCCGATCCCTATCAGCCGATCGAGAAGGACTGGCGGATCACAAGGCAGGTGCTGGAGGTGCTGCTCGAATGCCGCCATCCGGTGTTCATCACGACCAAGTCCGACCGGGTGCTGCGCGACCTCGACCTGCTGACCGAACTGGCGCGCGACAATCTGGTCGCGGTGATGATTTCGGTGACGTCGCTCGATCCTAAGGTCGCCCGTACGCTGGAGCCGCGCGCGGCGCATCCGCAGCGGCGGCTGGACGCGATCCGGCGGCTGGCGCAGGCGGGCGTGCCGGTGACGGCGAGCATATCGCCGATCATCCCCGCGATCACCGATCATGAGATAGAGGCGCTGGTCGCGGCCGTCGCGGCGGCGGGCGCGCGCGACGCGCATTTCATTCCGGTGCGCCTGCCGCATGAGGTCGCGCCGCTGTTCCGCGCCTGGCTTGCCGAACATTATCCCGACCGGGCGGACAAGGTGATGAATATCATCCGCAGCTTACGCGGCGGGCGTGATAATGATCCGGGCTTCGGTAGCCGGATGCGCGGTCAGGGGGTCTGGGCCGACCTTATCCGCACGCGCTTCACCAAGGCACGCGCGCGGGCCGGCCTGACCCGGCAGCGGCTGGAACTGCGCACCGATCTCTTCCGCCCGCCCGAGGGCGCGCAAATGCGGCTGCTATGAAAACGGCGGGCCACCCTGTCGGCAGCCCGCCCTTCTTCCTGTGATCAGTAGCGGTAGTGATCCGGCTTGAACGGCCCATCGACGCTGACGCCGATATAGTCGGCCTGCCGCTTCGACAGCTTGGTCAGCTTCACGCCGAGCTTTTCGAGATGCAGGTCCGCGACCTTCTCGTCCAGATGCTTGGGCAGCACATAGACGTCGTTCTTATACTGTTCGTTCTTGGTCCACAGCTCGATCTGCGCCAGCACCTGATTGGTGAAGCTGAACGACATGACGAAGCTGGGGTGCCCGGTCGCGTTGCCGAGATTGACCAGCCGGCCCTTCGACAGGACGATAATCTTCTTGCCGTCGGGGAATTCGACCTCGTCGACCTGCGGCTTGATCTCGGTCCACTTCATGTTGGACAGGCCGGCAATCTCGATCTCGCTGTCGAAATGGCCGATGTTGGACACGATCGCCATATTCTTCATAGCGCGCATATGATCGACGGTCAGCACGCCTTCATTGCCGGTCGCGGTGACGAAGATGTCGGCGTGGCTTGCCGCCTCCTCCATCGTCACGACCTCATAGCCCTCCATTGCCGCCTGAAGCGCGCAGATCGGATCGACCTCCGTCACCAGCACGCGCGCGCCGCCGTTGCGCAGCGAGGCAGCCGATCCCTTGCCGACGTCGCCGAAGCCCGCGACGCAGGCGACCTTGCCGGCCAGCATGACATCGGTGGCGCGGCGGATCGCGTCGACCAGCGACTCCTTGCAGCCGTAGAGATTGTCGAATTTCGACTTGGTGACGCTGTCGTTGACGTTGATCGCCGGGAAGGGAAGCTTGCCCTTCTTCGACAGCTCGTAAAGGCGGTGGACGCCGGTGGTGGTTTCTTCCGACACGCCCTTGATGGTCTGAACGGTCTTGGTGAGATATCCCGGACGTTCGGCGAGGAAGCGCTTGAGCGTCGCGACGAAGATTTCCTCTTCCTCGTTACCGGGCGTGAACAGCTCCTCACCCGCTTCGACCCGCGCGCCCCAGAGCGCGAACATGGTGGCGTCACCGCCATCGTCGAGGATCATGTTGGCCGTCTCATCCTGACCCCAGTCGAAGATGCGGATCACATAATCCCAATATTCCTCAAGGCTCTCGCCCTTGATCGCGAAGACGGGCAGGCCCGACGCGGCGATTGCGGCAGCGGCATGGTCCTGCGTCGAATAGATGTTGCAGGTCGCCCAGCGCACCTGCGCGCCCAATGCGGTCAGCGTTTCGATCAGCACGGCAGTCTGGATCGTCATGTGCAGCGACCCGGTGATGCGCGCGCCCTTAAGCGGCTGCGACGCGCCGAATTCGGAGCGAAGCGCCATCAGGCCGGGCATTTCGGTTTCCGCGATGTCCATTTCCTTGCGGCCGAAAGCGGCGAGGGAAATGTCGCGGATCACATAATCCTGGGCGAGCGTTGCGGTGGCCACGGATGCGTCTCCATCAAAAATCGGTAAGGCATGGCTGCGCGAAAAAGCGCGCGAGCGGTGATGGCGTGGCCTTACCAATCAGCCGGAACGATGGCAACATGCATATAAAGTTTTCTTTATGTGCCTATGCTAGCTTAGGCCAGACCCGCACCCCCCACCAGATGCGAGGCATCCACCCCGGCGGCGGCATAGGCGGCAGTCCATTTCTTCGCGACAGGAACATCGAACAGCAGGTCGGCGTCGGCAGGCCCTAGAAACCAGCTGTCGCCCGCCATCTCTTCCTCCAGCTGTCCCGCAGCCCAGCCAGCATAGCCCAAAGCGACGAGATAGCGGCTCGGCCCCCGCCCTTCGGCAATCGCCTTTAGGATATCGAGCGATCCCGACAGGCCCCATCCTGCCCCGACTTGAAGCATTTCCTGACCGCCCCAGTCGAGCGAATGGAGGACGAAGCCCCGGCGCGGCTCGACCGGCCCACCGCGCAGCACCGGGCGATCGGGCACCTGCGATCCGTCGATGTCGAAGCTTTCGAGCAGATCGCGCAAGGAAACCCCATCCATCTCCTCGCCAACGGCGATGCCGAGCGCGCCATCCTCATCGTGCACGCATAGAGCGATGACGCTATGATCGAACCGCTTGTCCTGCATGCCGGGAAGCGAAAGGAGAAAGCGTCCTGCGAAGAAACGAAGCTGATCCATCCGCCGAATATAGGCCCTGCGGCGGGCAAGCCAAGCACATGCCGGCCCGCTCTTGAAACGCTTTGCATCAGGCACGACCTCCTGCCCGCACTGCCAACCCGCATAAGGAGAGCTTCCATGACCATAGCCAAGGGCGACCGCATTCCCGCCGCCACCTTCACGACCTTGACGGAAAACGGGCCGGAGCCTGTTTCTTCCGACAGCTATTTTGCCGGCCGCACGGTCGCGCTCTTCTCCGTACCCGGGGCGTTCACGCCGACCTGTTCCGCCCGTCATCTGCCCGGCTTCGTCGACAGCGCGGAGGCTCTCACGGCCAAGGGCGTCGATGAAATCGCCTGCACCGCCGTCAACGACGTCTTCGTCATGGGCGCATGGGGGGATTCCGCCAAGGCAGGCGGCAAGGTGACGATGCTGGCTGATGGCAATGCCGATTTCGTCCGCGCGCTTGGGCTCACCATGGACGGCAGCAAATTCGGCATGGGCGAGCGAGGCCAGCGCTTCTCGATGATCGTCAAGGATGGCGTGGTCGAGGAACTGAACGTCGAAGCGCCGGGCGATTATAGGGTTTCCTCGGCGGACCATATGCTGGGTCAGATCTGAGGATGCAGAAGGCCGGCCCTCGTCGGGGCCGGTCTTTCTTCCGTCATGGGAGTGCGGTAACCAGCGCGCATGACATCCAGCATCGGCCGCGCCATCGTCGCGCAACTTGACGAACTCTACACCCGCTCCATCGACAACCTCCGCAGCGCCATGCGCGCCTACGCCCGCGATGGCAGCACGCCCCCGGCCGGCGCGCGGACTGACGGAAGCTATTGCTATCCCGAACTGCGCATCACCCATCATCGCGACAGCGACGATCCGCCCTATGGCCGCTCCTTTGCCCGCCTGTCGAAGCCCGGCCGCTATGTGACCACCGTCACGCGTCCGGCGATGTTCGGCGACTATCTGGCGGAACAGATCGACCTGCTCGTGCGCGATTATGGCGTGGAAGTGGAAGCCGCCGTCAGCACGCAGCAAATCCCTTTTCCCTATGTACTCGATGGGCTGGACATGGGCGCGCTCGACGGAACGCCACCCACCGAACTGGCGCGCTACTTCCCTGCGACCGAGCTGGCGGAGATCGGTGATGAAATCGCCGATGGCCTTTTCATCCCCGACGCCCTCGGGGACCGCCCACTGGCGCTGTTCGACGGCCTGCGCACCGACTTCTCGCTCGCGCGCCTGCGCCATTATACCGGCACGCCGCCCGAACATGTGCAGCGCTACATCCTGTTCACCAACTATCACCGCTATGTCGACGAGTTCGTGTCCTGGGCCTGCGCTGAGCTGCAGCGGGAGGGGACGCCCTATACGGCGCTATCGGGCGCGGGCGGCGTCTATGTGACCGCTGAGACTGCTGAACCCGCGCGCATGGTCGCCGACAGCGCATGGCGGCGGCACCAGATGCCCGCTTACCATCTGATCGCGCCCGACGGGAACGGCGTGACGCTGGTAAATATCGGTGTCGGCCCTTCCAATGCGAAGACGATCTGCGATCATCTGGCAGTGCTACGCCCGGAAGCCTGGCTGATGATCGGCCATTGCGGGGGTTTGCGCCCCAGCCAGCGCATCGGCGACTATGTGCTGGCGCACGCCTATCTGCGCGACGATCATGTGCTGGACGAGGTGCTGCCGCCAGAAATTCCCGTGCCGGCCATCGCCGAGGTGCAGGTTGCGCTGGCGGATGCGGCGGAGGCTGTATTGGGCGGCGGGAACCGGGAGGATTTCAAGCGGCGACTGCGTACCGGCACGGTGGTCACGACCGACGACCGCAACTGGGAATTGCGCTATTCGCATTCCGCGCTCCGCTTCAGCCTGTCGCGCGCGGTCGGCATCGACATGGAATCGGCGACAATCGCAGCGCAGGGTTATCGCTTCCGCGTGCCCTATGGCACATTGCTCTGTGTCTCGGACAAGCCGATCCATGGCGAACTCAAGCTGCCGGGGCAGGCAAACCGCTTCTACGAGGAAGCGATCGCCAGCCATCTGCGCGTCGGCCTGATGACCTGCGAGCTGCTCCGGGAAGCAGGCGCGCGCCTGCATAGCCGCAAATTGCGGGCGTTCAACGAGCCCCCGTTCCGGTAAAGGTCACTCGCTCAGGAAATCGACCATCGCCTGCCCCAGCTCCTTGCGGGTGACCGCATTCATATGGTTGCCGGGCACTTCGTAGAGACGGCCATGAGGCAGCAACGCGGCGAGATCGGCAGCGCTGCCATTTTCGCTGTCGTCCGCGCCGCAGATGACCGCCACCGGTTGAGGCAGATTGGCAAGGACGTCGCGCGGCGTGTCGGCAAAGGTCCCCAATATGTGGAGCATCGCGACCGGATCGCCTTTCGTCGTCTTGAGGAAGGCCTCCGTCATCCACTGGGACGTGCCCCGCTCGAACGTACCGAGATTTTCCAGCACATGACGATAATAGCCGACATTGCCCTGCGTCACGGTCAGCCCGTCCAGGCCCATGCCCGAAAGGATGACGCGTCGCGGCGTCGCTCCGCGCGCGAGCATCCGCGCCGTCGTGCGGGCACCCAGCGAATAGCCGCCGAGGTCATAATCCGTCAGACCCATCTGCTCGACCAGAGCGAGGCCATCGTCGGTCAGCGCGTCGCGCGGATAGGCGGCTGCGTCCTGCGGCTTGCCGCTTTCGCCATGGCCGCGCAGATCCGGCATAATGACGCGAAAGCCCGCCGCCGCCAGCTTTTCCGCATGGCCGTAGCGAACCCAGTTGGTCTGCGCGTTGGAGAAATAGCCGTGGATCAGCACCAGGTCGCGGCCTTCGCCCATGACGTGCACGGCGATGGGCAGGTCGCCCAAACCCCGGATTTCCAGTTTCTCCATCGGCCTGTCTGTCATCATGCATCCTTCCTTGCGAGCTGAGCCAGCCGGACGACGATCAGCGCCAAAAGGCTGCCGAGCAGGGCCAGCCCCATATCCTTTTGTGCATCCCACATGTCACCCTGCTGCCCATTATAATAGTCCGCGGTGCCCCCCGCCGCGACGACTGTCAGCAGCCATTCGAAAACCTCGTACAGCGTGCTTGCCAGTCCGATGACGGCAAAGGCCAAAAAGCCAGCCGCCCCCGACCTCATACCTTCATAGCGCCGCGCGACCTCGACCATGGGCAAAGTCAGCAATGCGCCGAACGCGAA
>JBEVMZ010000079.1:0-12991 GCA_040508335.1 Sphingobium sp.
TGCTGCGCGCGGTCGCGGCCGGCATCCCGGCGGAGCGCATCGTCTTTTCAGGCGTCGGCAAGACGGCGACGGAGATGCGCCAGGCACTGGAAGCAGGCATTTTCCAGTTCAATCTGGAAAGCGAGCCGGAAGCGGAAATGCTCTCCGAGGTGGCGCTTTCCATGGGCAGGCGCGCGGCCGTCGCCTATCGCATCAATCCCGATGTCGATGCCGGCACCCATGCCAAGATTTCGACCGGCAAGTCGGAAAACAAGTTCGGCATTCCCTATGACCGGGCTCTGGCAAGCTATGCCGCCGCCGCCGCATTGCCCGGCCTCGATGTGCAGGGCGTCGCCGTTCATATCGGCAGCCAGCTGACCGATCTTGCGCCGCTGGAGGCGGCCTTCGTCAAGGTGGGCGCGCTGATTGCCGACCTTCGTGCGGCGGGTCACGATATTCGCACGGCCGATCTGGGTGGCGGTCTTGGTGTACCTTATGATCCGGCGCTGCCCGTGCCGCCGAGTCCGGCTGCCTATGGCGCGATGGTCGAACGGGTGACGCGCGGCTGGAACGTGCAGCTGATGTTCGAGCCGGGTCGCGTAATCGTTGGCAATGCCGGCGTGCTGCTGTCACGCGTGGTGCGGGTGAAGGAGGGGGCGCAGGCGCCCTTCGTCGTCGTCGATGCAGCGATGAACGACCTCATGCGACCCAGCCTCTACGACGCCTGGCATGATATCCGCGCGGTCGTGCCCCAGGGCAGGCAGGGCGCCGCCAATGTCGTCGGGCCGGTTTGTGAGACCGGCGATACCTTTGCCATGGGCCGGGCGATGGACAGCGTGGCGGCGGGCGATCTCGTCGCTTTCATGACCGCGGGTGCTTATGGCGCGACGATGGCCGGCACCTATAACAGCCGCCCGCTTGTGCCCGAGGTGCTGGTATCGGACGATAAATGGGCGGTCGTGCGCGCCCGTCCGCCGGTCGAGGCGCTGATCGAGGGCGACAGCATTCCTGATTGGGTCGCCGCCTGATGCACAGCCTGCCTGTCTTCCTTCGGCTGGAGGGGCGGGCGGTGATCCTGATCGGGACCGGCGAGGCCGCCGATGCCAAGCGGCGGCTGCTCGAACGGGCAGGCGCAGTGATCGTCGGTGAAGAGGCGAACGCCGCGCTCGCCATCGTCGCCCACGGCGACGAAGCAGCCGTGGCGCGGCTGCGCGCGCGGGGCGTCCTCGTCAATGCAGTGGATCGGCCGGACCTGTGCGACTTCACCCTGCCGGCAATCATCGATCGCTCGCCGGTGCTGATTGCCATCGGCACCGGCGGCGCGTCGGCGGGCCTCGCCAAGGCGCTGCGGCAACGCATGGAACAATGGCTGCCCGCCCGGCTCGGCGCGCTGGCGGACGGACTTTATGGTGCGCGCGCGGCGATCCGGTCGCGCTGGCCCGGCGCGGGCGATCGGCGGCGGGCGATCGACGCGGCGCTGATGCCCGGCGGCCCGCTCGATCCGCAGCGGGGGGAGGCGGCCGATCATATCGCCCACTGGCTGAGCGCGCCGCGCGCGAGCGGCGGGGACCGTTTCGAACAGGTCACGCTGATGTCGCCCGATCCAGACGAACTGACGCTGCGCGCGGCAAGGCTGCTCGGCATGGCCGACCGGGTTTATCATATGCCCGATGTACCGCAGGCGATCCTGTCGCGCGCGCGGGCCGACGCCGCGCGCATCCCGGCAGAGGCGCCGCCCGGCGATCCGGGGCCGGGCCTTTCGCTCTGGGTCGCGTTCGGCTAATACGGGTGGCGGGCGCTGTACGCCGCTCGGGCGGTTGCGACGGGATTGCTCCGCGCTTAAGGTCCGGCGATGCGCCATAGCCGTCTGATCGATGCTTCCACCCTTGCCGCCCTCATCGCCAGGGACGCGGTCATGCTGTTCGACTGCGGGTTCGATCTCGCCGATCCGGGCGCTGGCGAAGCGGCCTATCGGGCGGGGCATTTGCCGGGCGCGCAGTATCTGCATCTCGACGCACATCTGTCCGGGCCGATGACGGGCGACAATGGCCGCCATCCGCTGCCCGACCCTGAAGTCTTCGCCGACACGCTGCGCCGCGCGGGGCTGAGGCGCGGGCAACAGGTGGTCGCCTATGATGCGGCAGGCGGGCCCTATGCGGCGCGTCTATGGTGGCTGCTGCGGTGGATCGGCCATGATGCTGTCGCCGTGCTCGACGGGGGCATACAGGCATGGATCGCGGCTGGAGGCGCGCTGGAAAGCGGAACGGCGGCGGCGCGCGGGGATGGCGACTTCCGCGTGGAGACACCCGGCGCGCAGGCTACGGTCGACGCCGCCATGGTCGGCGCCGGTCTGGAACGCCGCGACGTGCTCCTCGTCGATGCCCGCGCGCCTGAACGCTTCGCCGGGCAGCCGCACCCGCTCGACCGGGTCGCGGGCCATATTCCGGGCGCGGTCAACCGCTTCTTCAAGGACAATCTGGCGGAAGACGGCCGTTTCAAGGCGCCGGACATATTGGCGGCCGAGTGGCGCGCCCTGTTGGGCGAGCGCTCGGCTTCAAACGCGGTGATGCAATGCGGTTCGGGCGTCACCGCCTGCCATAATCTGCTCGCGCTCGCCGCTGCGGGGATGGAAGGCGCGCGGCTCTATCCGGGTTCATGGAGCGAGTGGACCGCCGATCCCGCCCGCCCGGTCGCGGTCGGCGGCGCATAGGCGCGCAGGAACAGGTCGAGCGTAAAGGCGGCGTCCTGCTCGATCATTTCTTCCGTCACATCGTCGATAACGCCCCAGACGATCTGCTGATGGCATCCCGATACGTTAAGCGTCATGAGGGCGCGCGCCGCCCTGTCGGGATCGGCGACACGTAGCTGCCCCTTTTCCATGGCCGCCCGCAAGTAATCGGCAAGCAATCCGCGTGTCCGGCGCGGGGCGTTTTCGGAGAAGATTCTTCCTATCTCGGGAAAGCGCGTGCTTTCCGCCACCACCAATCGATGCAGCGCGACGGCAGTCGGCGACGTTACCTTTTTGAGCATGCTGACGCAGAAATGGCGCAGGCTGGTGCCGACATCGTCGAGCGGATTGAGGATGCGCGACATTTCCGCCCGATAGGCAGCGGTCGCTTCGGTCAGCACGGCCGCGAATAGCTCTTCCTTGGACGCGAAATAGCTCCACAGCGTGCCTTTCGACCCGCCAAGCGTCGCTGCGATGTCCGACATGGTGGTTCCGGCATAGCCGTTCTGGAAAAAGGACTCCGCCGCCACCGCCAATATTGTCTGCCGCCGAGCGAGTCGCCGCGCTTCCCGGCGGCTTGTGGCCGCGCCCGATGATCCGGTGCCTGTCATAAACCGTACCATAGGGTACGCTATTTTTATTGACAAGGTCTATGGGGCGGCTCAAATGCGCTCTGCATACCAGCTGGTACGGTCCGCCATGACAAATTTTCCCTCTGCAATTTTCAAGATAGGCCTGGTCGCGAGTCTGGGCGTGCTGTCCGCCTGTGCGGTGCCTGACCTTGGCCCCCGTCCGCAGCCACGCGTGGCGAACGATGTCGCGGCGGCGCGCAGTCTGCCCGCCGGGACGGCGGCTTGGCCGCGCGAGGATTGGTGGAGCGCCTATGCCGATCCGCAACTTTCCCGTCTGATCGACCAGGCGCTTGTCGCTTCGCCCGATGTTGCCGCCGCCGCCGCTCGCTTCGCCCGTGCGCAGGGGCTGGCCCAGCAGGCCGGCGCCGCCACTTTGCCAAGGATCGACGGGCAGGCCAGCGCGACGATGCAGCGGCAGAGTCTCAACAATGGTTTCCCCGAAGAGTTCAAGACCGTCGTGCCGCGCGGCTGGAACGACGCCGCCGCCGCTTCGGTGAGCCTGAGCTTCGACCTAGACCTTTGGGGCCGCAACCGCGCGGCGCTGGCTGCCGCCACGTCGGATGCGGACGCCGCCGGGATAGACATGGCACAGGCGCGGCTGATGCTGACCACGGGCATCGCCAACGCCTATGCCGATCTTGCCCGCCTGCATGCGCAGCGCGACATCGCCCAGAGCGCCTATGTGATCCGCGCTTCGACCCGCAGGCTGGTCGACGATCGCGTGCGGACCGGTCTGGATACGCGGGGCGACCTGCGTCAGGCCGAAGCGGGCCTTTCTTCGGCGCAGGCGGAGCTCGCCGCCGCCGATGAGGCCATCGCCCTGCGCCGCAACCAGATCGCCGCGCTCGTGGGCGCGGGGCCTGACCTTGGCCTCGACATGGGACGGCCTGTGCTGGCCGATCGCTTCGGCACAGATCTGCCGGCGGACGTCGATACCAACCTGATCGGCCGCCGTCCCGATGTCGCTTCGGCGCGGGCGCGGGTCGAGGCGGCGGCTAGCCGGATCAAGGTGGCGCGCGCCGACTTCTTCCCCGCACTCAACCTGTCGGCGCTGATCGGCGTTCAGTCGCTGGGCGTCGACCTCATCGCGCAGCGCGATTCCCTTTATGGCAATGCCGGACCCGCGATCAGCCTGCCGATCTTTCGCGGCGGTGCCTTGGCCGGCCAGTATCGGGGGGCGCGCGGCGGTTATGACGAAGCGGTCGCGAGCTATGACCGGACCGTGATCGACGCCTATCGTGAAGTCGCCGACGCCGTCACCAGCCGCAACGCCTTGGTGCAGCGGGTCGCCTTCGCCCGCTCCGCGCTGGCGAAGTCCGAAGAAGCCTATGCCATCGCCCGCAAACGCTATGAAGGCGGGCTATCGACCTTCCTCGACGTGCTGGTGGTCGAGGAACGGTTGCTGGACGCGCGCCGCGCGGTGGCCGAACTCGATATGCGCGGTTTCGCGCTCGACATTTCCCTTATTCGCGCGCTGGGCGGCGGCTTTGTCTCGCCTGCGCCTTCGAAGGATAGCAGTCATGGCTGACGCCGCCCAGGAATTCACCGCCGATGAGGACGCATCGGCCGATGCCGAAAAGGCGCAGCAGATGGCGACGCGGAAGAAATGGCTGCTTAGGCTGTTCATCCTGGTTGCCGTCGCCGGCCTCATATACGCGGCCTGGTATCTGTTGTGGGGACGCAATCATGTCGGCACCGACAACGCCTATGTGAATGCCGAGATGGCGCAGGTGACGCCGCTCATCTCCGCCCAGGCGACGCAGGTGCTGGTAAGCGATACCGATGCCGTGAAAAAGGGTCAGCTGCTCGTCCGCCTCGACCCTACCAATGCGCGCATCGCCATCGCGCAGGCGGAGGCCGATCTGGCCGAGGCGCGACGCCGTTTCCGCCAGACGTCGGCGACCAGCGGGCAATTGTCCGCGCAGATAGCGGCGCGTGAGGCCGATATTATGCAGGCGCGCGCGCAGGTCGCTTCGGCGCAGGCGGATTATGAGAAAGCGCGCATCGACCTTCAGCGGCGTGAAGCGCTGGCGCCCGACGGCGCGGTATCGGGCGACGAACTGACGAGCGCGCGCAAATCCTTTGCGGCGGCGCGCGCCGCGCTGGAACTCGCGCGCGCGGGCGTGGGGCAGGCGCAGGCGACCCGTACCGCAGCCACCAGCGAACTCGCGGCCAATGACGCGCTCGTCAACGGATCGACCGAGGAAACCGACCCCGCCGTCATGGCGGCCAAAGCGCGGCTGGAAAATGCACGGCTCGATCTCCAGCGCTCGGTCATCCGCGCCCCTATCGACGGCGTCGTCGCCAAGCGGCAGGTGCAGGTCGGCCAGCGCGTCACGCAGGGCGCGCCGATCATGTCAATAGTGCCGCTCCGCCAGGTCTATATCGACGCCAATTTCAAGGAGCGGCAGCTGCGCCGCGTGACCATCGGCATGCCCGCCACCGCGATCGCCGACATCTACGGCAGCGATGTCGTCTATCATGGCAAGGTGATTGGCTTTTCCGGCGGCACCGGCGCATCCATGGCGCTGATCCCGGCGCAGAACGCGACGGGCAACTGGATCAAGGTGGTTCAGCGCCTCCCCGTGCGGATCGCACTCGACCCAAAGGAATTGGCCGACCATCCGCTGCGCGTCGGCCTGTCTATGGAGGTCGAAATCGACCTTTCCGGGCGCTGACGCCAGATGGCGGACGACGATACCGAGAGCTGGACACGGCTGACGCCAAGGGCACGCATGCTCGCGGGCATGGTCTTGGCGCTCAGCAATCTGATGGTGGTGCTCGACCTCACCATCGCGAATGTGTCGATTCCGCACATTGCCGGCAATCTTGGCATCGCACCCGACCAGGGGGCCTGGGTCATCACATCCTATGCGGTTGCAGAGGCGATCTGCGTTCCGTTGGCCGGGTGGCTGGCGCTACGCTTTGGCGCGGTGCGGGTGTTCATGGTGGGCATGTCGGGCTTCGGCATTTTTTCGCTGCTCTGTGGTCTGTCACCGACGCTCGGCATGCTGGTCGTATGCCGGGTGGGGCAGGGGCTGTGCGGCGGCCCGATGATGCCGATGTCGCAGATGCTGCTGCTGCGCGTCTATCCACCCGAACAAAGGGGCCGGGCGATGAGCCTATGGGCGATGACCACCCTGCTCGGGCCGGCGCTGGGTCCGATCATCGGCGGATCAATCAGCGACAACTGGAGCTGGCACTGGATTTTCTTCATCAACCTGCCGATCGCCGCGCTCTGCCTGATCGCCGCCAGCACGCTTCTCAAGCCGGTCGAGACCAAGACCGAAATCCAGCCGATCGACAAGGTCGGTCTGGCGCTGCTGATCTTCTGGATCGGCTGTCTTCAGGTCATGCTCGACATTGGTCGCGACCATGATTGGTTCAGCGATCCGCTGATCGTCATGCTGGCGATCCTGGCGGCCATCGGTTTTGTCGCATTCATCATCTGGGAACTGACCGAAACGCATCCGATCGTCGATATCAGGATATTCCGCCATATTGGCTTTACGTCGGGTGTTCTGACGCTGGCATTAGCTTTTGGCGCCTATTTCGCCGGTATCGTCGTCATCCCGCAATGGTTGCAAATGTCGATGGGCTATACCGCGACGCAGGCCGGCCTCGTTACCGGCCTCACCGCTATGGCTGCCGTCCTGGTCGCGCCGATCGCTGGTCGCATGGTCGGCCGGGTCGATCCGCGCCTGCTTATTTCCTGCGCGCTCGTCTGGCTGGCGGTTAACGCGCTGGTGCGGGCCGGCTGGACCAGTTCGGTCGATTTCCGGACGATGGCGATTCCGCAGTTCGTGCAGGGCTTCGCCATGCCTTTCTTCATCATTCCGCTGACGACGCTGACGCTGGGATCGGTGCTGCCGCGCGAGACGGCATCGGCGGCGGGCTTGCAGAATTTCCTGCGCACAATGGCGCTGGCGATCGTGACGTCGCTGGTGCTGACCATCTGGAGCAATTCGCAGCGCGTCGCGCGCACCGACATGGCGGGGACGATCAATCCCGCGGATACGCAGGCGGCGCTCGCGCAATCGGGCTTTTCAGCCGAGCAGAGCCGGCAGATGATCTCCAATTTGGTGGATCAGGAAGCCGTCGCACTGGCGGTCGATCATGTCTTCCTGGTCAGCGCGGTCGTCCTTATCGGCGCGGCGCTGCTGGTGTGGGTGGCGCCACGGCCCGTTGCGAAGGTGGACATCTCCGCTGCGCATTGAGGCGTCGCGGCCGGCTCAGGCCAGCCCGTCGGCGTCCAGAGCGTAGCCGGCCGAGCGCACGGTGCGGATGATGTCGAGCCGACCATCGGCGTTGATCGCTTTGCGCAGGCGGCGAATATGAACGTCCACCGTGCGCAATTCGATGTCGCTGTCTTGACCCCACACGCTGTCGAGCAGCCGCTCGCGTGAGAAGACCCAGCCTGGATGCTCCAGGAAATGTTTGAGCAACCGGAATTCGGTGGGGCCGAGCGGGATGAACTGTCCACCGCGCCGCACCTTATGTCCGACCGTATCCATCTCGACATCGGCAAAGGTCAGCGTCTCCCCGGCCAGCGCCGGGCGCACCCGGCGCAGCACGGCGCCGACGCGCGCGACCAGTTCACGAGGCGAGAAGGGCTTGGTCACATAATCGTCCGCGCCGGTCTCAAGCCCACGCACCCGATCCTCTTCCTCCCCGCGCGCGGTCAGCATGATGATCGGGACATTGGCGGTGCCGTTCATGCGGCGCAGGCGACGACAAACCTCGATGCCCGAGAGGCTCTCGACCATCCAGTCGAGCAGCACGATGTCGGGCGCGAACTCCTGCGCCAGCAGCAGCGCCTCTTCGCCGTCGACAGTATGGGTGACGTCGAAATCCTCGCGCTTGAAATGCCAGATCAGCAGTTCCGCCAGCGCCGCGTCGTCCTCGACCAGCAGCATCTTTGCCCGGTGCATAGCGCTCAATCCTCTCGGCTTTGGCCGCCGCGGTCGCGGTCGGGCAGGGTCTCGCCAGTGGCGGCGTAGAACACCATTTCGGCGACGTTGGTCGCATGGTCGCCGATCCGCTCGATATTCTTGGCCACGAACAGCAGATGCGCGCATTCGCTGACCGTCTTTGGATTTTCGACCATATAGGTGACCAGCGTGCGGAAGACGCTGTTGTAGAAATCGTCGACCACGCTGTCGCGCTCGACCACTGCGACGGCCAGATCCGCGTCGCGGGCGGCAAAAGCGTTGAGCGCGTCATGCACCATCTCGCTCGCCACCTGCGCCATCGAGGGGAGGAGCGAGATCGGCTCGAGCGTGCGGTTGTTGCCGACGACCTTGGGCACGCGCTTGGCGATATTCTTAGCATAGTCGCCGATGCGTTCGACCACGCCGACGATCTTCAGTGCGGCTATGACGTCGCGCAGGTCGTTGGCCATCGGTGCGCGCAAAGCGATGATCTGCACCACCAGCTTCTCGACCTCCGCCTCGATCACGTCGATGCGCTTGTCTTCGGCGATGACCTGCGCCGCGAGTTCCAGATCCTGCCGTTGAAGCGCGGTCATCGCTTTTTCGATTGCCGCTTCGGCCCGTCCGCCCATTTCGGCGATGAGGCCGCGCAGGGTTTCGATTTCTTCGTCGAACGCCTTGATCGTATGTTCAGCCATGTCTCTCTCCGCCCCGGATCAGCCGTAGCGTCCGGTGATATAATCCTTGGTCCGCTCCTGGCGGGGATTGGTGAAAATCTCAGACGTCACGCCATATTCGACCAGTTCGCCCAGATGGAAGAAGGCGGTACGCTGCGAAACGCGCGCGGCCTGCTGCATGTTATGGGTAACGATGACGATGGCGTAGCGGCCGCGCAGTTCGTGGATCAGCTCTTCGATCTTTGCAGTGGCGATCGGGTCAAGCGCCGAGCAGGGCTCGTCCATCAGGATGACTTCCGGCTCGACCGCGATGGCGCGGCCGATGCAGAGGCGCTGCTGCTGGCCACCGGACAAGGCGGTGCCGCTGTCGGACAGCCGGTCCTTCACTTCGTCCCAAAGACCAGCGCGACGCAGCGACTTTTCAACGATGACGTCGAGGTCCGCCTTCGATCCGGCGAGGCCGTGGATGCGGGGGCCATAGGCGACATTTTCGTAGATCGACTTGGGAAAGGGGTTGGGCTTTTGGAACACCATGCCAACGCGCGCGCGCAACTGCACCACGTCCATCGACGAGGCATAGATGTCCTCGCCGTCGAGCGTGATCGTGCCTTCGACCCGTGCGGACGCCACCGTGTCGTTCATGCGGTTGAGCGTGCGCAGAAAGGTCGACTTGCCGCAGCCCGACGGGCCGATGAACGCGGTGACATTGTCCATGTCGACGTCGATCGACACGCCCTTGATCGCCTGGTTGGTGCCGTAGAAGACCTTCACGTCGCGCGCGGTCATTTTGGGGTTGGCCGGCATCAGGGCCGCTTGTTCTTCAGTCATGGCGCTTGATTACCACCGTTTCTCAAACTTGTTGCGCAGGTAGATGGCGAGCCCGTTCATCGCGAGCAGGAAGACCAGCAGCACGATGATGGCGGCCGACGTCTTTTCGACGAAGCCGCGCGAGACCTCGTCGGACCAGAGGAAAATCTGCACCGGCAGGACGGTCGCCGGATCGGTGATGCCGCCGGGCGGGGTGGCGATGAAGGCGCGCATGCCGATCATCAGCAGCGGAGCGGTTTCGCCGAGCGCGCGGGCCATGCCGATGATCGTGCCGGTGAGGATGCCGGGCAAGGCGAGCGGCAGCACATGGTGGAAGACGACTTGGACGGGCGAGGCGCCGATGCCCAGCGCCGCGTCGCGGATGCTGGGCGGCACCGCCTTGATCGCGTTGCGCCCGGCGATGACGATGACGGGCATGGTCATCAGCGCCAGCGTCAGGCCGCCGACCAACGCTGCGGATCGCGGCATATGCAGCAGGTTCAGGAAGATGGAGAGGCCCAGCAGGCCGAAGATGATCGAAGGAACGGCGGCCAGATTGTTGATCGACACTTCGATAATGTCGGTCAGCCAGTTCTTGCGCGCATATTCCTCAAGATAGATGGCGGTCGCCACGCCGATCGGAAAGCTGAGCAGCAGGGTGACGACCATGGTCAGCAGCGACCCCTTGAACGCGCCCCAGATGCCGACCTGGGTTGGATCGGTGCCGTCGCTGGTGGTGAGGAATGTGCTATTGAAGCCGGTCGACAACAGGCCCGCCTTGCGCAACCGCTCCACCGCCGCTTCTGATTCCGGCGAGCCGCCCGTCTTGGCGGCGAGGTCGATCTCGGTCGAGGCGGGCAGGCTGATGGTTTCCACCCGGCCGACTATGGAAGGATCGTCAAGGATCGCATCGCGCAGCGTCAGCCAGGCGCCCGGCGAGAGCAGGGTGGCTCCGCCGGTCCCGAGCGCCTTGTCGGCCGCATCGCCGACGACGGCGGGAAGATTGGCGGCGATCAGCGAACGCGCGTTGACGGCGGCAGGCGCAAGTTGAAGCTCGGACGCGGGGAAGTCGATCCGCACGGTGATTTCGGTGCGGGTAAAGCCACGCAGACCTGCGCCGAGCATCGAAATCAAGAGGAAGGCCAGGAACCCGGCCGACAACAGGACTGCGCCCAGCCCTGCCAGCTTGAACAGCCGTTCGGAGGCGTATCGGCGGGCGATGCGGCGCTGCATGACGTCGGAGCGCCAATTGGTCGGATTGCGCCTTGGCGCATCCTTGGCGGGGGTAGCGGGGGCGGCGCTCATTCGTAAGCCTCGCGATATGCTTTGACGACGCGCAGGGCGACGATGTTGAGCAGCAGGGTGACGATGAAGAGGACGAGGCCAAGGGCGAAGGCGGCGAGCGTCTTGGCGCTGTCGAATTCCTGGTCGCCGGTCAGCAGCTGGACGATCTGCGTCGTCACCGTCGTCACGCTGGCAAAGGGGTTGGCGGTCAGATTGGCGGCAAGGCCGGCCGCCATCACGACGATCATCGTTTCGCCGATGGCGCGCGACACGGCGAGCAGGACGCCGCCCACGACGCCGGGGAGCGCGGCGGGGATCAGCACGCGGCGGATCGTCTCGCTGGTGGTCGCGCCCATGGCGAGGCTGCCGTCGCGCATCGACTGGGGCACCGAATTGATGCTGTCATCGGCCATGGAGGAGACGAAGGGAATGATCATCACACCCATGACGAGGCCGGCGGCGAGCGCGCTTTCGGAACTTGCGCCGGATATGCCGATCGCGACCGCGAAGTCGCGCAAGGCGGGCGCGATGGTGAGCGCAGCGAAATAGCCATAGACGACGGTGGGCACGCCCGCGAGCACCTCCAGCATCGGCTTCATCCATTTGCGCACGCGCGGCGAAGCATATTGGGTGAGATAGATCGCGCTCATCAGACCGAGCGGAATGGCGACCGCCATGGCGATGATCGCGCCGATGAAGATCGTGCCCCAGAAGAGCGGCACCGCGCCGAAGGCATCTTTGGTGCCATAGCCCTGCGCCGCCGTCTGCGGGCTCCATTTGGTGCCGAAGAGGAAGTCGATGGGATTTACCATCGAGAAGAAGCGGAAGCTTTCCCACAGCAGCGACAGAACGATGCCGAGCGTCGTCACGATCGCCAGCAACGAGGCGAGCAGCAGGCCCACCATCACGATTCGCTCGACCCGCGTGCGGGCGCGGAAATCGGTGCGGACGCGGGTGAAGGCGAAGGCGCCGCCGGCAAAGGCGAGCAGCAGCGCGAGCCCCATGCCGGCCATGTCGTATCGGCCGGTGATGCGGGCATAGGGTTCGACCAACGGCTGCGACAGCGGCTGGAACCCGGCGGCAAGCTTTCCGCTGGCGATGGCGCGCGCTTCGCTGAGGATCGCGGCGCGGGAAAAGTCGTCGGCGGGCAATGCGCGCGCGGCGGGTTCTTCGAGCACCGAGCGGCTGATCATGCCGGGCGCGACATTGGCCCAGACGGTAAGGAAAATGGCGGCGGGCAGGATCGTCCAGAGCGCGACATACCAGCCATGATAGCCCGGCAGACTGTGCATCGCGTCGCGGCGGCCGGACGTGCGGGCGGCGGACTGAAGCCGCATCGCACGCATGCGCGCACTGACCCAGGCGATGGCGCCGAGGCCCGCGAGCAAGAGGAGGAGGGCGGGTCCGATCATGCGCGGCTCACTTCAGCGAAGACCCGTCGAGGACGGTAAGTTTCTTGACGATCTGCACATTGGCGCCGCGGACTTCGGCCGGCGCGGCGACCATGCCCCGGCGCGAAAGGGCGCCGTTTGGGTCCCAATTGACGGCAAATGTATCGATGAAGGTGCGCAGGCCCGGAACGGCCGCAAGATGGGCCTTCTTGACGTAAATATAGAGCGGGCGGGCGCCAGGATAGACGCCGGTCGACACGGTCTCATAGGTCGCCTTCTGCCCGCCGATCGCCACGTCCTTCAACCTGTCGAGATTTTCTTCCAAGAAGCTGAACCCGAAAATGCCGAGCGCGGTCGGATTGGCGGTCAGTTTCTGGACGATCAGATTGTCATTCTCGCCCGCTTCGACATAGGCATTGTCTTCCCGTACGCGGGTACAGATTTCCTTGTGCCGGTCTTCGTTCGTTTTCTTGAGCGCCTTCATAGCCGGATCGGTGTCGCACCCGACGGTCAGGATCAGTTCGGCGAGCGAATCGCGCGTGCCGCTGGTCGAGGGCGGACC
>JBEVMZ010000149.1:0-17194 GCA_040508335.1 Sphingobium sp.
GGGCGACGTCGCCAATTGCGCGATCACCGAATATCGGCTGGACCCCGAAGCGGGACGGGACGGTCGTCTCGTCCTGACGCGCTACAACGTGACCGCGCCGATGGAAGCGGAGGACACGCCCGTCACCAAGGCGCCCGATGCCATCGCGGGAGCACGGGGATGACCCTGCCGCTGATCGACGAGGCCTGGCTACGCGCCCACCCGCTGCCGCAGATAGAGGAAGACTGCGACAAAAATGCGCGCGGACGGGCGCTGGTGGTGGGTGGCGCCGCCTTCGTGCCCGGCGCGCTGCGCCTGACCGGCGAAGCGGTGCTGCGCGCGGGCGCCGGCAAGGTACAGTTGGCGACGGTCGCGTCAGCGGCGATCGCGCTGGGCGTGCATATGCCTGAGGCATCGGTGCTGGCGCTGCCCGCCGACGACGACGGGGAAATTGCGCTCGACGCCGCGGCGATGCTGGAAGGCTCCGTCGGCCGCTGCGACGCGCTGGTGCTGGGGCCGGGGATGAGCGTCGCGGACCAGACGGCGGACCTGGTCGCGGCGCTGCTCGGCGCGCCGAGAGACGCGCTCGTCACCGTGCTCGACGCGGCCGCGCTGACCTCCGCGCGCGATCAGGTCGAGGTCATTCGCGCGCATGCGGGGCGCATCGTCATGACGCCCCATCCGGGCGAAATGGCGATCCTCGCGAGCATCGACGCTGAACAGGTCGCGGACGATCCGCCGGGCATCGCCCGCGACATGGCGCGGCGTTTCGGGTCGGTGGTGCTGCTGAAAGGCCGGGAAAGTTTCATCGCCGATCCGTCGGGACAGCTCCTGCGCTTCACCGGCGGCTGCGTCGGCCTTGCCACGGCCGGGTCGGGAGATGTGCTGGCGGGCATCATCGGCGGTCTGGCGGCGCGGGGTGCCGAGCCGTTGGTCGCTGCGGCCTGGGGCTGCTGGCTTCATGGCCGCGCCGGGCAGATATTGTCGGAGGAGGTGGGCCATGTCGGATTTCTGGCGCGCGAGCTTTGCGCCCTCGTGCCGCGCCTGCTCGACCCGGCATGAGGGCATGCCCGCTTTCAGCTGGCGGACTCCTGCCGGTTCGCGACAAGAATGTCAGGCGCGCGAAGCGGGCGTGGACCCGTGCAGATGGGCGGCCGGCCTCGTCGCGCGATGGGCGGCGAACTGCGCGATCGCTTCTGCCAGCGGCGGCATGACGGAACCGCGTGCCGATATGAGCGGCACATGCGCCGGACGCGGCGCGGGCCAGCCGAAATCGCGATGGCTCACGCTTTCCACACGGTCGGGATCGTGCCCGCAGGCAAGGGCGATCGCTCGTGCGAAATCGGCCCAGCTCAAAGCCTCCCCATTGGTGAGATGCCACAGCCCCGTCTCTCCGTCGATCAGCAGGTCCAGCGCGCAGGCGACCAGATGCGGCACGTAGGTCGGCGATATCACAAGGTCGCTCGCCGCCCTTGGCCTTTCCCCCCGCGCCAGCGCGTCGATCATGGCGACCGCGAAATTATGATCGTCATGGGGGGAAAAGAAGGCGGCGGTGCGCACGATGAGGTGCGGGCCGTCGAGCGCGGCGATCTCCTGCTCCATCCGCGCCTTGCTCGCGCCATAGACGTTGAGCGGCCGGGCGATATCCTGTTCGACATAGGCACGGTTCTTCGCGCCGTCGAAGACCAGATCGCTGGAGAAATGAAGCGTCGGAATATCCTGCTCCCCACAGGCGGCGGCTAGGGCGACCGCACCTTGCGCATTGGCGGTCATGCAGGCTTCACTGTCCGCTTCCGCATCATCCACGCGCACCCACCCCGCCGCGTTGACGACGGCCCAGGGCGCGTGCTCGGCAAGCGCGCACGCAATGCTGCCGGGATCGGTGAGGTCGAGCGCCGCCCGGCCGGTCACGACATGGGGAATATTCCGGATACGGCAGGCGCGCGCCATTGCCTGTCCCAGCGTGCCCGTGGCACCGCAGATGAGCAGCGGGCGCGACAGGGGGAAATGATCGGCAAAGGCGGCATGTTCCTTGGCCGGGGCGGGGCGGGGGACCGGCTTGTGGATGATGCGGATCGGCCTTTGCCACCAGCCGGCATAAGTGGCGAGCGGGTGACGCGCCTGGCCTTGCGGCAATCCGCCGATAAGCGAAGCGAGCGCGGTGGGGCGGCAGGCGCCGCTGCTGACTTCCCAGACGCCGGGTTCATATATGCCAGCTTGGGTTAGTAGCGTGTTCCATCCCGCGCTGCCGAGCAGCGACCAAGCGGTCACCGCGCGAACGTCGATGCCCTGATGCCGCAGGGAGGAAGCGATGTCCCAGCTTTGCGCCATCCAGCGCATCTGTTCCTCGCGCGTGCAGCCATTATGCACTTCGGTAATCGCGATCGGTCGGCCGTAGCGCGCCCAGCATTCGGTTATCGCGTGACGCAGGCCATGGGGCGCGGGGTCGAGAGCGCGGACAGCCTCGACATCGACATAGCGCTGCCGGTCGCTGCCGCCATGGAGATGGGCGGGATAGCGTTGCAGTCGGTGGTCGAGAAAGCGGTCGCTGGTCAGATAATGGTTGATGCCGATGATGTCGGGCGGGCATGGATCGTCGCGGATCGCGCGCAGCCGGTCGCCCAGCCCATGGCCCGCTATGCGCGGCCAGAGCGGGTGATCGGGGGTGAGATGCCCGCATAGCAAATCCCATCCCGCCCAGCGGCGCAGATTGTCGAAGCCTGCCTGATGGCGGAGCGCGGCGGTGGCATAGGTGCGGCCAAGGTCGTCGGTCTGGATCAGCTGCGCGGCGGGATTGACCGACCGGATGGCGTGCATCGACAGGCGAGTGCCGTCGATCTGGTTGAGCAACGCCAGCCAGAAGCTGCGCTCATCGCGCAGATGGGGATGCCAATGGCCGTATAATGCCGAAAAGCGAGCGGTCGTCAGTGGCTCGTTGACCGGTGTCCAAGCGTCGATCCACGGGTAACGCTCTGCCACATTGCGCGCGTGGCGCGCGAGTCCGGGCGCGAAATCATCCTCCAATAGCCCGGTGTAGGCGGGACCGCTTCCATGATGGATCAACCCGGCGATGACGCGCATATCGGATAGGCGCAATCTTTCCAGCCTTGGGTCGATCCAGCTCCAGTCGCATCGATCAGGCCTGTCGGGGCTGACATGTTCCCACAGAATGGGATAGCGTAGCGCCTTGAAACCGAGAGAGGCGAACAGGTCGATATCCTCGGGGCGATCGCGATGACCGCTGAGCATGATCTGATCGGTATAGTTGTCGGCGACACGGTTGACCGTACATTCCGGGCCGCCCCACAGTTCGAGATCGCCCATCGTCCGTACCTCCGCCGTGGCCGGTCAAATCGGCATCAGGTTGAACGGCTCATATCCGATCCGGTTGCGCAGCCCGGCCCCAAACTAGTCCCCCGCCCTCCTCAACATCATGGCTACAACCTGGGTTATACCGCGTGAAACTAAGTCGTTGCTGGTCTGTTTCCGAGCATTCGACAGTCATAAGGAACCATCATCATGGCCCAGCCGCCTTCCTCTTCAAGCGCCAGGGTCGATGTGGATACCGTCATTTGCTTTAGTCATCTGCGTTGGGATTTCGTTTTTCAGCGACCCCAGCATCTGATGAGCCGTTTTGCCCGCGAGGCGCGGGTGATCTTCTGGGAAGAACCGCTGTACATCGACGGTCTGGACATGCCGGGCCTGCGCACACGCCTTTGTCAGCAGAGCAACGTGATGGTGGTGACTCCCGAGCTGCCGGGCGGGGCTGAACGCGCGGGCGACGTCGAGGCATTGCGGGGTCTTCTCGATCTTCATCTGGCCAATCCGCCCGGATCGCTGGTGCGATGGTATTATACGCCGATGATGCTGCCGTTTTCGAGCCATGTCGCGGCCGATTGCGTCGTCTATGACTGCATGGACGAACTCGCCAATTTCAAGGGCGCGCCGCCAGAGCTGTTGGCGCTCGAACAGGAACTGCTCGACCAGGCCGACATCGTCTTTACCGGCGGCTACAGCCTTTATGAGGCGAAGCGCGGGCGGCATCACAATATGCACCCCTTTCCTTCCAGCGTCGATGCCGAACATTTCCAGGCCGCGCGCGCTATGGGCGCAGCGCCGGGGCAGGGTGGTGCACGGCTCGGCTTTTACGGTGTGGTGGACGAGCGGATGGACCTTGATCTTCTGGCCGCCCTCGCCGACGCACGGCCGGACTGGACGATAGAAATCGTCGGTCCGGTTGTGAAGATCGACCGTAACGACCTGCCGATCCGGCCAAATCTTCATTATGCCGGCGGCAGGCGTTACGAGGAATTGCCCGAAATCGTGGCGCGGTGGGACGTGGCGTTGATGCCATTTGCCATCAACGAGGCAACCCGCTTCATCAGCCCGACCAAGACGCCCGAATATCTCGCCTCCGGCAAGCCGGTCGTGTCGACCCCGATCACCGACGTGATCCGCCATTATGGCAAATTGGACGGCGTGTTCGTGGCACAGCCGGGCGATGCCTTCATCGATGCGTGCGAACAGGCGCTGGCCCTGTCGACCGGGTCGTCCGGCTGGCTTCGGCAGGCCGATGCCGTCCTCGCCGACATGTCGTGGGACAATAGTTTCGAGGCGATGCGCAGCCTTGTCGATCGGGCGATCCTGGCCAGCGGCCATGTCCATCCCATCGTGTCGCCGACGGGAGGCGATGCTTCGTCGCCCGAACATTATGACGTGATGGTGGTGGGCGCGGGCTTTGCCGGCGCGGTCATGGCCGAGCGATTGGCCAATGCCGGGGGCAAGAGGGTGCTGGTCGTCGACCGGCGGCCGCATATTGGCGGGAATGCTTATGACCGGCTGGACGAAGCGGGCATATTGATCCACCAATATGGCCCGCATATCTTCCACACCAATTCCGCCGACATATTCGACTATCTGTCGCGCTTTACGCAGTGGCGGCCCTATGAGCATCGGGTGCTGGCGTCCGTCGGCGAGATGCTGGTGCCGATGCCGATCAACCGCACGACGCTGAACCGCCTCTATGGTCTGACCATGGAAACCGAGGAGGAGGTCGCCGAGTTCCTGGCGAGCCGGGCCGAGCCGGTGGATGTCGTCCGCACCTCGGCAGATGTCGTGATCTCGGCGGTCGGACGCGAACTCTACGAGACTTTTTTCCAGGGCTATACGCACAAGCAGTGGGGGCTCGACCCTTCGGAACTGGACAAGTCGGTGACTGCGCGCGTTCCTACCCGGACAAACACCGACGACCGCTATTTTACCGACAACTTCCAGGCGATGCCACGCGATGGCTATACGCGTATGTTCGAACAGATGCTCGACCATCCCAATATCGACCTGCTGCTCGGCGTCGACTACCGGGAAGCGCGCGACGCCTATCCGCACGGTCATCTTGTCTTCACCGGGCCGATCGATGAGTATTTCGATCATCGCTTCGGCAAACTGCCCTATCGATCGCTCGAGTTCCGGCACGAATCGCACGACGTCGCGCAGTTCCAGCCGGTCGCGGTGGTCAACTATCCCTCGCCCGACGTGCCCTACACCCGTGTCACCGAGTATAAGCATCTGACAGGCCAGCAATCGGCCAAGACCAGCATCACTTATGAATATCCCTCGGCGGAAGGCGATCCTTATTATCCGATCCCCCGGCCCGAATGCCAGGCGCTGTTCAAACGCTATGAGGCGCTGGCGCTCGCGCAGACGGACGTGACCTTCGTCGGGCGGCTCGCGACCTATCGTTATTATAATATGGATCAGGTGGTGGGGCAGGCGCTGGCCGCCTATCGGCGCCTTGCCGCCAAGTCGGAAATATTGGTGGATAAGCTGCCGCTCGAACCTGCCGTGCAGGTGCACGTCCCGCTGGCACTCGGCGGCGCCTATGGGGAGCAGCGGGCTATCTGATTCGGAGGAGGGAAGCCATTGTCGATAGCCTCCCTATCCCCGATCAGCTTTCGAGCATGTCGGCGCCCTGATTATAATGGTGCCACGCCATGACGGCGACCGCGCCGCGATGGGGGCGCCAGCGTTCGGCGAGTTCGCGTGTGGCGCGCTCGCTGGGCCGGGCGGGCAGACCGAGGATGCGGCCGACTTCGATCTGGACCGCGAGATCCCCTGCGGGCCAGATGTCGGGGCGGCCTTCGGCGAAGAGCAGGTAGATTTCCGCCGACCACCGCCCGATCCCCTTGATCTTCACAAGTTGCGCGATGGCCTCCTCATCGTCGGCGGGCAGGTCATCGAGATCGAGTGCGCCGCTCGTCACCATTTCGGCGAGGCTGCGGGCGTAGCCTTGCTTTTGCCGCGACAGGCCGCAGGCGCGCAAGGCGTCGAAATCGCGCGTCAGCAAAACGGCGGGATCGCAGCCTTTACCCAGCTCCGCCTCAAGCTTGCGCCAGACGGCGGCGGCGGAAGCCACGCTGACCTGTTGTCCGACGATGGTGCGCAGCAATGTCTCATAGCCCGGCGCGCGCATGCGCGGGAGCGGATAGCCGACCCGCGCGACTGCGGCGGCGAAAGCCGGCTCCAGCGCGACGACCGCATCCATGCTCTCGCGCAACTGTTCTGCGGTTTTCACCATCCGGCCCTGCCTCGCCCTTGATTTCCCTCCGCCTGTCGGTCAGAGCGGCGTGAAATTTCTCAAAAGGATTGGGTACATGCCGAAACTGATCGTGGTCAACCGGGCGGGTGAAGAGCAGACTGTGGAAGGCGACGCCGGCCGGTCGGTGATGGAAGTCATCCGGGACAATGGTTTCGACGAGCTTCTGGCGCTGTGCGGCGGGTGCTGCTCGTGCGCGACCTGTCATGTCTATGTCGACCCGGCGTTTTCGGACAAGCTGCCGGCCGTGAGCGAGGATGAGAACGACTTGCTCGACAGTTCCGATCATCGCAATGAAACCAGCCGCCTTTCGTGCCAGATCACGCTCGACGCGGCGATCGACGGTTTGCGCGTAACCATCGCGCCGGAAGATTGAGCGCGTCCGGGCGGCGCGGGACGCCGCCCGGTATTATGGCTTCAGTTTAAGCGTCGCGGCGGGTGCGTCGCTGGTGAGCGAGGTCACGCGCCAGCGAATCGTCCGCCCATCGGGTCCGTCGCTGACGCCATCTTCCTCATTCTGGGATATGATCTCGGCGTCGGTCGTCAGCGTGAAGCTGCCGTCCAGCCGGGCGGCGGCGTCGGCATCCATGCCGCCCATCGCTACGCCCTGACTATGATCCATCCCGTTCGAGAAACCCGGCGCGCGGACGCGAACGCGATCTTGCCCGCGCAGCTCCACCGCGACGAAGGGCAGGACGATCTGCGCGTCGAGGTTGAACGGAAAGACGAAGCCATGGTCGAGACGGCCGCTGATGGCATAGTCGATCTCAAACCGCCGGTCGCCGACATAGCGCGCGGCGCGAAAGCCCTTTTCCTTGCGTAGCGCCTCGGCGATGGCATGCATCCGCTTTTCATCCGGAGCGCCATTGGCGTCGAAGGCATTTTCGGTAGCGCCGGCTTCCTCCCATAACAGAGCCGAGCTCAGATAAGCGCTTTCCTGACCGGGAACTGCTCCGTCGTCGAGGGGCGGGGTTTTCCCGGCCTTGGCGCCATCGGCATCGGACGCGATCACCTCTCCCACATAGGTGAAGCTGAAACGGCCATCGGCGCGGATGTCGAGCGTCGAGGTGAATTTCCCCGGCGTCACCAGGCAGGCCGACAACAGCCCTATCACCGCCAGCAAGGCGGCAGCGCGAAACATCACCCCCATCACGAACCCCCGTTCGTCGCTGCCCCATGGGACGAGGCAGCTTCATAAGGGCGGCGCCTGGGGCCGCCCAGTGTCGCCGCTACCGAGTGGCTGCGGCGTATAGCGCGATCGCCGCGGCGTTGGAGACGTTCAGGCTCTCCATCCGCGGGCTGATCGGCAACTTAGCCAATATGTCGCAATGCGCCATGCTGTTGTGCCGCAGCCCGTCGCCTTCCGCGCCGAGCACCAGCGCGACGCGCGATTCGCCGATCGCGTCCGACAGCGTCGTGTCCGCCTCACCAGTAAGGCCGATCCGCCAATAGCCTGCCTCGGCAATTTCATCGAGCGCGCGCGACAGATTGACGACGCGCACCCAAGGCACAATTTCGAGCGCGCCCGAGGCGGCGCGCGCCACGACGCCTGATTCGGGCGGCGCGTGCCGGTCCTGCGTCACCAGGCAGAGTGCGTCGAAGGCGGCCGCCGATCGCAGGATCGCGCCGACATTATGCGGGTCCGTCACCTGGTCGAGCACCATCACGGTACGCCGGTCGCCTTCACCGGCTTGGAGCGTGTCGCCCAGCCAGACATCGTCGAGCGGTTCGACCTCCGCCACCACGCCCTGATGCGGCGCGTCGGAGGGCACCATGCGCCCTAGATCGGCGACGTCGGCATAGACGATCGGCAATATCGGCGGCAGGTCGAGAACGGCAAGCGCCTCGCGCGTCCCCCATATCTTTCGCACTACCCGGTCGGGGTTCGCGAGTGCTGCGGTCACGGCATGACGTCCGTAAAAGCGGGGGAACTGACCTTTGGTCGATGGGGAGCGGCGGCCTCTTTTCATGGAGTGCCTCATTTCACATCCTGCCATTGACAGGCAAGTCCGCATTCGCCAATAGGCGCCCTCCAGCCGCACCGGGGTTCCGGTTTTTGCGGTTAGGCGCTGGACAGGTGGCCGAGTGGTTGAAGGCAGCAGACTGTAAATCTGCCCGGGTAATGCCGAACGGTGGTTCGAATCCATCCCTGTCCACCACGCCGCAACCCTTGGGGCGCTTCCCACCCGGAAGCGCCCGGGATTGCGCGCTTATCTTTCCTTATAGCGGTATGGCGTCGAGATAGAGGAAGCTGGGGTCGAACTGCGCCGTCTTGTGCAGACGATCCAGGTCCATGATCGTGACGCGGCCGCGCTCGAATGTGGCGATGCCGTCTTCACGAAGCTGGCGCAGGGTACGGTTTACGTGCACCGGCGTCATGCCGACGCATTCGGCCAGCTCGCTCTGGTTCATCGGCAGGGGAAAGTCGAGCGCGCCCGGATCGCCGATCTGGGTCACGCGGACATGCATTTCGCAAAACAGCGCCGCCACGCGACCCGCCGCCGACCGCTGCCCCAGCGACAATTCCCACTCGCGATTGATGCAGGCATCCAGATTCGTGCTGAACCAGTACAGCATGCCGATGCGCGGATGGTCGCTCAGCAGCGTGCGCAATCGTTCATGGGGTACGGTGACTACGGTGCAATCCGACAACGCCATGATGTTATGCTCAAGCCGCTTGAGCGTGAAGGCGTGCAGATCGATAAAGTCACCCGCAACGTGCAGCTGCGCAAACTGGCGCCTGCCATTGGGCAAATCCTTATACCGCCCCATTAAGCCGCTGATCAGCAATGTGCTGACATCCAGCTTGTCGCCATGGCGAACCGCCATCGCATGCCGCTTTACCTTTATCGGCGGCGGCATGACGGCGCGGATCGCTTCTTCTTCCTCCCGACTTAGGCTGTGACGCGCGCGAATGCGTTGGATATGCGGATCTATCATCCGTGCACCCTAACGCAGACGCATCTCGATAGCCTCGTCAAATTTCACCCTCCCCATGCTTTCCCCGCTTCCGGTCCTGATTTCGATCCGGCCGGTTACGTCCAGCATGCCATGCAGGACTTCATCGCTTAGGATCGAACGGATCGAGCGAATGGCGAAAGCGCGTGCTTCTTCTATCGGCATGGCCTGTCCTTCATGATCTTCGGTAAGGCCGGTCCCATTGTGAATATCGAAATAAAGTCGTTGCATGACGCCGCAACGCCCTAATGCCTGCATGTTTCCATGCCGGTTGGCGGCGCGGGCAGCGCGCGTCGGGGATCGCTCCGCCTTCCGCTTGGCATCGCCCGCAACCCTGCTAAAGCGCGGCCATGCTCAATCTTTCCGGTATCACCGTGCGCCTTGGCGGGCGCGTCATCCTCGATCGTGCGACAGCGTCGCTGCCGCCGCGTAGCCGCGTCGGCCTGATCGGTCGCAACGGCGCGGGCAAATCCACGCTGATGAAGGTCATGATCGGGCAGCTCGATCCCGACGATGGATCATGCGACATGCCGCGCGGCACGCGCCTTGGCTATATCGCGCAGGAAGCGCCCTCGGGCACGGCGACGCCCTTCGATACGGTGCTGGCCGCCGATCTCGAACGCGCGGCGCTGATGACCGAAAGCGAGACGACGGAAGATCCCGACCGCCTCGGCCATATCTATGAGCGGCTGACGACGATCGACGCCTATACCGCGCCGGCGCGGGCGGCGCGCATTCTCGTCGGCCTTGGTTTCGACGAAGAGATGCAGGGACGGCCGCTTGACAGCTATTCGGGCGGCTGGAAGATGCGCGTGGCGCTGGCTGCTCTATTATTTTCCAATCCCGAACTGCTGCTGCTCGACGAACCGTCCAACCATCTCGATCTCGAAGCGACCTTGTGGCTGGAAAATTTCCTCAAATCCTATCGCGGCACCGTCGTGGTCATCAGTCACGAGCGCGACCTGCTCAACAATGTGGTCGACCATATTCTGCATCTGGAAGGGGGCAAGATCACGCTTTACCCCGGCGGCTATGACGCATTCGAGCGGCAGCGCGCCGAGCGGCTGGCGCAGCAGGAAGCGGCCCGCGCCAAGCAGCAGGTCGAGCGGGAAAAGTTGCAGGATTATATCGCCCGCAACTCCGCCCGTGCGTCGACCGCCAAGCAGGCACAGTCGCGCGCCAAGGCGCTGGCACGGATGCAGCCCATCGCGGCGGCGATCGAAGATCCCACGCTCGCCTTTGCCTTCCCGAGCCCGCCCGAACTGCGTCCGCCGCTCATCACCATGGACATGGCGTCGGTCGGCTATGGCGACACGCCGATCCTGCGCCGCGTCAACCTGCGCATCGATCCCGACGACCGGCTGGCGCTTATCGGCCGCAACGGCAATGGCAAGACGACGCTCGCCCGCCTGATCGCGGCGCAGCTCGCCCCGATGGAGGGCGCGATGAATGCGTCGGCCAAGATGCAGGTCGGCTATTTCACCCAATATCAGGTGGAGGAACTGGACGTCACCGACACGCCGCTCGAACATATGACGCGCGTCATGAAGGGGGCGACGCCCGGCGCGGTGCGCGCGCATTTGGGTCGCTTCGGTTTTTCGGGCGAGCGCGCGGTGCAGAAGGTCGGTTCGATGTCGGGTGGCGAGCGGGCGCGGCTGGCGCTTGCGCTCATCACCCGAGATGCGCCGCATTTGCTGATCCTCGACGAGCCGACCAACCATCTCGACGTCGACAGCCGCGAGGCGCTGGTGCAGGCGCTCAACGAATATTCGGGCGCGGTGGTGATCGTCAGCCATGACCGCCATATGATCGAGCTGGTCGCCGACCGGCTGGTGCTGGTCGATGCCGGCACGGCGACGAATTTCGACGGCAGCCTGGAGGATTATACCGACCTCATCCTGCGCAAGGCCGATGGCCAGACCGGGGGCGGGGACGCGCCCAAGGTGGATCGCAAGGCCGACAAGCGCGCTGCCGCCGAATGGCGCGAGCGGCAGAAGGCGCTCAAGAACGCCCTGTCCCGCGCTGAAAAGGAGATGGCGACGCTGTCGAGCGAGCGCAGCCGGATCGATCAGGCGTTGTTCGATCCCAAGAGCGCGACCGGCGCGGAAGCGAAGATGACGACGAGCGAACTCATGACCCGGCGCGCGGCGCTCGAAAAGAAGATCGCGGTGGCGGAAGAGGCGTGGATGGAGGCAACGGCGGAGATGGAGTGAGGGGCGGCAGCCCTCCCTTTCATTCCCTGGTCGCGTCAAAGGCGAAACGCACGCTCACCGTCTTGTCCAGCGCCGCCCCGCTCTCACCCGTGCCGATGCCGAAGGGCAGGCGGGCGATAGTGGCGGTCCCGCTTACCTTACGCTTTGCCCCCTGGCCCGAAAGCGTGAAGCGGATGGTCTGCGGGCGAGTCACGTCTTTCAGGGTCAGTCGCCCCGACGCCCGATAGCTGCCGGTGCCGACGCGCTCCGCCCCGCGGGCGACGAAACGGGCGGTGGGACTTGCGGCGGTCGCGAAGAAATCTTCGCCGACGATCATCCCGTCCTTATAGGCGTCGCCGACGCTGGCGCTGGTAAGATCGATCGTGACGGCGATGTCGGCGCTCTCGGGATGTTCAGGGTCCATGGCGATGCGGGCGGTCCATTTGGCAAAGCCGCCGTCGATGGTCTCGCCGCCATTGCCCACGGAAAATTCGATGCGCCCGCCTGGCGCCACCCGCCATGTCGGCGGTGGGCCGGACTGCGCCTCTTCTTGCTCATTCGCTGCGACTGCCGTGTTCTCGCCGGTCGATTCCGCATTGTTCGGCGCTGGCGCTGTTTCCTTCGTTTCGTCCGGTGGCGGTGTGCGCAGCCCTTCGCTCGCGATGATCCGAGCCTGCGCATGGGGCGGAACAGCCGGCAGGATCAGGCGGCCCAGGGCGAAGCCTATGATCAGCAGCGCGGGAAGCGCCACCAGGAACAGCGGCGCGCGTGTGGGCATTATCCGCCAGAGCAGGCCGTCGCGGATCAGCAGATGGTGGCGAAGCGCACCCGCGACATGCAGCGCGAGCAGGGCGATGCCGATCCAGGCGAGCACCCCGTGCGCGCCTTGGGCAAAGTCATGGGTGGTGGAGGGCAGGGGCAAGTGCGGGAGCGGCAGGACCCCGAACAACAGGGTCGGGACCTGAACCCGCGCGGTGGACACCAGCGCCCAGCCGGTAAACGGCGCGCCGATCATAAAGACGTAGAGGCCCAGATGCACGCCGCTCGCCAGCATACCCTGCCATCCGCCCTCGCTCTTGGCCGGACGCGGTTTCCACCAGCGCACGGCCACGCGGAGGAGGCTGAGCGCCAATATCGCGATGCCGACCGATTTATGCAGCTGGAACAGCGCGAAGCCGCGCGCCCCTAGGTCCTCAAGTGCCCAGCCGACGCTGATCTGGAACGCCAGCAGCGCCGCGATCAGCCAGTGCAGGGTGATGGCGACCAGACTATAGCGTTGCGGCACGGTGCGGCCTTTCCAAAAGCTTGTAAGGGCGGAGGCTATTGCGCTGGCGCGTTCCTGTCCATCGCCGCTTTCGTTCATGGCATGGGTTATGGCAGCGCCCACGTGCATGTGTCATAATGGCCGCGCACGTTCGCATTTCGCTTGCCCTGAATTGCATGTTTCTCCTCGGGCGGTATGACGACGCGAACATCAGGGATATAAGCAGGACCATGGCCAAACCCGAAGCATGGCGATTCAACCCCGAAGCCTATTGCTTCGAAACGCGTTTCGACACGCGGTTTCAGGATGTGGACACGATGGGCCACATCAACAACGTCGCTATTTCGGGCATATTCGAAACCGCGCGCATCCGCTTCCACCACCATATGGGTCGTCACCCGCAGGAACAGGGCGTGCGCTGGCTGGTCGCCGCCGTCTCGCTAAATTTCATCGAGGAATCGCATTTCCCCTATCCCTTCGACGTGCGCTGCGCGATCGGGCATATCGGGCGGACCAGCTGGACGATCAGTTCGGCCGGCTTTCAAAAGGGCGTGTGCGTCGCCACTTGCGATACCACGGTCGTCACCCATGGCGCCGAGGGGCGCCGGCAGATCGATGAAAGCCTGCGCGAGGCGATGGAGCGTAATTTGCTGCGCCAGCCTGGCTGATCAGGCCGTTCGCAGGGGCGGGGCGTCTTAGCGGAAGCCATGCATGCGGAGCGCCCACTGAAACGTGATCACTCCCGCCTTGACCGGCTGCAGCATCACGCCCGCGAGCAGAACCGCAAGCGTCGGCCATAAGATGGCCTGAAGCCCAAGCGGAATCGTCAGCGCGGCGTTCACCTCGATCATCAGCGGCACAAGAATGTGGCCGAGCAGCAGAATGACGATGTAGGACGGGAAATCGTCCGCCTGATGCCCGTCCCATCTTTGCCCGCAAGCCGGACAGGCGGCCGCTGGCTTAAGAAAGGACGCGAACATCCGCGCGTCGCCACAGGCCGGGCAGCGGCCACGCAGGGCGCGGGCCAGGGCGGGGCGCAGGGGGCGGTCGGGCGAAGCAGGGGTCATGACGCTGTTCTCATAAGCGAGCCAGGCAAGGTGGGCAACGGGCGTCGTCAGTCGGCGGCCGCTGCCCTATTTTCGCGCTCTCGCCATTCAGACGGTTTCGGCGGCGGCGCGAACATCCTAGAAACCGGCTCATGCGCCTTCCTGGACCCAACGACGCCTATATATTGTTCGATGACGCGCGCACGCGGGGCGCCGCCGCCGCGCGCCTTTACCGCGATCCCGTCGCGGTCATCACCGCTTATCGAACGGCCGATGTCCAGCCTGCGCTCGACCGCATCGCCGACGCCCGCGACGTCGGCCTGCACGCGGCCGGGTTCGTCGCATATGAGGCAGGGCTGGCGCTCGAGCCGCGTCTCGCCCCCATCGCCGCGCATGGCGAACAGTCAGGTCGGGACGGCATGCCGCTGCTCTGGTTCGGCCTGTTCGACGGGTGCCGCCGCATCGCGCCGGACGATGTCGCGCAGATGCTGCCCGCGCCAGTCGCTGCCGTCGCGCCGCCCCGACCGCTGATCACGCAGGCTAAGTATCGTGCCGCCTTCGCGCATGTGCAGGAGCTCATCCGCGCGGGCGACATCTATCAGGTCAACCTGACCTTTCCCTGCGATCTGCCGATCGCCGGCGATCCGGCGGCATTTTATGCGTCGGTGCGGGCGCGGGCGCTGGCGGGTTACGGCGGGATGCTGTCGACGGGCACGCATCAGATCCTCTCCTTCTCGCCCGAACTCTTCTTCACGCTGGTGCGCGGGCAACTCACCACCCGGCCGATGAAGGGGACGGCCCTGCGCGGCACCGATGCCGACGACGACGCCGCCGCCGTCCGCCAGCTTGCCGCCGATCCAAAACAACGCGCGGAAAATCTGATGATCGTAGACCTGCTGCGCAACGACCTCTCGCGCGTGTCGCAGGCCGGCAGCGTCACCGTGCCGGACCTCTTCAAGGTGGAGACCTATCCGACCGTGCACCAGCTTGTCTCAACGGTGCGCGGCCGCATCCTGCCGGGGCTGGGGCCGGTCGACGTGCTGCGCGTGCTGTTCCCCTGCGGCTCGATCACCGGCGCGCCCAAGGTGCGGGCGATGGAGATCATCGCCGGGGTCGAGGCAGGGCCGCGCGGCGTCTATACCGGCGCGATGGGCTGGATCGACCCGGATGGCGACGCCGCCTTCAACGTCGCGATCCGCACGCTCGCCATGGAGACAGGCGGGCCGGCGCGTTTGGGGCTTGGGTCGGGGATCGTCGCCGACTCGGACGTGGACGACGAATGGGCCGAATGCCTGGCGAAGGGCAGATTTCTCCTATCCGCTTGACTTCCAGCCCGTTGCAGACTGGAAAGAGCGTCATGAGTTTTGCCGACATGCGGTTCGATCTGCTGGAAACGATGGGCTTCGATCCCCAGGACGGGGTGCGGCGACTGGACTTGCACCTGCAGCGGTTGAACGACAGCGCCCTGGCGCTGGGCTTCGCCTTCGATCGTCATGCCGTCCGCAATGAATTGCAGGCGGCGACCTTTCACCTGCGCGAACGCAGCCGGCTGCGGCTGCTTGTGTCGCGGCGCGGCAATATCGTCATCGAGGTGCGCGAGCATCTGTCATGGCCCGACGCGATCATGCAGGTGGCGCTGGTGCCGCGTGATGCCGAAGCGGACGATCCGCGGCTGCACAGGAAGACGACCGATCGCGCCATCTATCGCGACGCGCTGCGACGTGGCGGCACCTATGAGGTGATCATGCGCGACCGCGAAGGCTATCTGACCGAAGGCTGTTTTTCCTCGATCTTCGTCGAGCGGGGCGAAAGGCTGCTGACCCCGCCGCTCAGCCGCGGGCTGATCCCCGGCGTGCTGCGCCAGAGCCTGATCGACATGGGCGAAGCGGTCGAGGCCGATCTGACGGCGATGGATCTGGAGAATGGCTTCTTCATCGGCAATTCGGCGCGCGGGCTGGTGGCGGCGACGCTGTTGCGCTGAGTGGCAGGCCGGCTCGGCTTAGTGCCGGTGCGGCGCATCTGGCGGTTGCCGGACGCCGCGTTGCGCACTAAGGACCGCACCGTCCGCAGGCGCGCGGACGAGAGACTTCAAGCAGAAAGACCCTCGCGATGAGCCAGACCTCCGCCGCCCTTGGCCGTATCCAGCCCTCCGCCACGCTGGCGATGAGCGCGCGGGTAAATGCGCTCAAGGCGCAGGGCGTCGACGTGATCGGCCTGTCGGCGGGCGAGCCGGATTTCGACACGCCCGATTTCGTCAAGGAAGCGGGCATTGCGGCAATCCGCAACAACCAGACGCGCTATACCGATGTCGACGGCACCGCCGAATTGAAGGATGCGGTGGCGTTCAAGTTCAAGCGCGACAATGGCCTTGAGTATAAGCGCAGCCAGATCAGCGTGAATTCGGGCGGCAAGCATACGTTGTTCAACGCGTTGGTCGCGACGGTCGAGGCGGGCGACGAGGTCATCATTCCCGCGCCTTATTGGGTGAGCTACCCCGACATCGTCAACTTCGCCGGCGGCACCCCGGTCTTTATCGAAGCGCCAGCGAGCCAGGGATACAAGATCACGCCTGCGCAGCTCGACGCCGCGATCACGCCCCGCACCAAGTGGCTGCTGCTCAATTCGCCGTCAAACCCGACGGGCGCCGCCTATTCGGCCGACGAACTGATCGCGCTGGGCGAGGTGCTGCGCCGTCATCCCCATGTGCTGGTGATGACCGACGACATGTATGAGCATGTCTGGTATGCGCCCACGCCCTTCGCGACGATCGCGCAGGTCTGTCCGGACCTCTATGATCGCACCTTAACGGTGAACGGCTGTTCGAAGGCCTTTTCGATGACGGGCTGGCGCATCGGCTTTGCCGGCGGACCGGAATGGATCATCAAGGCGATGGCGAAGCTCCAGTCGCAGTCCACCTCCAATCCCAGCTCGATCAGCCAGGCGGCGGCCGTTGCGGCGCTGACCGGCGCGCAGGATTTCCTCGAGGAGCGGAACGCCGCTTTCCGCGCGCGTCGCGATCTGGTCGTGGCAATGCTGAACGATGCGCCGGGTCTGCACTGCCCGACGCCTGAAGGCGCCTTCTACGTCTACCCCGATGCCAGCGGCGTGATCGGCAAGACCACGCCAAAAGGCCAGGTGATCGACAGCGATGAGACTTTGATCG
>JBEVMZ010000172.1:0-4566 GCA_040508335.1 Sphingobium sp.
ACCACCACGTCGCGGTCGAGTTCGCCCGCCTTGAACGCGCGCAGCACATCGTCCTGATCCTGGAACACGGCGGCGGGCGCCTCGATCGTCCAGCGTTCAGGATCGACCGAACTCACCTTCATGATACAGCGCCCAAGATTGCCCGTCAGCAGCTTCATGCCGCCATCCGGGCTGAATGCTTCCGCCGCGCCGCGCAGGATGGAAGGGTCGCGGCTTTCGGGCACGTCGCGCCATTGCAGCGCCTCATCCTCCAGCACCGGCTCCTTGCCATAGTCGGTCAGGTCCTTGCGCGCGACCGTCATGACGTCGCGATGCAGCAGCCCGGCGTCGAGCAATTCGCGAATGACGAAGGCCATGCCGCCCGCCGCCTGAAAATTATTCACGTCGCCAGAGCCATTGGGATAGACCCGCGCCAGCATCGGCACGACTTCGGACAGCTCTGCAAAATCGCTCCAGTCGACGATAAGGCCGGCCGCCCGCGCGATAGCCGGGATGTGCAGCGCATGGTTGGTTGATCCGCCGGTCGCCATCAGGCCGACGATGGCATTGACGATCGCCTTTTCATCGACGCAGTGCCCCAGAGGGCGATAATCGTCACCGTCCCAGCCGATCGCGGTCAACCGATGCACCGCCGCGCGGGTCAGTTCGCTGCGCAGCTTCGTGCCCGGATTGACGAAGGCGGCGTTGGGCATGTGCAGCCCCATCACCTCCATCATCATCTGGTTGCTGTTGGCCGTGCCGTAAAAGGTGCAGGTGCCCGCGCCATGATAGCTTGCGCTCTCCGCCTCCAGCAGTTCCTCCTTGCCGACCTTGCCTTCGGCAAAAAGCTGGCGAACCCGCACCTTTTCCTTATTGGCGAGGCCCGATGGCATCGGCCCGCCCGGCACGAGGATCGTCGGCAGATGGCCGAAACGCAGCGCGCCGATCAGCAGGCCCGGCACGATCTTGTCGCATATGCCGAGCAGCAGGACGCCCTCGAACATGGCGTGGGACAGCGACACCGCCGTCGCCAGCGCGATCGTGTCGCGGGAAAAGAGCGACAGGTCCATGCCCGCCTGCCCCTGCGTCACGCCGTCACACATGGCCGGCACGCCGCCTGCCACCTGCGCCGTCGCGCCGACTTCGCGCGCCGCGATCTTGATGGCTTCGGGGTAGCGGCCATAAGGCTGATGCGCCGAGAGCATGTCGTTATAGGATGTGACGATGCCGATATTCATCGCCGCGCCGCCGCGGATCACGGCCTTGTCCTCGCCAGTCGCGGCGAAGCCATGCGCGAGGTTGCCGCAGCTGAGCTTTCCTCGATTGGTGCCCGCGTCCCTGCCGCGTTCTATGAGGGCGAGATATTTCAGCCGCCGCGCCGCGCTGCGCTGCCTGATGCGTTCGGTGACGCGGGCGACCACGGCATGAAGATCAGTCATTCCAGCTAGCTCCATCGCGTTCGATGAGGGCAATGGCCGAGGATGGTCCCCAGTTCCCCGCCGGATAGGGTGCGGGCTTCACGCCCGCCGCCTTCCACCCGTCGATGATCGAATCGATCCAGGTCCATTGCGCCTCGACCTCGTCGCGGCGCACGAACAGGGTCTGGTCGCCCGACAACAGGTCGAGCAGCAGCCGCTCATAGGCGATGCGCCGCCGCTGCCCGGCAAAGGCGGCGGTGAGCGACACGTCGAGCTTCACTTCTTCCAGCTTCACTTCGGGTTCGAGCCCCGGCTTCTTGCTCATGATCAGCAGGCGGATGAACTCCTCGGGCTGAAGGCGGATGATCAGCGTATTGGGGTCGAGCGAGCCGTTGCGGCCGAAGATCGAGTGGCGCACCGGTTTGAACTGGATGAGGATTTCGGACTGGCGCTTGGCCAGCCTTTTGCCCGTGCGCAGATAGAAGGGGACGCCCTGCCAGCGCCAATTGTCGATATGCGCCTTGACCGCGACGAAGGTCTCGGTGTCGGAATCTTTTTCCAGTTCCTCGTCATAGCCGCGCACGATCTCGCCATTCACCGCGCCCGATTGATATTGGCCGCGCACGCTGTTGGCCTTGACCGTGTCGGGGGTGAGCGGCCGCAGCGAGCGCAGTACCTTGACCTTCTCGTCGCGCACCGACGTCGGGTCCATGCGCGCGGGCGGCTCCATCGCGATGATCGACAATATCTGGAGCACATGGTTCTGCACCATGTCGCGCAGCGCGCCGACCCCGTCATAATAAGCGACGCGGCCTTCCAGCCCCACTGTCTCGGCGACGGTGATCTGCACATGGTCGATCGCGCTGGCATTCCACAGCGGCTCGAACATCACATTGCCAAAGCGCAGCGCGAGGAGGTTCTGCACCGTCTCCTTGCCCAGATAATGATCGACGCGAAAGACCCGGTCCTCGTCGAACAGCGCGCCGATGCCGTCATTGACCTCGCGGGACGATGCCAGATCCTCGCCGATCGGCTTTTCCATCGCGATCCGCATCGTGTCGCGGATGATGCCCGCCTGCGCCAGGCCCTCGGCGGTCGGCACGAACAGGGAAGGGGGCGTCGAGAGATAGACCGCTACCCCGCGCTCCAGCCGCCCGTTCAGCCGCTCGGCCAGGGCCGCGAATTGCTCCGCCTTGCCCGCCTCGACCGGCACATAGCTGATCATCCCGGCAAGTTTCTGCGCCAGCGATTCGTCATAGCGGTCCTCGGGCAGATATTTGCGCAGCGCTTCATCAACTTCGGCCCGGAACGCCTCGTCCGACCGCTGGCTTCGGCCCGAAGCGACGATCTGGAAATCATCGGCCAGCCGCCCGCTGCCGAGCAGATTGTAGAGCGAGGGGAAAAGCATGCGATGCGCCAGATCGCCGGTCGCGCCGAACAGCAGGAGGGTCGCGTAAGGCTCGGTCAAAAAATGCCCTTTCGGTTCGGGACGGAAGCAAGGCCCTGACTAGGCCACGCATGATCGTTACGCATTTAACTGAATTTGCCAACGCACCGCACCGCAACAGGTTGCGGTCGCGCGTGCCCGAGAACCGCCCCGCGCCCGGACCATTCCGCTTTCGCAATGAAATTCGTGGCCCCACTTCTTTGCCTGCTGGCGTCCGAAGGCCGCATGGCTGGCGATGGCGCCCATCGCCGCCGTCCGGACGGAACCGTAGACAAGATCGCGCAGAGCCTCTTCATCAGGGTCGGCGTCGCCGGCTTAAGCGGCGCGCGCAGGACTGATCTTGCGCTCTGCGCCGGCGATGCTATGGCGATCGAACCCAAGCGCGCGGGCGTGGCGGAATGGTAGACGCAGCGGATTCAAAATCCGCCGTTGGTGACAACATGTCGGTTCGAGTCCGACCGCCCGTACCAGAAGTGCCTGATGGCGCCGCCGGTCTCGTCAGATCGCAGGCTGAGCCGCGAACCAAGGGGTCATCCGGGCGATCGCCTCTTCGACGCGCGACGTCGATACGGCAAAGCTGAACCGGATATGCCTGTGCCCATCGACGGGATCGAAATCGACGCCCGGCGCGGTCGCGACGCCGGTCTCGTGCAGCAGGCGGCGGCAGTAATTCAGGCTGTCATCGGTCAGATGCCCGACATCGGCATAGACGTAGAAGGCCCCATCGGGCGGCGCGATCTCAGCCAGACCCATATCTGGCAACGCCCCAAGCAGCAGCGCGCGGTTGCGTCGATAGGTCGCGACATGTCCTTCCAACTCGTCCGTACAGTCCATCGCTGCCAGCCCGGCATGCTGGGCAAGCGAAGGCGGCGTCAGGAACAGATTCCCCATGCGCGCCCGTGCCGCGTCGATCAGGGCTGGGGGCACCACCACCCAGCCAAGCCGCCATCCGGCCATGCTGAAATATTTGGAGAAGCTGTTCACCACCACCGCATCGGGCGCGAACTCAAGAACGGAGCGCGCCGGCGCGCCAAAGGACAGCCCGTGATAAATCTCGTCCGACAGGATGGCGATCCCCTTGTCAGCGCACACGCGCGCGATCGCCGCCAGTTCCTCGGGCTCGATGATCGTGCCGGTCGGATTGGCCGGGCTCGCGAGAATGAGGCCCTGGGGTGGCGGGTCGATGGCGTCCAGCGCCGCTGCCGTCATCTGGTAACGGGTTGCAGGGCCGCAGCCGACCTCGACCGGCTCCAGATACAAGGCCTTGAGCACGTTGCGATAGGCGACATAGCCCGGCCGCGCCGTCGCCACCCGCGCGCCTGGCGCGAACAAGCAGGATAGCGCCAGCACCAGCCCGGGTGACGCGCCGCAGGTCAGCAGTATCTGTTCGGGATCGACCGTTAGCCCATGCCGGTCGGCATAAAGCCGCGCGATCCGGATCTTGAGCGCAGGGCTCTCCCAATATCCCATTGGGTCATGATCAAGGAGATGATGCGCCGCGGTGATTGCGGCGGCGGGCGCCCCCGTAGACGGCTGCCCGAATTCCATATGCAGGATCGAGCGGCCCTGTGCCTCGAGCATATGGGCTTCGCGACTGAGCGCGATGGCGTGGAACGGGTCTATCTGCGCAATCATGCCCCCGACTAATCTGTGTGTCTGACGAGGGCAACCAGTGCGCGGATTGCCACGTTGCAGGGGTAGGATTTCACTACAAGGACTATG
>JBEVMZ010000173.1:0-3687 GCA_040508335.1 Sphingobium sp.
GCGTCGATCTGCTGATCGATGCCTGCCTTTCGCTCTGGCGCGCAGGCCATCGCTTCGAACTCGTGCTGGCGGGCAAACCCTTCATGGACGTGCGGCCATTGCTCGATCGCGTGCGCGCGGCGGGTTTCGGCGATGCGCTGATGACCGACTTCGGTTTCCTGAGCGAGCCGCGCCTCGACGCGCATATGGCCCATGCCGACATACTGGTCTTTCCCTACCGCCACATCGACTCGAGCGGCGCGTTTCTCTCCGCCCTGCACCATGGCAAAGCCATGGTAACGAGTGACGCCGGCATGTTCGCCGCGCTGCCGGAGCGCGTCGCGCGGCGCGCGCAGGCGGGAAATGTTCCGGCCCTGAGCGCCGCCCTCTTGCCGCTGATCGAAAGCGAGGCCATCAGGCGGGATTATGGCGCGAAGGCGCTGGCTTATGGTGCCAAAACAGGCAATTGGTCCGATATGGCGCATGCCACGATGCAGATTTACGAACGGGTGCTAAAGCGATGAGCCGCTATTGGCGTGAACTGTCCGACCGCCGACTGGCATTGCGTCTCGCTCTTTTTGGACGGGTACATCAATATCCTGAAATTCAGGCACTGCGGCGTTTCCTGTCGGCCTTTGCGATCGACTGCGTCATCGATGTCGGCGCCAACCGCGGCCAATATGCCGCCACCCTGCGCAGCCATGCCGACTATGCCGGCACCATCCTGTCTTTCGAACCAAATCCGGAAGCATTCGCCGTGCTGCGCAAGCGCGCCGCGCGCGACAGGAACTGGCATGTCTTCAATATGGCGCTGTCGGACTTCGACGGCACGGCGGCGTTCAACATCATGGCCGCCGACCAGTTCAGCAGCCTCGAACGGCCCGCCCATACCCAGGACGATATTTTCGCGTCCCGCAACCTTGTCACGCAAACGGTAGACATGACCTGTCGGCGGCTCGACACCCTGTTGCCGGAACTCAAGCCCGCGCATGGCTTTGCGCGTCCGTTCCTGAAAATGGACACGCAAGGCCATGACCTGTCCGTCTGCCGGGGCGCGGGTGAGGCGATCGCCGCGATGACGGGTATCCAGACCGAGCTTGCGGTCCGACCCATATATGAAGGCGGTACGCCCTATCTGACGATGATCGACTGGCTGGAGCAGCGCGGCTTCCTGCCTTCGGCCATGTTCGCCAATAATAAGGGTCATTTCCCGCTGCTGGTCGAAATGGACGGCATCTTCCTCAACCGGACCTGCCAGCAGGACGGCTGATGGGCGGGGTCAAGCCTTTCGTATCGGCGCGAAGCCTGTTTCTGGGCGGTGCGATTGGGCTAGCCTTTTGGCTGGGTGCGACCTTCGTCTGGCATGTCACCTGGCGGCAGGGTTTGAGCCTGCCCGTCATCCTGTTCCTCGATCAGGACTTTCCAGCCCTTTACGCCGCGCTCGCCTTGCTGGCGTTAAGCGCTCCCTTTGCCGAAGGCTGGGGCTTGCGCCTGCCAGATCCAAAGGCGCGGATCATCATCCCGTTCATCGTGCTACTGGGCCTTGCCGCCTGGGCGGGGCATTATACCCTGTTCCAAAATTACGCGATATCCCGCGATGAGGAGGTCGCGCGCTTCGCCGCCGCCTATATGCGTGAGGGGATGTTCGCCCGGCCGATCCCGGTGCATTGGGAGCCTTATCGTCGCGCGATCATGCCCGAATTCTTCTCCCCTTTCGGCGCGGCGGATTATTGGACAGCGGCCTATTTGCCGGTGAACAGCGCAATCCAGGCGATCTTCTGGAACATGGGCGACCCCAATCTGGCCGGGCCGGCCCTGCTGATCGTCGGCTTCGTCGCCCTGTGGCGTATTGCGCTGCATCTGATGCCCGATCGGCCGGATGCGGTATGGGTGACGATGCTGCTCGCCTTCTCGTCGAGCCAGCTCTGGGTCACGGCGATGACGCCCTATGCGATGACCGGCCACTTTGCGCTGAACCTCGTCTGGCTGGCATTCGTGCTGCGCGGCGGGATTGCCGGGCATGGGGCGGCGGGTCTCGTCGCCATCGTCGCGGCGGGGCTGCATCAATGGCATTTCCCGCCGATCTTCATCGGGCCTTTCATCCTCTGGATGCTGCTCGGCCGACGCTGGACGGCGGCCGCGTTTCACATCTTCACGCTCGCGCTCATCGTCATCGTCTGGGCCAAGCTCTGGCCGCATTATCTGGCCGACATACTCGGGCCCGCGATGGACGTGCGCCCGTCCGCCGGCGTCGCGGACAAGGTCGGCAGCCTCTTCACCCGGCTCGGCGACAAATGGCAGCCGTTGGTCAATCTGACGCGCTTTGCTGCGTGGAACGACATATTGATGGTGCCGCTGGCCGCGCTCGGCATGGCCGCGATGCGCTGGCGCAGCGCTTTGCGCGGGCAGGAGATCGCGCTGCCGCTGGCGCTCGGCTGCATCGTCGGATGCGCGTTGGCGCTCGCGCAAGGCTATGGCTGGGGCTTCCGCTATGCCCATGGCTACATCGGCCCGTTCTGCCTGCTCGCCGGACTTGGCTGGGCGCGTTTCCGCCCGGCCGGAGCGATGAGGCCGCTGCTTGTCGGGTTGGTAATCACCGCAATTACCAGCATCTATCTCGTCTGGCGGACGCATGAATTCGTGGCGCCCTATGCCGCCGGCCATCGCATGATCGAAGCATCGCGCGCAGACGTCGTGCTGGTGGACCCGCGCGGCGGCCTGTTCGTCACCGATCTCGTCCGGGGCCGCAACGGCGTGCCGGGACGGCCGATGGTAATGAATCTCGGCGCGCTAACGCTGGATCAGGTCGACCGGCTATGCCGCGACTATGTCGTCGAATTGTTCGAGCGCTCGGAATTCCGTCCGCTCGGCATCCCGCTCGCCCGTTGGAACCTTGGGCGCATGGATGCGCTGCGCGCGCATATGAAGGCGGAAGGGTGCGACAGCCCCGTATTGCCGCCATTGCCTCAGACGCTGGACGAAGCGATGCGGGTGGCCGGCGACGCGCTCTAACCGGGCCTATTGCCCCTTGGCATGGACACGTTTGCCGCCAACCCATGTCTCGAGCACCTGCGTCTCGCGGATATAGGCCGGCCGCGCGGTTGAAACGTCCCGGTCCACCAGCAGGAAATCGGCGCGCTGTCCGACGATCAGGCTGCCGAAGCGCTTGTCGGCAAACCCGGCAAAGGCGGCCGCGCGAGTGAAGCCGTCAAGTGCAGCCTCGAAAGCGACGCGCTGTTCTGGCATCCAGCCGCCACCCGGCTGGCCCTGCGCATCCTCGCGGCTCATCGCCGCAGCCATGCCGGCAAAGGGGCTGGCACTGCCCGCCGGCATGTCGGTGCCGAAGGCCAGCGGCACGCGGTTGTCGCCCATCGCCTTCCACGCATAGGCGCCGCTTGCGCGCGCGTCGCCGAGGCGGGCCGAGACCATCCGCCAGTCCGCCGCAAGTTCGGCAGGCGTCATCGAGGCAATGATACCATAGCGGCCGAAGCGCGGCAGAGCGGCGGGCGTGACCACCCGCGCGCGTTCGATCCGCCAGCGCCGGTCGCCCGTATAGGTCTCGCTCAGTTCCTGGATAGCGTCGAGTGCTTCGCTCGCGGCGGCGTCGCCCGACGCATCGATGGCGATCTGAAAATTGTCCATCGCCGCGCGGCTCATCATGTTGCGCAATTGCGTGTCGGGAATCAGCGGCCGCCCGCGCTGGCCCGC
>JBEVMZ010000175.1:0-4909 GCA_040508335.1 Sphingobium sp.
GCTGATGATGTCGCCCGCGCGCGCTTCCTCCACCGGTACGCGCTCAAGCCCCTGGAAGGACATGAGCTTGGACGCGCGGCCCGTCTCGATGACGTTACCGTCATTGTCGAGCGCGTGGATCGGCTGGTTGACCTTGACCACGCCCGACTGGACCCTGCCGGTCAGCACGCGGCCGAGGAAATTGTCGCGGTCGAGCAGCGTCACCAGGAAGGTGAAGGGCGCATCCTGATCCAGCGACGGCGGCGGGACATGATCGACGATCTTCTGGAACATCGGCTCCAGCGTGCCCTCGCGGCGGCTGGGATCTTCGCTGGCATAGCCGTTGCGGCCCGAGGCATAGAGGACAGGGAAGTCGAGCTGCTCATCGGTCGCTTCGAGCGTCACGAACAGGTCGAAAACCTCGTCCAGCACTTCCTGGATACGCTCATCGGGACGATCGACCTTGTTTACGACGACGATGGGCTTGAGGCCCAGCGCCAGCGCCTTGCCGGTCACGAACTTGGTCTGCGGCATCGCGCCTTCCGACGAATCGACCAGCAGGACGACGCCGTCGACCATCGAGAGGATGCGCTCCACCTCGCCGCCGAAGTCGGCGTGGCCGGGCGTGTCGACGATGTTGATGCGCGTGCCGTTCCACTCGATCGAGGTCGGCTTGGCCAGAATGGTGATGCCGCGCTCTTTTTCGAGATCGTTGGAGTCCATCGCGCGTTCTTCGATGCGCTGATTGTCGCGGAACGTGCCCGACTGGCGAAAGAGCTGATCGACGAGCGTGGTCTTGCCATGGTCGACGTGCGCGATGATCGCGATGTTACGCAGGGACATATATTGCCTTCGGGGTGCTTCCCCCGCCGGCACGGCGCCACGGGGCGTTTCGGGCGCGCCACTACAGGAAATGGCGCAGTGCGGCAAGGGTCGGGCGCATATCCGCGTGGCGCATTTGCAACGCCGACACCCACGCGCCTATGATGGGGACGACACTTGCGGGCCGACTGTGCTATGCACATATGACAGTGACTTTGACGATCTTTTCGGGAGACATCATGGCTTCTACCGCTCCTACGACGATGACGGCAGACCCGCTCGTCCTGACGCCGCCCGATCCGGTGGCTGCGGTCACACCCGACAAGGCCGCAGGGCTGGTGCCTATCGATGATGAGAAGAAATCCAAACTGGACGAGAAGGTCGACGCTTTCATCGCCGACCTGGTGGCGCAGGACGCCGCCTCCCCCGAATTCGGCGCGCGCGTGGATCAGCTCACCAATATGGGCCGCAAGGAAATCGCCGAAGCCGCCGGCCATTCCAACCGCTTCCTCGACCGGCCGGTGCGGGCGATGGACAGCGACAACAAGGTCGGCGCGGACTTGGCCGAACTGCGCCGCACGGTCGAGGACCTCGATCCGGGCAAACGCGGCAATCTGACCGCGCCGAAGAAGCTGTTCGGCCTCATCCCCTTCGGCAACAAGATGCGCGACTATTTCGACAGCTATAAAAGCGCGCAGAGCCATATCAACGCGATCCTGGGCAGCCTGGCGAGCGGCAAGGACGTCCTCATCAAGGACAATGCTGCGATCGATGTCGAGCGGCAGAATATGTGGGCGACCATGGGCCGCCTCGAACAGATGATCCATATTTCGCGCACGATGGACGCCCGGTTGGAGGCGAAGGCCCTCGAACTCGATGCGACTGACCCGGCCAAGGCCAAGGCGCTGCGCGAAAGCGCCCTCTTCTACATCCGCCAGCGCAGCCAGGACCTGCTGACACAGATGGCGGTGACGGTGCAGGGCTATCTCGCGCTCGATCTGGTCAAAAAGAATAATGTCGAGTTGGTGAAGGGCGTCGATCGCGCCAGCACCACCACCGTCGCGGCATTGCGCACGGCGGTGACGGTGGCGCAGGCGCTTGCGGGGCAGCGGCTGGTGCTCGAACAGATCGGCGCGCTCAACACGACCACCGCCAATATGATCGATTCGACCGGCGAGCTGCTGAAGAGCCAGACCGCGCAGATCCACGAGCAGGCCGCGTCCAGCACGATCCCGATCGAGACATTGCAGCGCGCGTTCCAGAATATCTACGACACGATGGACAGTATCGACGCGTTCAAGATGAAGGCGCTGGAGAATATGAAATCGACGGTCAACACCCTGTCGAGCGAGATGGACAAATCCAAAGCCTATATCGCGCGCTCCGAGGGTCAGGCGCAGGCCGCCGCCGAAGTACGCGCGGAAAATCCGCTGTTGAACGCGCTGGACGCATGATGCGCTGCCTCGTCCTTGCGCTTGCGACAGGGCGGTCGTCGCTATGAGCCGATCGGACCGCGTGTTGGCCGATGCCGAAGCAGTGCTGCGCCGCCATAGCGACCGGGGCCGCGGCTTGTCTTCCCGCGCGCTTGCACGGCGTAACGCGGCAGTGTGGCGCAAGGCGAAGCTGGCGATTGGCGCCGTCCTGGCAATCCTCATCGCCAGTATTGTGGCAGGCTTCGTAACGCCGCTCGGCACGACCGGGGTCATACTGGCTCTCGGCGCGATGCTGGCCGCGCTGCTGCTGATCGCGCTGCTGCCGGGCGCTCGCCCTGTCGCGACGGAGTCGCTCGTGCAGGCCGACCTTGCTGCCCTTCCCCTTCAGACCGAGATCTGGCTGGAGAATCAGCGCAAGGCGCTGCCCGCGCCCGCCTTGGCTCTGATCGACAATATCGGTGTCCGCCTTGAGACGCTTGCCCCTCAGCTTGAGCGATTGAACCCTGCGGAACCTGCCGCACAGGAGGTGCGCAAGCTGCTCGCCGACCATCTGCCCGAGCTGGTCAGCGGCTATCGCTCCATTCCCGAACCGCTGCGGCGCGAGGCGCGTAACGGGCGCGTACCGCAAGACCAGCTGGTCGAAGGCCTTGCCGTCATCGACGCGGAAATCGGCCGAATGAGCGAAAATCTGGCGAGCGGCGATCTCGACAAGCTCGCGACGCAGAACCGCTTCCTCGAACTCAAATATCAGGAGGCGAAGGCGCTGGGGCACTAAGCCCTTACCCCTTTTGCGGATGATCCACCTTACCCTCATCATCGTCGATTTTCTGACCGGGCTGCTTGCGGCCGGACTGTGGGCTCTCGCCTCGGCCGGCGGCGCGATCGCAGCGCTGGTGGGCGGCGGGGTCGCCGGGGTCACCCTGTTCAGGCGCTGGCGCCGCAAGGACTAGGACCCGCCATTGTTCCAGGCGCAGGGACGAATATCGCTAGGGTCGGGCCGCGCGGTGACGCGGCGGAAACGGGCCAGATAACCCCCGGCGGTCGGCTTGGGGATCAGCTCCTCCATCCGCAGCCCCATCGCCCGCAATTCGCAGGCGAGCAGACGCGGCGGCGTGCCATGTTGGTCGGTCGGGCGATCAGCGTCGACCACGATCAGCTCGCCATCGGGCTTCAGCGCAGGGCTTAGATGCCAGAGAAAGGCATAGGGATCGGCGATCTCATGATACATGTGGACCAGCATGATGCGGTCGAAACTATTCTCGGGTAGCCGAGGATTATCGGCCGTGCCGAGCTTTACGCTGACATTGGTCCAATCTTCTCGCGTGATACGGCGCGAGAGGGCATCGATCACCTCGGGCACGATGTCTCCGGCCAGAACGCGCCCCTTCTCACCCACCCGTTTGGCCAGGCGCACGGTGTAATAGCCCTCACCCGCGCCGATGTCGGCGACCGTCATGCCGGGGCGGATGCCAGCGCGGTCCATGATGTCGTCGGCTTCGTTGACCCGGTCGCGCGCTTCCTCGCTCGACCAGCGGGTGGACACGATAGGCGCGATCGGGCGATCGGCGTCGGGAAAGGCGCTTGCCGGGGGACCGTCCTCGTCGCCCGCCCCCGCGGCCCCGCAGGCGCACAGAAGGCCGAGCGCCCCGAGGAGCGCGGCCCGGTTCATCAATCGACATCCTCCACGTCGACCTTCTCGCCCGTCACCTTCTGGCTGAGCGCGGCGGCCATGAAGGGGTCGAGCGCTCCATCGAGCACGTCGTCGGGCGCAGTTGAGGTGACGCCGGTGCGCAAATCCTTGACCAACTGATAGGGCTGAAGAACATAGGAACGGATCTGATGGCCCCAGCCGATCTCGGTCTTGGCGGCATAGTCGGTGGAGGCCGCTTCCTCGCGCTTCCGCATTTCCGCTTCGTAGAGGCGCGCTTTGAGCATATTCATCGCCGTCGCGCGGTTCTTGTGCTGCGAACGGTCGTTCTGACTGGCGACGATGATGCCGCTGGGCACGTGGGTGATGCGCACGGCGGAGTCGGTGGTGTTGACGTGCTGCCCACCCGCGCCCGAAGCGCGATAGGTGTCGATCTTGAGGTCGCTTTCCTTGACCTCGATGTCGATATTGTCGTCGATCACCGGATAGACCCAGACCGACGAGAAGCTGGTGTGGCGGCGTGCGGAACTGTCATAGGGGCTGATGCGCACCAGCCGATGCACGCCGCTTTCGGTCTTGGCATAGCCATAGGCATTCTCGCCCTTTACGAGGAAGGTCGCCGACTTGATGCCCGCCTGGTCGCCTGCCTGATAATCGACCAGTTCGACCTTGTAGCCGCGCCGCTCGGCCCAGCGGCGATACATGCGGCTGAGCATCTCGGCCCAGTCCTGGCTTTCGGTGCCGCCCGCGCCTGCGTGGATTTCAAGATAGGTGTCGCTGCCGTCGGCCTCGCCGGCGAGCAGCGCCTTGATCTTGTCCTCGTCGGCGCGATCGGCGAGCGCTTTCAGGGACGCGACGGCTTCGAGCGCCATCGCCTCGTCCCCTTCAGCGTCGGCCATTTCGATCAGTTCGGCGGTGTCGGTCTTGTCCGCCTCGATCGCGCGGGTCGCGCCGATCGCGGCGTCGAGCCGGGTGCGCTCGCGCATCACTTCCTGCGCCGCCTTCTGGTCGTTCCACAGCGTCGGGT
>JBEVMZ010000004.1:0-5256 GCA_040508335.1 Sphingobium sp.
CGGCTCTCGATCTGGCAGGGGCCGGAGATGAGGACGAGGGGCAGGTCGTTGCCGATCGTGACCTGGCCGACCTTTATATGCCGCGCGCTCATTTCGGCGCCTTGGCGAAGCGGCGGAGAAGCTGCCCTTCCCACAGCCCTTTGCCCGGGTGATAATTCCAGCAGAACCAGCCGAAGCACAGGCAGGCGAGGAGGGATGGCAGCGCCATGGGATCGCCATTCTCCTTCATATGCCGATAGAACGCGATGTCCGCGCGCCAGCGGTCGCGCTCGCTGCCGCCGCCATTGATGCCGTACATATTGTCATGCCGCCGACAACCGACATTGCGGTTGTATTTGCGGTGATCGATGAAATAGCAGTAGTCGCGTTCGTGGCTCGTCATGGGTCGTATAGGACGGTGCCATTGCCAAAGTTCAAGCGGAAAATATTCTATCTGGGTGGTTTCGACCCACGCGGGGTGCGCTTCTACCATCAGCTCTATCGCGAACAGGCGGAACGCTATGGGCGCCTGACCGGTCATCCTCTGTCCGTCAGCGCGCGGCGGGCGGGGCCGGCTTCGTCAGGCGTGTGGACGATCGACAATCCGGGCGAGGGCGTCGAGACGGACTATGAATATCTGCGCTGGGAAGATCTGGTCGGCAACGTGTGGGTGCGCAATCCGCTGACGCTGGGGCTGCGGTCGATCGCGACCTATGTCGGTCATGCGCGCTTCATGGATTTCCGCCGCATGCGCAAACTGCGTGCCGGGCCGGTCATCACCATCCTCTATCCGCCGATCCTCGCCATTCTCGTGCCGCTTCTGCTGGCACTGGTTCCGGCGCTGCTGCTGATGCTGGTGCTGCCGTGGTGGGCGGCGGCGGCGATCGGCATCGCGGCGAGCGCGCTCCTGTCGGGGCGTGTCCTCAACAAGCTGATCGTGCCGTGGCTGTTGCGCTTTACCTACTATCATCATTGCCTGGCCGCGCAGGGGCCGGGGCCGGATCTCGACGCCCGGCTCGACCTGTTTGCAAGGCGGGTGGCCGAGGAGTTGGACGGGCCGTGGGATGAGGTGCTGCTCGTCACGCATAGCGGGGGCACAATCTTCGGCATGGCGCTGATGCGGCGGCTTCTGGCTTTGCGGCCCGATCTGCCGGACCATTTCGCGATGGTCGGGCTGGGGCAGGTGGTGCCGGTCGTCGGGTTGCGATCGGACGCGCGCTGGTTCCATGACGATCTGCGCGCGCTCAAGGACAAGCATTTTCGCTATGTCGATTTGTCCTATCCGCCGGATGGCGCCGCCTATTTCGACGTCAATCCGCTGCTGCTGGTGAGCAACGCCCATGCCGCGCGCGTCGATATGCTATCCCCGCGCTTCCACCGTTTCTACGATCCGGAAAATTATCATGGCGGCTGGTCGAACAAATATGAGGTGCATTTCGACTATCTGCGCGTCGGCGACCGGGTGTCGCCGCTCGACTTCATCAGCCTGACGGCCGGCCCGCGCCGGCTTGACGAGGCGGTTGAAGCGTTCAAGGCGATCCCATGACCGAGCCGTTCATTCCCCCTTATCCCCGCCCGCCGCAGACCAAGCGCGGCCTCGTCAAACGCTTCCTGCGCGGCTGGCATAGCTGGATCCATGTGCTGTTCGACAAAAGCTATACGATGAAGATGGGCGAGATCCGCCTGCCTGGGCGCATCATGTATATCGCCAACGAACTGCCGCTGGTCGACCGCATCCTGCGCGGCGGGACGGCATTCCCCAAGCATCGCGAGCTCGTCCGCAACCTCTCGCCTCTCATCGGCAACTCGGTGTTTTCGGCCAATGGAGAGGATTGGGAGAGCCAGCGGGCGATGGTGAACCCGGCCTTTGCCCATACCGCGCTGGCCAAGTCGATGCCGCTGATGGTGGCGGCCGCCGACGATCTGCTCGTCCGGCTCGATGCGGCGGACAAAAGCAAGCCCGTCGATATCGACCCGATGATGACGCATGTCGCGGCCGACATCATCTTTCGCACCTTGTTCAGCGAGGCGTTGGATGAACATCGCTCCAACATCATCCACACCGCCTTCGGCAAGTTTCAGCGGCTGGCGCACAGCGCGTCGATGCTGCGGCTCTATGGCGCGCCGGCGGGCTGGTTCGAAAAGCGATCCGTCGCGCCCGCGCGGGCGATCCATGACGTGTTCCGCCCGATCGTCGAGGCGCGCTTCGCGGACTTTCATGAGCGCGGCGACGCGCCGCATCGCGACATCCTCCAGTCGCTGATCGAGGCGCGCCATCCGGAAACCGGTGCGCCCTTCACCTTGCAGGAGGTGATGGATCAGGTGTCGACCATCTTCCTGGCGGGGCATGAGACATCGGCCAGCACCATGACTTGGGCGCTCTACATGCTCGCCGAATGCGCGCATATTCAGGATGCCGCGCGCGGCGAGGTGCAGGCGCTTGCAGCCGCCGCGCCGCTCAGCGCCGCGATGCTGAAGGATATGGGGCACGTGCGCAACATCTTCCGCGAGACATTGCGCCTCTATCCCCCGGTCGCCTTTCTGCCCCGCGAAGTCACCTGTCCGATGACGATGCGCGACAAGCAATTGGAAGAAGGCGCGATGCTGGTGGTCGCGCCTTGGCTGACGCAGCGCAACAAGGATAATTGGGCCTGCCCGCACGGCTTCGATCCCGACCGTTTCGATGATCCCGCCAATGCGGAGATGGTCAAGCAGGCATGGTTCCCCTTCGGACGGGGGCCGCGCGTGTGCGTCGGCGCGGGCTTCGCGCAGCAGGAGGTGATGACGGTGATCGCCAGCGTGCTGCGCCGCTATCGTCTGTCTGTCCCACAAGGGTGGAAGCCCGAGCCGATCAGCCGTCTCACCATCCGCCCGCGCACGGGCATGCGGTTATTGTTCGCGCCGATCTGAAGGCGCCCGCATCCGTGCGCGATGATAGCGCGAGCGGCGCGCCATGCTGACGATCAGCAGCGGCACGGCCGCGAGCGCGGCGATCACGCCGAGGAAAGTCGGCGACCATCCGCCCAGATTATGGATGTCGAAGGCGGACGGCAGGACCATGAGCAGGCAGCCGAGCGCGAGCAGCCACAGTCCCCAGCGGCGCGGCCGCACCGCGACCATGCGCAGCTCATGCCTATAGGCCTTGCGCCCGGCGCGGCTCGACAGGTCGGGTGGAGAAGGTTGCATCATAAGAGGCTGGACTATTGCGCCAGTGCCTCTATCCTGTCCAGCATCCCCGGGGGACCGCGCACCAGCGGTTGAGAGGTGGCTGATGTGGCCACGACCCGCTGAACCTGATCCGGATAAGACCGGCGTAGGGAGGGAAGGGCGCCAGCGCCTGCCTCTCGTCCTGCGTCCATTGGAGCGACGAGGAGGCCTATGAACAGCAGCAATCCTTACGCGCCGCATTTTGCCCTTCGCCTGTGCTTCGTTGCGCCTGCGCCTCTCTTCGTCTGAAAGGAACCTTCATGGCCGATCTTCCCGCGCGCACCGAGATGCGTGTCACCACCGGCCCCATTCGCGGCAGCCGCAAGATTCACGTGGGGCCGCTCGGCGTCGCGATGCGCGAAATCCAGCTTGAACCGGGCAGCGGCGAAGCGCCGGTGCGGGTTTACGACACGTCCGGGCCCTATTCCGATCCCAATGTCCGTATCGACATCATGGCAGGTCTGCCTGCGCTCCGCCGACAGTGGATCGAGGGACGCGGCGATGTCGAGGCTTATGACGCGCGCGTAGTGCTGCCGGAAGATAATGGCCTCAAAGGCCCCGACCGCAGCGGCGGGGTACAGCCTTTCCCGCATATCGAAAGGCGCCCCTTGCGCGCGAAGGCGGGGCAGAATGTCTCGCAGATGCATTACGCCCGGCGCGGCATCATTACGCCGGAAATGGAATATGTCGCGACCCGCGAAAATCTGGGACGCGAGCGGCTCGCCGAATATGTGCGTGACGGAAAGGATTGGGGCGCTGAAATCCCCGATTATGTGACGCCCGAATTCGTTCGCGACGAAGTGGCGCGCGGCCGGGCGATCATCCCCAACAATATCAACCACCCCGAAAGCGAGCCAATGGCGATCGGCCGCAATTTCCTGGTTAAGATCAACGCCAATATCGGCAACAGCGCGGTCGCGAGCGACGTGGCGAGCGAAGTCGACAAGCTGGTCTGGTCGATCCGCTGGGGCGCGGACACGGTGATGGACCTGTCGACGGGGCGCAACATCCACGACACGCGCGAATGGATCATCCGCAATTCGCCCGTGCCGATCGGCACCGTGCCGATCTATCAGGCGCTCGAAAAGGTCGGCGGCATCGCCGAGGACCTGACCTGGGAGGTCTTCCGCGACACGCTGATCGAGCAGGCCGAGCAGGGCGTCGACTATTTCACCATCCATGCGGGCGTGCGCCTGCCCTATATCCCGATGACGGCCAAGCGCGTCACCGGCATCGTGTCGCGCGGTGGATCGATCATGGCGAAATGGTGCCTCGCGCATCATAAGGAGAGCTTCCTCTACGAACGGTTCGACGAGATCACCGAGATCATGAAGGCCTATGACATCGCCTATTCGCTGGGCGACGGCCTGCGTCCCGGCAGCATCGCCGACGCCAATGACGAAGCGCAGTTCGCCGAGCTCTACACGCTGGGCGAACTTACCAAGCGCGCCTGGGAACAGGATGTGCAGGTGATGATCGAGGGGCCGGGCCATGTGCCGATGCACAAGATCAAGCAGAATATGGAAAAGCAGCTCGAAGCCTGTGGGGAGGCGCCCTTCTACACGCTTGGGCCGCTCACCACCGACATCGCGCCGGGCTATGATCATATCACCAGCGGCATCGGCGCGGCGATGATCGGCTGGTATGGCACGGCGATGCTCTGCTACGTCACGCCCAAGGAGCATCTGGGCCTTCCCGACCGTGACGATGTGAAGGTCGGCGTCGTCACCTACAAGCTGGCCGCCCATGCCGCCGATCTCGCCAAGGGGCATCCGGCCGCACAGGTTCGCGACGACGCGCTTTCACGCGCCCGCTTCGAGTTCCGCTGGCGCGAACAGTTCCACCTGTCGCTCGATCCCGATACGGCGGAAAAATATCACGACCAGACGCTGCCAGCCGAGGGGGCGAAGTCGGCGCATTTCTGTTCGATGTGCGGCCCCAAATTCTGTTCGATGAAGATCACGCAGGAAGTCCGGGACTTCGCCGCCAAGCAGAACCAGCCGGCGACCGCCTTCATCGCGGCGGAGGATGCGGAAAAGGGCATGGCGGAGATGAGCCAGGTGTTCCGCG
>JBEVMZ010000024.1:0-4708 GCA_040508335.1 Sphingobium sp.
GGCATGGGGCATGCTCGCCCCGCCATTGCCCGCGATATGCGTCAGGCCGCCGCCGCGATCACCGGCGCAAACTTCGCCGCCGTCAGACTCGCACCGCCCACCAGGCCACCGTCGACATCGGCTATCGCCAGCAGCTCGGCCGCATTATCCCCGTTCATCGACCCGCCATAAAGGATGCGCATCTTGTCCGCCTCAGCGCCGATCCGGCCCGCAAGCGCCGAACGCAACGCGGCATGCATTGCGGCGACCGCCTCCATGGTCGGGATACGGCCAGTGCCGATCGCCCAGATCGGTTCATAGGCGATGGCCAGCCAATCGGCCGAAGCGCCTTCCGGCAAGGACGCAACCAACTGAGCGGACACGACCGCTTCCGCATCGCCTGCGTCTCGCACGTCCAGGCTTTCGCCGACGCAGAGAATGACCTTGAGGCCCGCCGCCTTCGCCGCCAACGCCTTGGCCGCGATATGCGCATCGGTCTCGCTCTGATCCTGCCGCCGCTCGCTATGGCCAACGATCACATATTGCGCGCCGGCCTCGACCAGCATCGCGGCCGACAGGCAGCCGGTATGCGCGCCCGTCTCGTTCATATGGCAATCCTGCCCGCCGATGAACGCGCCGCCTTTCTTCTCGTCGGCGGCAAGGATCAACGTCGCCGGCACGCACAGGCCGACCTCGACCGTGGGATGCTGCGCCGCGACCGCGCCGATCGCCTCGACCTCGGCCAGATGCGCACGCATCCCGTTCATCTTCCAGTTGCCGACCACCAGCTTGCGCCTGCTCATATGCCGCCGTCCCCATGCTTGAAATCCGTGAGGCGCCAAGTGGACGGCGGCGCGGCATTTGTCGAGTCCCTGTCCCCGACCCCGCAGCGCCCGCGGCCACTTGCCGCCATCGCCAACGCCCCCTAAAGCATCGCCATCCTAGGGCAGGCCGGACTTATCATGCTTTCTGTTTTCCGCAGCTTCATCCGTTCCAAAGTCGGCGCCTTCGTCGCCTTCCTCGTCCTGGGGGTGATCGCTGCGGCGTTCATTCTGGGCGATATCACCGGCGGCCAGTTCGGTGCGCGCGCGGGTGGCGGCGACATCGTGGCGAAAGCCGGCGGTTCGCGCCTCGGCACGGCGGACCTGCAGGATCGCACGCAGCGTGTCTTCGACAATGCGCGCCGGTCGAACCCCGGCCTGCAGATGAGCGACTTTCTGGCCCAGGGCGGGTTGGCCCAGGTCTATGATCAGCTGGTCGGCGCGATGGCGATCGACGAATATGCCAAGGACCAGAATGTCCACATCAGCAAGCGACTGGTTGACGCGCAGATCGCGCAGATCCCCGCTTTCCAGGATGCGGCCGGCAAGTTCAGCCAGGAAAATTTCCGTCAGCTTCTGGTCCGCGAACGGCTGACCGAGCAGGCGCTGCGCGCCGACATCACGCGCGAAATCCTCGAGCGCCATCTGCTGCGTCCGGCCGGCATCGGCGCGCGCGTGTCCGACAGCCTCGTGCTCCCCTATGCCTCGCTGCTACTCGAAGCGCGACAGGGCACCGTCGCCGCCATCCCGGCGGTCGCCTTCCTCGACCAAAAGGACCCGACCGACGCGCAGCTCGCCGATTATTACAAGCGCAACGCCGCGCGCTTCACCATCCCCGAACAGCGCCGCATCCGCTATGCGGTGATCGACGCGGAGCGGTTCGCGCAGGCGGCGCAACCGACCGAGGCCGAGGTCGTGAGCTATTATAATGGCAACAAGGCCCGCTACGCCGCGCGCGAGACGCGCGATGTCGAACAGCTCGTATTGCCGACACAAGCCGCTGCCAAGGCGATTGCGGACAAGGTGAAGGCCGGCGCCTCGCTCGCCGCTGCCGCCCGCGACGCCGGGCTTTCTGCCTCGACGCTCAGCGACCAGACCCGCGCGGCGCTGACCGCCTCGGCGTCTCAGGCGGTCGCGGACGCTGCATTCGGTAAGGCGCAGGGCACGGTTGTAGGCCCTGTGCGCGGCGCGCTCGGCTGGGTCGTCCTGCGCGTAACAGCGATCAAGGAAACCCCCGCCCGCGCGCTCGCTGCTGTCCGCCCGGAAATCACTGCCGCGCTGCGGGACCAGAAGGAGAAGCGCCTGCTCAGCGACTTCACCGGTAAGATTCAGGACCAGATCGCCGACGGCGCCTCGTTCGAAGAGGTGGCCAAGGACAATGGCCTCAAGGCCGAAATCACGCCTCCGCTGCTGAGTTCTGGCCGCCAGGTCGTCGACGACGCGGCTCAGCCCGGTGCCGACATCCAGCCACTGCTTTCGCCCGTCTTCGGCATGAGCGCGGATGACGATCCGCAACTGGTGCCGATCACCGCCGACAAGCGCTATGCCCTCGCCGCCCCGGGCGACATCACCGCCGCCGCGCCGCCGCCGCTCGACAAGGTCAAGCCGATTGCGCTTGCACAGTATAAGCTGGCCGAGGGCAATAAGAAGGCCAAGGCGCTGGCAGAGCAGATCCAGGCCAAGGTCGCCAAGGGTACAAAGCTCGCCGACGCCATTGCGGCCTCCGGCGTCAAGCTGCCCGCCCCGCAGCTGCTGGGCGGTCGCCGCGCCGACATATTGAGCGGCCAGCAGCGCCCGCCTGCCGAGGTGGCGATCCTCTTCGCCATGGCGGAGAATTCGGTCAAGACCCTGCCGATCGACCAGGATCGCGGCTATTTCGTGGTGCAGCTCAACGCCATCAAGCGCGGCGACGCGGGCAAGGAGCCGGCGCTGCTGACCCAGGTGCGCAGCCAGCTCGGCGATGTCGTCGGCGTCGAATATGGCCAGCAGCTGACCCGCGCGATGGAGAAGCAACTGGGCGTCAAGCGCTACCCGGATGCGGTCGCCGCCGTCGGCCGTTCGCTCGCCAATCCGGAAGCCGCGCAATAAGATGACCAGCCAAGTCGAAGAGGGCATCGCCACCGCGCGCGCCGCGCTTTTGGCGGGCAAGTCTGCGCTCGTGTGGCGGCGGCAGATCGCCGATACCGACACGCCGATCTCCGCCGCGCTCAAGCTGTTCGAGCCTGACCGGGGTGACTTCCTGCTCGAATCGGTCGAAGGCGGCGCGGTGCGTGGCCGCTACAGCCTGATCGGCCTCGCCCCCGACCTCGTCTTCCGCGCAAAGGACGGACGGGGCAAAATCAACCGCCGGTGGGAAACCGACCGGGAAGACTTCGTCGCTGGAGACGTCGGCGCGCTCGACATGCTGCGCGCGCTGGTCGCCGAATGCCGCGCCGATCTGGACCCGGCACTCCCCGCCGCGCTTGCCTGCCTCGTCGGCTATTTCGGCTATGAGACGGTGGGCCTCGTCGAAAAGCTGCCCCGCCCCGCGCCCAATCCGATCGACCTGCCCGACATGCTGTTCGTGCGGCCGACCAGCATTCTCGTTTTCGATCGCCTCGCCGACGCGCTCTATCTCGTCGCGCCGGTGTGGAAGGGGAGCTTTCCGGAAGGCGACGCCGGCGTGGACCGTGCGATCGCCGACGCGCTCGATCGGATCGACGCCACCGCCGCGCGCCTCGCCGCGCCCTTGCCTTCCTCAATCCCGCCCGGCGACATCACCGACATCGCCGTCACCCCGGTGTTGGAACCGGGTCGCTATGCCGCCATGGTCGAGCGCGCGAAGGACTATATCGTTGCGGGCGACATTTTTCAGGTCGTGCTGGCGCAGCGCTTCACCAGCCCCTTCACCCTGCCCCCGGTCGCGCTTTACCGCGCGCTGCGGCGGATCAATCCCTCGCCTTTCCTCTATTATCTCGACCTGCCCGGCTTCGCGCTGATCGGGTCGAGTCCCGAGATATTGGTGCGCGCCCGCGATGGCGAAGTCACCATCCGCCCGATCGCCGGCACCCGCCCGCGGGGCAAGAATGCGCTGGAGGATGCCGCCAATCGCGAAAGCTTGCTCGCCGATCCCAAGGAGCGCGCCGAACATCTGATGCTGCTCGACCTTGGCCGCAACGATGTCGGCCGCGTAGCGACCGCCGGCAGCGTGACCGTTACCGACAGCTACAGCGTCGAATTCTACAGCCACGTCATGCACATCGTGTCGAACGTCGTTGGCCACCTGTCTTCCGAAAAAGATGCGCTCGACGCGCTGTTCGCCGGCTTCCCCGCCGGCACCGTCTCGGGCGCGCCTAAGGTGCGCGCGTGCGAAATCATTGCCGAACTCGAACCCGAAACGCGCGGGGCCTATGCGGGCGGGGTCGGCTATTTCGGGCCGGACGGCAATATGGACAGCTGCATCGTTCTGCGCACCGCCGTCCTGAAGGACGGCGTCATGCATGTGCAGGCGGGCGCGGGCATCGTCGCCGACTCGGTCGCCGAATATGAGCAGCGCGAATGCGAGGCAAAGAGCGGCGCCCTGCTCGCCGCCGCGCGTGAGGCCGTCGCGCAGGCCCGCGCCGCCGGCTTCGGCCAGTAGCGCCCTACCGGCAGGCGCGTCCGCCGCGCGCACCCCGTTCCGCCTGATCGAGATGCAGATGGTCACGATGCGCTGCATTATAATCGGGCGACAATACGGTCGAGAACAGATCGCACGCCCCGTCCCGCACGGCACGTAGGAAGGCGGCGTCCTTCCCTTCCCCCGTCCAGTCGGTCACCACGCTGATGCGCCGCCCGTCGGCAAGGGTGAAGGCGGCGATGTCGATGGCGTTGGCGGTCGCATGTTCGCTAAAGTCGCCTTCGCTCCGACCATAAAGACGGCGACAGCT
>JBEVMZ010000133.1:0-2957 GCA_040508335.1 Sphingobium sp.
TGCTGTTGCGCGCACCGCCGGCAATGACGGTCCCATGCTCGTGATCGCCCTTAATTACGGCGCGCAGGATGAAATGGTGCGCGCGATGCGCCTGCTCGCCAGCCGCGCCGCCGCCGGAGAGATAGCGCCGGCCGAAATCAACGCGACCGACATCGATGCGTTGCTCGACACCGCCGACCTGCCGCCGCTCGACCTGCTCATCCGCACCTCGGGCGAACAGCGGCTCAGCAATTTCATGCTGTGGCAGGCCGCCTATGCCGAGCTGTATTTCACCGACATGCTCTGGCCCGATTTCAACGCGTCGGCTCTCGAACAGGCGCTGGTCGCCTTTCGCCGACGCGACCGGCGCTTTGGCGGTTTGTAGGGCAGGCATGGCTTCTGATCTGCGCCAGCGCGCCATCGTCGGTATCGTCCTCATCCTCGTCGCGCTTGGCGCGCTCTGGGCGGGGGGCTTTGCCTTCTGGCTGCTGCTCGTCATCGCCGGCGTGCTGATGCAGGGCGAATGGGGCCAGCTTGTCGGCGCGACGCCCGAACATCGCAAACTCGCCATGTTCGCCGTGTCAGTGCCGCTTGCGATCCTCTGCCCGCTGGCGGCGGGGGTTTCGTGGTTCGCGCTCGGTTTGACGGTCGCCGCCTTCCTCTTCGTGCTGCTCACCACCCGCCGCCTAGGGCTGGCGGCCGGCATCCTCTATGTCTGCGTGCCGGTCATGGCGCTGCTGTTCCTGCGCGGGCAGGGGCAGGGGGAGGGCGAAACGCCCGGCCTGCTGCTCGCCACCTGGGCGCTGGCGCTGGTCTGGGCGACCGACATCGGCGCCTATTTCGCGGGCCGCTCGATCGGCGGGCCAAAGCTTGCGCCGCGCGTCAGCCCGTCCAAGACCTGGGCTGGCCTTGGCGGTGGCGTGCTGGCCGCGCTGCTGCTGGGCTTTGCGCTTCATGCGTCGGCCGGCTTGCCATTGCATCTTGCCGCCACCAGCGGCTTGCTCGCCGTGTCCGCGCAGCTTGGCGACCTGTTCGAGAGCGCGATGAAGCGCCATGCCGGCGTCAAGGACAGCGGCCGCCTGCTGCCCGGTCATGGCGGGGTCATGGACCGGCTGGACGGGGTAGTCGCCGCTGCCCCGCTGGCCGCCCTTTTCGTGCTGTTTCCAGGGTTCCTATGACGCGCACCGTCTCCATCTTCGGCGCGACCGGCTCGGTCGGCGGATCGACCCTCGACCTGATCCGTCGCGAACCCGACGCCTATCGCGTCCTCGCGTTGACCGCGCATGGCGACGTGGCCGGCCTTGCCGCCGCCGCGCGCGAGACGGGCGCGCAGCGCGCCGTGATCGGGCAGGAATCGTTGTATGGGGAACTCGCCCAGGCGCTCGTCGGCACCGGCATAGAGGTGGCAGCGGGCGAAGAGGCGCTGATCGACGCCGCGTCGATGGGCGCGGACTGGACCATGGCGGCGATCGTCGGCTGCGCGGGCCTGCGCCCGACCATGGCGGCGCTGCGCGGCGGGCGGACGGTCGCGCTCGCGAACAAAGAATCGCTGGTGTCCGCCGGCGCGCTGATGATGGACGCCGCGCGCGCCTCAGGCGCGACGCTGCTTCCGGTTGACAGCGAGCATAACGCCATCTTCCAGTGCCTCGCCGGCAGCCGGATGGAGGACGTCGCCCGCATCACCCTGACGGCGAGCGGTGGCCCGTTCCGCACGCTGGCTTATGAGGAGATGCGCGGACTCACCCCGGCGCAGGCGGTCGCGCATCCCAACTGGTCGATGGGCGCGAAGATTAGCGTCGACAGCGCGACGATGATGAACAAGGGCCTCGAACTGATCGAGGCGGCGCATCTCTTCCCCATCGGCCTCGACCGGATCGAGATCCTCGTCCACCCGCAGTCCGTCATTCACTCGATGGTGGAGTATCGCGACCGCTCGACGCTGGCGCAGCTAGGCTCGCCCGACATGCGCATCCCCATCGCTCATGCGCTCGCCTGGCCGCAGCGGATCGCGACGCCGTGCCAGCCGCTCGACCTCGTAAAAATAGGCCGCCTCGATTTCGAAGCGCCCGACCCGGTGCGTTTTCCCGCGCTGCGCCTTGCCCGCGCGGCGGCGGAGGCGGGCGGCCTTGCCCCCGCCATCCTCAACGCCGCCAATGAGGTCGCGGTCGCCGCCTTCCTTGGCGGCGAAATCGGCTTCCTTGATATCGCCGCAATTGTGGAGGATGTTCTGGATCGCTATAGCGCCCCTGCGCCTACGGGCCTTGAGGATGTGCTGGCGGCAGACGGGCAGGCGCGTATCGTTGCGCGGCAGGCGATGATGGAAAGAGTGACGGTTTGATCCAGAATCCAGGCTTTCTGCTGACCGTTCTCGCCTTTGTGGCGGTCATCGGGCCACTCGTCTTCGTACATGAATTGGGCCACTATCTTGTCGGTCGCTGGTTCGGCGTGAAGGCGGAGGCTTTCTCGATCGGATTCGGACCCGAAATCGCCGCCTGGACCGACAAGCGCGGCACGCGCTGGCGGTTGGGCGCGCTGCCGCTCGGCGGCTATGTCCGGTTCAAGGGCGACATGAATGCGTCGAGCCAAACGGACCCGGCCTGGCTCACTATGTCGGCGGCAGACCGGGCGGAAAGCTTTCCGGCCAAGCCCCTGTGGCAGCGTGCGGCGATCGTCGCGGCGGGGCCAGCGATCAACTTCCTGTTCGCGATTCTTATCCTCGCCGCCTTTGCCTTTGCCTATGGCGAAAGCCGTACGCCGGCGGTGGCCGGCATCGTCCAGCCCGACAGCGCCGCACAGGTAGCGGGCATCCGTCCTGGCGACCGCGTCGTGTCGCTCGGTGGGCGGGCGATGGACACCTATGCCGACATGGTCATGTACACCCGCATCCGCCCCGGCGAGCCGGTCGACGTGGTCGTGGAGCGCGACGGGCAGCAGCAGGCGCTGCAGGCGACGATCCGCGCGGTCACGGAAAAGGACGA
>JBEVMZ010000137.1:0-6610 GCA_040508335.1 Sphingobium sp.
GAGCTACGAGCATGGCGGAACGGTTCGAACGGCATAAGCAGCCCTGGACACCCGATGAGATCCAGAAGCTGCATACGCTCGCCAAAAAGGGCATGGCCCTGAAAGCCATTGCCAAGGCGCTGACCCGCAGCGAGGAATCCACGAAGGCTCGCGCCAAGCAGGACGGCCTCAACATCGCCAAGCTGCGCTGATCGATAGAGGTCAGCGTGAAAGGCGCCGGTCGAGCCAGAGTAAGGCGTAGCCGGCGGCGACGAAGCACAAGCCGATCAGCAAGGCGTTAAGCGCGACCTGACCCGCGCCGAAGCGCGCGATGTCGAGGAAGAAATAGGGGTAGCGGCCCTCCATCGCGCCCCGCACCAGCGCAACGGCAAAATAGGCGAGCGGATAGAGCGCCCACAGCCACGGATCGGCGCGCCGTAAATCCCCTTTGACCGCGAACAGCATCCACCATAGCGGCACCGCAATCGGCGTCACCTGATGCAACAGCGCGTTGGCGACGATGCCCGCGCCGGCATGGACCTGAAGCCCGTGCAGCAGCAGGCCATAGACGATGCCCACCAGCAGGATCGACAGAAGCAGTCCGCCGATGATGCGAGCCGGCACACGCCTCCCCAGCGCGATGACGGCGAACACCAGCGCGACGAGCAGATTGGTCCAGATCGTAAAGAAGCGCGACAGCGTCCACAGCGCCGAGGCAGGAGCTCCGGTGCCTTGCAATGTGACGCCGAATTGGATCGCAAGCCCGAATGCCGCGATCAGCGCGACCAGCGCCGCTCCGACCCTTGCCCTTGTCGTAGCGCTGCCACCCCTCATCGCGCCGCCTAGCCCTTTCGCTCGTCTTCCACCATGTCCGGCGCGAGGTCGAGCCCCGCGCGCCCATCGGCGACGGTATTGGCAGGCGCCTTGGCCAGGGCCGTGTCGATAGGCTCCTCCACCTCCAACATGCCTTCCCACTTGGTGATGACCGAGGTGGCGATGGCGTTACCCAGCACGTTGGTGGCGGTCCGCCCCATGTCCATGAAATGATCGACGGCAAGGACGAAGGCGATGCCCTCGACCGGCAGGTCGAACTGGCCGAGCGTGGCGGCGACGACCACCAGAGAGGCGCGCGGTACGGCGGCAATGCCCTTGCTCGTCACCATCAGGACAAGCAGGATGGTGATCTGCGTTCCCAGCGCCAGGTCGATATTATAGGCCTGCGCGATGAAGATGGTGACGAAGGTCGCATACATCATCGACCCGTCGAGGTTGAAGCTGTAGCCCAGCGGCAGCACGAAGCTGTAGATGCGGCGTGGCACGCCGAAACGGTCGAGCTGTTCGAGCATCTTGGGGTAAGCCGCTTCCGACGAAGCGGTGGAAAAGGCGATCAGCACGGGTTCCCGCACATAGCGGATGAGCGTGAATATCCGCCGCCCGAGGAAAATCGCGCCCGCGCCCAGCAGCACGCACCACAGCACGATCAGCGCCATGTAGAATTCGCCGACCAACTGCCCATAGGTCTGGAGCACGCCGATCCCCTGCAAGGTGATCGACGATGCCAGCGCGCCGAACACCGCGAAAGGCGCGACGCGCATGACATAGCCGGTCACTTGCAGCATCAGTTCGACCAGCGCCTCGACCAGCGACACGATCGGCTTGCCCTTCTCTCCCAGGGCCGTCAGCGCGACTCCGACGAAGAGCGAGAAGACGACGATCTGAAGGATCGAATTTTCCGCCATCGCGCCGACCATCGACGTCGGGAAGACGTGCAGGATGAAGTCGCGGAAGTTGAGGCTTTCGGCATTGACCCCGGCGTCGGCGCCTGTCCGCACGAGGTTTAGTCCCTCGCCCGGCGCGAAGAAATTGACGAAGACGAGGCCCAATGCCAGCGAGATCAGGCTGGCGATGATGAACCAGCCGAGTGCCCGTCCGCCGATCCGCCCGAGCGCCGCGCTATCCCCCATATGCGCGATCCCCGCGACCAGCGTGGAAAAGACCAGCGGCGCGATGATCATCTTGATGAGGTGAAGGAAGATATCGGCGAGCAGGTGAAAATAGCCCGCGACCTGTTTGGCCAGATCGGCGTCGTTGCCGACCCACAGGTTCGCCACGAACCCCACGACCACGCCGAGCACCATGCCCAAGATGATGTACGCCGTCAGTCTGTTGCGCATGCGATTTCCTTCAAGCGCGCGCGGCGGCGCATAGCGTGCGGCGCGAAGGCCGATCGCCTTTCCTAACGCCGGCCTGCCCGCCCGGCAATCGCGCGTGCGTCAGGGATAGAGCAGACCTTCGCGCCAGCTCTCGCCCTCACCTTCGCCCAAGCGCACGAACAGGCGTCGCTCATGCAGACGATGTTCGCGGTCCTGCCAGAATTCGATCGCTTGCGGTATGACGCGAAAGCCCGACCAGTGCGGCGGGCGCGGCACGTCACCGCCTTCGAACCGCTGCTGCATAGCGTCGTAGCGGTCCATGAAGGTCTGCCGGTCGGGCAACGGCCGCGACTGGTCGGACGCCCATGCGCCCAGCTGGCTGTCGCGGCCCCGGCTGGCGAAATAGGCGTCTGCCCGCGCGTCATCGACAGGTTCCACCGGCCCTTCGATCCGCACCTGCCGCCGCAGCGATTTCCAATGGAAAAGCAGCGCCGCATGGGGGTTTTCGAGCAGTTCGCCCGCCTTGCGCCCTTCGAAATTGGTATAGAAGACGAAGCCGTCCGCCCCATGGCCCTTGAGCAGCACCATGCGCGCCGATGGCCGTCCGCGCGCGTCGGCGGTGGCCAGCGTCATGGCGTTGCTGTCGTTGATTTCGGTTTCGCGCGCCTGCGCATACCAGTCGTCGAACAAGGCGAAGGGATCGGTCATCAGCCCATCGTAGAGCAACCGCCCCGTTGCTGTCGATGATCGCGACCCTTGAAAATAGAGACATGCCGCCTTGAACAGTTGCGGCCATTTCGCCACATTGCCGGTCAGTGATGTTTTTTTGCAACAGGCAGGATTGAATGGCGGACCCTTATGCGACTCTTGGCGTCGCGCGCGGCGCGAGCGAGGCGGAGATCAAATCCGCCTATCGCAAGCTCGCCAAGGAACTGCATCCCGACAAGAACCGCGACAAGCCGGACGCGGCCGGCAAGTTCGCGGCTGTGACCAACGCCTATGATCTGCTGTCGGACAAGGACAAGCGCGCCCGGTTTGATCGCGGCGAAATCGACGCGGACGGCAATCCCGCCGCGCCCTTCGGCTTTGGCGGGGGCGGCGGTGGTGGCGGCTTTCGTGGGCAACCCGGCGGCTTCGCGGCGGAGGGCGGCGACTTCGGCGATATTTTCGAAGGGCTGTTCGGCGGCGCGGCGGGCCGGCGCGGCGGTGGCGGCTTCGGGCGCGGCGGCCCGCCGCCCAGGGGCGCGAACGTCGCCTATCGCCTCGCCGTCCAGTTCACCGACGCCGCGACCCTGGCCCCGCAGCGCATCACGCTTCAGGACGGCAAGACGATCGACCTCAAACTACCCGGCGGTGTCGAGAGCGGCACGCAGATGCGCCTGTCGGGCAAAGGGCAGGCTGGCCCCGGCGGCGCGGGCGACGCGATCGTCACGATCGAAGTGCAGGCGCATCCCTTCTTCACCCGCGACGGCGACAATGTCCTGCTCGATCTGCCGATAACGCTCGACGAGGCGGTCAAGGGCGCAAAGGTCAAGGTGCCGACCGTCGAGGGTCCGGTGATGCTGGGCGTCCCCAAGGGCGCGACGTCAGGCAAGACGCTGCGTCTGCGCGGACGCGGCTTCACCGGCAAGGACGGGCAGCGCGGCGACCAGCTCGTGACCCTGCAGATCGACGTGCCGGGTGACGACGCCGCGCTCAATGCCTTTATCGAAGGATGGAGCGACAGCCGTCCGATCCGCGCCAATCTGGGCGTCGAGGGGTGAGGCTGGCCTGCGCGGTTCCCTTTCGCCTTTGGGCGTTATAGCCCTTCATGCCGATGCCGTCCCCTTATTCGCCGGAATCCCGGCGCCAGCAGATGGCGCGGCACGCGCGGTCGGAATTTAACCGGCAGATGGCGCGGGTGCGGCCGGGGTCGCATTTCTTCGAGGTGCTGAAACGCGTGGCGGTCGGCACCTATAGCGATGGCTTCATCCACGCGGGAAACCTCGCCTATCTCTCGCTGATGACGCTCTTCCCCTTCTTCATCGTCGCGGCGGCGGTGGCGAGCATCTTCGGCCGGTCGGCGGACGGGCTGGCGGCGGTCGACGCATTCCTCAGCACCGTGCCGCACGGCGTCGCGCAGGTGGTGCGCCAGCCGATCAACGATGTGCTGCACGCGCGCAGCGGCCCGTTGCTCTGGCTCGGCGGCCTGGTCGGCCTGTGGACGGTCGGCAGCCTGATCGAGACGATCCGGGACATATTGCGCCGCGCCTATGGCACGATAAGCACCAAGCCCTTCTGGCGCTACCGCCTCGGCGCGATCGGCATCACCCTGACCAGCGTTTTTGCGGTGATGCTCGCCTTCTCTTTGCAAGTGGTGATCGTCGGCATCGATCAATTTCTGACCCGCATCCTGCCCTGGGCCGATCAGGCGATCGGGCTCGTCGCCTCGGCGCGGCTGGTGCCGATGGGCATTTTATGCGTGGCCCTCTGGTCGCTCTACGTGTCGCTGACGCCGACCGCCTATAAGGACGCCCGCTTTCCCAAATGGCCCGGCGCGATCGCGACGGCGCTGTGGTGGTATGCCACCGTGCTGCTGCTGCCGCCCACATTGTCGCTGCTCGGCGGCTATGCCCTGACCTATGGCAGCCTGGCGGGCGTCATGATCACGCTCATTTTTTTCTTCCTCGTCGGACTTGGCGTGGTAATTGGCGCGGAACTCAATGCCGCTCTTGCCGAGTTTCCCGAAGAGGAAGCCCGCGAAGGTGATCAGGAAACAGGGAACGGGACGTAAAATATGGACGGCTTGATGGCGGGGAAGCGCGGGCTCATCATGGGGCTGGCCAATGACAAGTCGCTCGCCTGGGGGATCGCCAAGGCACTGCACGCGCAGGGCGCGGAACTCGCCTTTTCCTATCAGGGGGATTCGCTGGCCAAGCGCGTCCGGCCGCTTGCGGAACAGCTTGGGTCGGATTTCCTGATCGATTGCGATGTGTCGAACATGGAGGCGCTCGACGCATCGTTCGAGACGATCCGGGAAAAATGGGGCCGGCTCGACTTCGTCGTCCATGCGATCGGCTTTTCCGACAAGAATGAGCTGCGCGGCAAATATGTCGACACCAGCCTCGAAAACTTCCTGATGACGATGAATATCTCCGCCTACAGCTTCGTCGCGGTGGCCAAGCGCGCCCGTGCGCTGATGCCCCATGGCGGCAGTTTGCTGACGCTGAGCTATTATGGCGCGGAAAAGGTGATCCCGCATTACAACGTCATGGGCGTGGCCAAGGCAGCGCTGGAAACCAGTGTCAAATATCTCGCGATGGACCTGGGGCCGGAAAATATCCGGGTAAACGCGATTTCCGCCGGTCCGATCAAGACGCTGGCGGCGAGCGGCATCGGCGACTTCCGCTACATCCTGAAGTGGAACGAGCTGAACAGCCCGCTCCGCCGCAACGTGACGATCGACGATGTCGGCGGCGCGAGCCTCTATCTGCTCTCCGACCTCGCCTCGGGCGTGACCGGCGAAGTGCATCATGTCGATGCGGGCTATAACGTCATCGGCATGAAGGCCGAGGACGCGCCCGACATCGCGCTCGATAAGGGCTGAGCGGCGGACATATGAGTTTCAACAGCTTCGGCCGCGTCTTCCGCTTTTCGACCTGGGGCGAAAGCCATGGCCCCGCCATCGGCGCGGTGGTGGACGGCTGCCCTCCGGGACTGCTTTTGAGCGAAGGCGATATCCAGCCCTTCCTCGACAAAAGGCGTCCGGGCACGTCGAAATTCACGACCCAGCGGCAGGAACCCGACGCCGTGCGCATCCTGTCGGGGGTCTTCGAAGGCCGCACGACGGGCACGCCGATCAGCCTGATGATCGACAATGTCGACCAGCGATCGAAGGATTATTCCGACGTGGCCAAGGCCTATCGTCCCGGCCATGCCGACTATGCCTATGACGCCAAATATGGCTTTCGCGACTATCGCGGCGGCGGGCGCTCGTCCGCGCGCGAAACGGCGAGCCGGGTGGCAGCAGGCGCGGTGGCGCGCGCTGTGATCCCGGAAGTCGATATCTTCGCCTGGGTCAGCGAGATTGGCGGCGACGCCATCGACATGGCCAATTTCGATCCCGCGCAGATCGACCAGAACCCCTTCTTCTGCCCTGACGTGGCGGCCGCTGCCCGCTGGGAAGCGCTGGTCGACGGCGCGCGCAAGGATGGCTCGTCGCTCGGTGCGGTGGTCGAATGCGTGGCGGCTGGCGTGCCGGCGGGCTGGGGCGCGCCGCTCTATGCCAAGCTCGACAGCGAACTCGCCGCCGCCTGCATGTCGATCAATGCGGTCAAGGGCGTCGAGATCGGCGACGGCTTCGCCGCGGCCCGCCTGCGCGGCGAGCAGAATGCCGACCCGATGCGCGCGGGTGCCGATGGTCCGCAATTCCTCGCCAATCACGCTGGCGGCATTGCCGGCGGCATTTCAACCGGCCAGCCGGTGCGCGTCCGCGTAGC
>JBEVMZ010000138.1:0-14272 GCA_040508335.1 Sphingobium sp.
GGATCACGCCGGCGAACTCGACCTGCAGCTTGCGCGGCAGCTGCAGCCCGTGGTCGCGCTCGAGGATGTAGGCGACGCCGCCCTTGCCCGACTGGCTGTTGATCCGCACCACCGTCTCATAGGTGCGGCCGACATCGTGCGGGTCGATCGGCAGATAGGGGACTTCCCAGAGCTCCTGGTTGCTCTGCTTCAGCGCCCGGAAGCCCTTGTTGATCGCGTCCTGGTGCGAGCCGGAGAACGCGGTGAACACCAGTTCGCCGGCATAGGGATGGCGCGGGTGGACGGGCAGCTGGTTGCAATATTCGACGGTCTGAATGACTTCGTCGATGTCGCTGAAATCCAGTTCGGGATTGATGCCCTGCGTGTACATGTTGAGCGCAACGGTCACGATGTCGCAATTGCCGGTGCGCTCGCCATTGCCGAACAGACAGCCTTCGACGCGGTCGGCCCCCGCCATCATGCCCAGTTCCGCCGCCGCAACGCCCGTGCCCCGGTCATTATGGGGGTGGAGCGAGATGACGACGCTGTCACGGCGCGAGATGTGGCGGCACATCCATTCGATCTGGTCGGCGTAGATGTTGGGCGTCGCCGCCTCGACCGTTGCGGGCAGATTGAGGATCAGCGGACGCTCGGGCGTCGGCCGCAATATGTCCATCACCGCCTCGCAACATTCGAGGCTGAAATCCAGCTCGGCAGTCGAAAAGGTTTCGGGGCTATATTCGAAATGCCAGTCGGTGTCGGGCTGGGCCGCCGCATGGTCGCGCAGCAGCTTGGCCGCCGTCACGGCAATCTCCTTGATCTGCGGCCGGTCCATCTGGAAGACGATGTTGCGCCAGGCCGGGGACACCGCATTATAGACGTGAACGATGGCCTGGCGTGCGCCGCGCAGCGATTCGAAGGTCGTGGCGATGAGATCCGCGCGCGCCTGCGTCAGTACCTGGGGCATGACGTCGTCGGGAATCGCACCGTCCTTCACCAGTCCCGAAATGAAGTCGAACTCGGTAGTGCTGGCGGAAGGAAAGCCGACCTCAATCTCCTTCACCCCGACTTTCAGGAGCAAATCGAAGAAGCGCCGTTTCTTTTCGGCATTCATCGGGTCGATCAGCGACTGGTTGCCATCGCGCAAGTCGGTGGAGAGCCAGCGCGGCGACGCAGTGATCACTTGGCTCGGCCATTGCCGGTTGGGCAGGTCTACCTGTGGGAACGCGCGATATTTCTGTGAAGGGTCGGTCAGCATCATGGCCTGAAACTTCTTCCTGCGACGGACGGTTCATGCGCGTCCGCTGATAAGATTTGACTGCTCTGGAATGCCCTTAGGCGGATCGACGCTGCCCTTAGTCGAAGGACAGCATAATAGCCACGCCTAAGGGCGTGTAAGTCGTAGCAGGGGAAGAAGCGCCAAGCTCTGCATAATGCCCGCTTAAACCAAAACGGGGCCGACATGCAAGTCGGCCCCGTATTTTTGCGGCTGATTGGCGGAATGGCGCTTATTGCTTCTCGAAGCCCGCGATGATCTTTAGCTCGATCGTGTCGCTGACGACCGGCACACCATAGCCCATGCCGAAATCGCTGCGTTTGATCGTGCCCGTCGCGACGAAGCCGACATTTTCCTTCTTGCTCATCGGCTGGATGCCAGCGCCATAGAAAGCCGCGTCCAGGGTCACGGGCTTAGTGATGCCCTTGATCGTCAGATTGCCGGTGATGTCCGCGCCGTTCGTGCCGTCAGGCTTCACGCTCGTCGAAACGAAAGTGGCGGTCGGGAACTTCGCGGCGTCGAAGAAATCGGCTTTCAGCAGATGCTCGTCCAGCTTGGCGACGCCGGTCCGCAAATTGGCGACCTGGAAGGTCACGGCGACCTTCGACGCGGCGGGCTTCGCCTTGTCGAGCGTCAGCGTGCCGGTCGGCTCGGCGATCGTGCCGATATTGTTGGTGAAACCCATATGATCCCAGGCGAAAACGACCTGAGTGTGGCCACCATCGACCTTGTAGGTGCCGCCGGTGACTTTCGATACGTCCTTCGTGCCGGGTGCGGCAGTGGGTGCTTGGGCTACCAGCATGGAGCCGCCGGCTAGGGCAAGCGCGGCGGCGGCGGGGATCAGGAATTTACGCATGGGACATCATCTCCGAAATGCTCAAGGGCGCCGCTGAGAATAGCGACGCCCCCGAACAATTCCAGAGCCGAAACGGGATACGGTCCGTTTCTGCAAAGGCTTTAGTTTTTGTCCTTGTCCACCAGCTTGTTCGCGCCGATCCAGGGCATCATGGCGCGCAGCTTTTCGCCGGTCTGCTCGATGGGATGGGCCTGCGCGGTCTTGCGCGCGGCCTTGAGTTCGGGCTGTCCGGCGCGGTTGTCGAGGACGAAATTCTTGACGAAACGGCCCGACTGGATGTCGGCCAATACGCGCTTCATTTCCTTCTTCGTCTCGTCGGTGATGATCCGCGGACCGGTGACGATGTCGCCATATTCGGCGGTGTTGCTGATCGAATAGCGCATGTTGGCGATGCCGCCTTCGTAGAGCAAGTCGACGATCAGCTTGGTTTCGTGGAGGCACTCGAAATAGGCCATTTCGGGGGCATAGCCGGCCTCGACCAGGGTTTCGAAGCCCGCCTGGATCAGGTGAGTGATGCCACCGCACAGAACGGCCTGCTCGCCGAACAGGTCGGTTTCGCACTCTTCCTTGAAGTTGGTTTCGATGATACCCGAACGGCCACCGCCGACGCCCGAAGCGTAGGAGAGGGCGATGTCATGCGCATTGCCGGTCGCGTCCTGCGCGATGGCGATCAGGCAGGGGACGCCGCCGCCGCGCTGATATTCGGAGCGTACGGTGTGGCCCGGACCCTTGGGCGCGATCATGATGACGTCGATGTCGGCGCGTGGCTCGATCAGGCCGAAATGGACGTTGAGGCCATGGGCGAAGGCAAGCGCCGCGCCGGGCTTCAAATTAGCATGAATGTCGTCGGCATAGATCGCGGCCTGATGCTCATCGGGCGCCAGGATCATGAGCACGTCGGCCCATGCGGCGGCTTCCGCGTTCGCCAGAACCTTAAAGCCTGCACCTTCAGCCTTCTTGGCCGAGGCCGATCCAGCGCGCAGCGCGATCGCGACTTCGGCAACGCCGCTGTCACGCAGATTCTGTGCATGGGCGTGGCCCTGGCTGCCATAGCCCAGGATAGCGACCTTCTTGCCCTTGATCAGGCCGATGTCCGCGTCGCGATCGTAATAGACTTTCATGTTCGTCTCTTCCCTCATGTCCACATGCCTCATCCCGCCCTTGGGGGAAGAGGGTATAAAATCCGGCTCGGCCCGACCCGATGGCCCGCCGCGCCATATCGTCCTCTCCGAAAAAGGGCGAGAGGTGAATTATGCGAGTCCGCGCGGCTCCTAGACCGCTTCCTTGCCCCGGACCAGCCCGACGACGCCGGTGCGGCCGACTTCGACAAGGCCGATCTGGCTCATCAGCGCCACGAAATTATCGACCTTCTCGGTCGTGCCGGTGATTTCGAAGATGAAGCTGCCGATCGTCGTGTCGACCACTTTGGCGCGAAATACGTCGGCAAGCCGCAGCGCCTCGATCCGATCCTCGCCCGTGCCCGCGACCTTCACCAGTGCCAGCTCGCGTTCCACGAACGGCCCGTTGTCGGCCAGATCGACGACCTTGTGCACAGGCACCAGCCGGTCGAGCTGCGCCATGATCTGGTCGATCACGCGGGCAGGGCCATTGGTGACGATGGTGATGCGGCTGATCGCATGGTCGGACGAGATGTCGGCCACGGTCAGGCTATCGATATTATAGCCGCGCGCGGTGAATAGGCCCGCGATGCGCGCCAATATGCCCGCTTCGTTGGACACGGTGAGCGACAGGACGTGCCGCTCGCTCTGTTCTTCCTGGATATGCATTAGGACGGACTTTCCTGTTCGTCATCGTGGCGCTGCGACATCATCGCGGCAAAAGCGTAGTGCCAACCATCTTCCTGAACATAGGCGAGGCGTACCGGGAAGCCGGTGACGGCGTCGAACATGCGGACAAGATGTTCGCCGACATAGCGGGGCGCAGCGAGCAACCGGCCGATCCTATGATCGTGATAGACGATGGCGTGATCGAGGTGCACTTCCCATTCTTCCTTGTCCGGATCGTCATGGTCCAGCGTCCACCCTGCGAGGTCCGCCGATCCGGCGATCCGTTCGAAATCCCAGGGCTCGGCAACGTGAAGCCTGAGCATCAGGCGATCGGTCACACCAGCGCCTTGGCTTCGTCCGACATGATCGCGCCCATCTGGCTGGGATCGAGCATCATGTCCGTGTGCGCGGCGCCCGACGGGATCATCGGGAAACAGTTGGTGAGCTTCGCCACCCGGCAATCGACCAGCACGGGTCCGGGCGTCTCGATCATCTGCCGAACACCCGCCTCCAACTCCTGCGGCCCTTCGATGCGGATGCCGGTCCAGCCATAGGCCTCCGCCAGCTTCACGAAGTCGGGCAGGGAGTCGCTGTAACTGTTTGAATAGCGGCTCTCATAGGTCAGTTCCTGCCACTGACGCACCATCCCCATATATTCATTGTTGAGGATGAAGAGCTTGACCGGCGTGCGGAACTGGCTGGCGGTGCCCATTTCCTGGATGTTCATCTGCACCGACGCATCGCCCGCGACGCAGATGACCAGGCTGTCGGGATTGCCGATCTGCGCGCCGATGGCGGCTGGAAAGCCATAGCCCATGGTGCCAAGACCCCCGGAGGTCAGCCATTTGTTCGGTGCGTCGAACCCGAAATGCTGCGCCGCCCACATCTGATGCTGGCCGACTTCGGTAGTGATGATCACATCCTTCACGTCGCGCGTTGCGCGATAGAGGGCGGCGATCGATTCCTGCGGCATGATCTCCGTCACGCTCGGCGGATAAGAGAGGCTGTTGCGCGCACGCCAACCGTCGATCCGCGCCCACCATTCGGAAAGGTCTGCCGCTTCAACACCACGCTCTTTCCACAGCGCAACCATATCGCCCAGTGCGCTCGCCACGTCGGCGACGATCGGCAGGTCGACGGTCACGGTCTTGTTGATCGAGCTACGGTCGATGTCGATGTGGACCTTGCGCGCGTTGGGCGCGAACGCATCCAGTCGCCCGGTGACGCGGTCGTCGAACCGCGCGCCAATGCAAAGGATGAGGTCGGCCTTGTTCATCGCCCAATTGGCTTCATAGGTGCCATGCATGCCGAGCATGCCCAGCCATTGCTGTCCCGAAGCTGGATAGGCGCCAAGACCCATGAGCGTCGAGGTGACAGGCACGCCGGTCATCTGCGCCAGTTCGCGCAACAGGCGGCTCGCCTCCGGCCCGCTGTTTATGACGCCGCCGCCGGTGTAGAAGACCGGACGTTCCGCAGCCGCCAGCATCTCGACCGCTGCGGCGATTGCGCGGGGGTCGGCCTGCATCTGCGGGCGATAGCTCGCATGTTGGACGGGCTCCGGACGTGCATAAGGCGCGGTCGCGATCTGCACATTCTTGGGAATATCGATGACGACGGGACCGGGGCGGCCGGTCGTGGCGATATGGAAAGCTTCATGAACGATGCTGGCGAGCTTGCCAGGATCCTTCACCAGATAATTATGCTTGGTGCAGTGGCGCGTGATGCCGACCGTGTCCGCTTCCTGAAAAGCGTCGGTGCCGATCAGCTGCGTCGGAACCTGCCCGGTGATGACGATCATCGGTATCGAGTCCATCAGCGCGTCGGTGATGCCGGTGACGGCATTGGTCGCGCCGGGACCCGAGGTGACCAGAACGACGCCGGGCTTGCCGGTGGAACGCGCATAACCTTCGGCCATGTGCGTCGCGCCCTGTTCATGGCGGACGAGGACATGGCGGATCTTGCTATGTTCGAAGAGCGCGTCGTAGATCGGCAGCACCGCGCCGCCGGGATAGCCGAATACGACCTCGACCCCGAGGTCGATCAGGCACTCAACCAAAATGTCGGCGCCGCTCTTTTCGGCCACGATGCTCATCCTCTTCATTGTTGGAAGCCGCGCCCTGTGCGCCAAAAGGCGCGCAGAAGCAAGACGGTCGCCAATACGAGACATAAAATGTCTTGTCAACAGCCTCTATTGAAATCTTGTTGTGATTTGATCTGTCATCTTGTCATCAATCGCAGTCTCGATCCGCAGCCAGTCTGGCGGTGGCTGACGCGAAAACCAGGTATATTGCCGCTTGGCATAACGCCGGGTGGCGGTTTGGCCGCGTCCCAACATTGTCGACCGGTCGATCGCACCTTCCTGCCAGGCTGAGATCTCGGGCACGCCGATGGCGCGCATCACCGGAAGCGCGGGATCGAGGCGGCGGGCAAGCAGCGCGCGCACTTCCGCGTCGGCGCCCGCCTCCACCATAGCCTCGAACCGCGCATCGCAGCGTTGCACGAGCCATTCGCGCGGCGGCAGCAGGATGAAGGGGTCCAGGCTTATGCGATCGGCGATGCCACCACTTTTGTTCTGCTGCCATGTCGCAAGCGGGACGCCGGTCGACCGTATCACTTCGAGCGCGCGCGCCACCCGCGTGGTGTCGGCGGGGGCAAGTCTGGCAGCGGCGGCTGGGTCCTCCTTCGTGAGCAGAGCGTGAGCCTCCGCCACCGGCAGCGCCCGTACAGCCGCCCGAACAGCAGCGTCGATGTCGGGCACAGGAGCGATGCCGTCGAGCAGCGTGCGGATGTAAAGCCCAGTGCCGCCGACGAGGATCGGCAAGCGCCCCGCGTCATGCGCCCGGTCGATCTCCGCGCGCGCCTCGCCTGCCCAGCGCGCCGTGGTACAGGCCTCTGCCCCGTCGATATGACCGAACAGCCGATGCGGAACTTCTGCCTCTTCCGCAACGCTCGGGCGGGCGGACAGAATGCGCAGGTCGGCATAGACCTGGCTCGCGTCGGCGTTGATGATGACGCCATTCGTCGCGCGTGCAACCGCAAGGGCGAGGGCGCTCTTGCCGCTGGCGGTCGGCCCGGCAATAAGCGCGACGCGCGGCCGGGAGTCGCCGGCAGTCTGTGTGGGAGTATCCATGTTCGTTGCGACCTTAGTGGCAAGCGGGACCTTACGTCAGGGGGATATTGGCGATGGCATAGACCGACTGGCCCAGGCGGGGTGCGCGCCGACCGGGAATGCGTGGCTTGACGCGAGTAAGGCTGTGGACCTGTTCTTCGACGCCGAACCTGTCCAGGCGCGCGCGGCTCTGGCGGGCCTTGGCGATCAGGTCGATGTAATCGTGCAGCCGCGCGCCACACGAGAAAAGACGCTGCTCATCGCCGACATGGATTCGACCATGATAACGGTGGAGTGCATCGACGAACTAGCCGACTATGCCGGGATCAAGCCGCAGATCGCGGAAATCACCGAGCAGGCAATGCGCGGCGAACTGGACTTTGCCGGAGCGCTGCACGCGCGCGTGGCGCTGCTCAAAGGGCTGGCGGATTCGGCGATCGATCGCTGCCGGGAAGAGCGTGTGCGCATCATGCCGGGGGCCAAGGCGTTGGTGCGCACGATGAAGGCACGCGGCGCGCGGACTTTGCTGGTGTCGGGGGGCTTTACCCGTTTTACCGGACCGGTGGCGCAGGACATCGGCTTCGATGCGGCTGTCGCCAACGTACTCGAGATTGCCGACGGCGCGCTGACCGGCACGGTGACGGCGCCGATTGTGGACGCGGCGCGCAAACGTGCGGAGCTGGAAAAAGCGATCGGGCAGGGGACCGAACGCGGCCTGACGCTGGCGGTAGGGGACGGGGCGAACGACATTCCGATGATCCAAGGCGCGGGGCTGGGCGTCGCTTATCATGCCAAGCCCAAGACGCGGGAGGCCGCAGCAGCTGAGATCGTCTACGGTGACCTATCGGTGCTGCTCTACGCGCAAGGCATTGCGGCCACTCACTGGGAATGCGAAGCCTGACCTTCTTTCACTTTGGCGCTACAAAGGAACCGTTCGTCGTCATTTCGCTTTGGTAATGGGTTCATTTGTGGCCTTCGACCGTTGTGAACTGCGCCGCATCGCGCGGCCCTTACGTTCTAAGGGGAAAGCCCCGTTGCCGAGGAAGATATCATGAAAATCCGCCATCTGGCACTGGCCGCAGCGGGCGTCTTGGCGCTCGGCGCCTGCGCATCGGACCGTGACGAAGTGCTTGCTCCCGCGCCTCCTCTCGGGCCAGGCGCCATCGCCGGCACCGTAGCGGCCGACCGCAACGGTGATGGCATCATCGACGGATATTACACCGCCGATGGCATGTATCACCCGATCGCTGGCCCGCCCTGCCCGCCGCCACCGCCGCCCATGCCTTCGCGCAGCGGAGAACGCGGCTGATCGGCACGATTTTCGGGGCACGGCGCAGGCGCCGTGCCCTCCTGCTCATGGCTGTGACGCTGCCCGGCGCCGTCGCCAGCCCGGCTGCGGCACAACGGCCCGGCGCGCAGGCGGCGGCGGTAGATACGGCACGCACGCAGGTCGCCGCAGAAATCCGCGCGGCGGCAAGTGGCAAGCTCCGCGACTTCTACGCGCCGCGCGGCTACTGGCCATTATGGGTGCAGAGCCGCGCGATCGGGCCGCAAGCGGACGCGCTGCTCGATCTGATCGAAAGCGCCGATTTCGACGGCCTCAATCCGCGCGCCTATGATCCGCGTGAGCTCCGCCGCCTTGTCGCGGAAGCGCAAGCGGACGGCAATGCGAGGGCGCTCGCCCGCGCGGACGTGGCGCTGTCCAAAGCTTTCGCTGCCCTTGTCGCCGACATGCGCAAGCCGTCCCGTTCGGTCCGCATCCGTTATCTCGACGCCGAGCTTGAACCCAAGGGGCAGGACGCTGCCGATATATTGCGCGTCGCTGCACTTGCGCCTTCGCTCACCGACTATGTAAAGAGCGCGGGCTGGATGAGCCCCGTCTACATGAAGCTGCGCAGCGTCCGCGCGAGGCAGAACGAACTATGGGGCGATCTGCCCGACATACGCATTGCCGAGGACGCCAAACTCAGACCTGGTAGCGGCGGCGAAGAAATAAGCGCCCTGCGTGAGCGGCTGGGCCTGTCCCCAGACGGCAATTATGACAGGGCACTCACTGCCCGCGTCCGCGCATTCCAGGCGGCGCACGGCCTGAAAGCCGACGGCATCGCCGGGGCGATGACATTGGCGACCCTCAACCACGGGCCGAGGCAGGACGATCGCCGGCTCGCCCTTAATATGGAACGCGCGCGGCTTCTGCCTGGGCCATGGGTGCGGCATATCGTCGTCGATGCCGCCTCCGCTCGCCTCACTTACTATGACGAGGGCGCGGTCGAAGGCAGCATGAAGGTGGTCGTCGGCGCCAAAGAGAGCCAGACACCGATGATGGCGGGCATGGTCCGCTATGCAACGCTCAACCCCTATTGGAACATCCCGCCCGATCTGGTGCAGAAGACGGTGGCGCCCAGGATTTTGAAGGGCACCTCGCTACGCAAGCTGAATTATGAAGCGTTATCCGACTGGAGCGCGACACCGGCGCGGCTCGACCAGTCGGAAGTGGACTGGCCCTCGGTCGCGGCGGGACGGCAGGAGGTCCGCGTGCGTCAGCTTCCCGGCGGCGACAATGCGATGGGCCGCGTCAAGTTCATGTTTCCCAACGACCTTGGCATATATCTTCATGACACGCCGTCGCGCGAACTCTTCGCCAAACCGGCGCGACAGTTCAGCAATGGCTGTGTCAGGCTGGAAGATGCGCAGAGCCTTGGGCGCTGGCTGTTCGGAAAAGCTCTCAAACCTACAACCGACGAACCTGAACAACATGTGCCGCTGCCGCAGCCGGTGCCGGTCTACCTGACCTATCTGACGGCAGTGCCTGCAGGGAACGGCGTAAGCTTCCTGCCCGACGTCTACGAGCGGGATGACATGTAGCTATTACCGAAATGTTCAGCATTTCCCGGCAGAGGATTGCTGAATCACCTTATCGGCAGGATTTTCGATGCCCCTCGACACGCAGCAAAAGGTTTCCGTCATTGGCCTTGGCTATATCGGCCTGCCGACAGCGGCGCTGATCGCACGGGGCGGCGCACAAGTGCTGGGCATCGACGTCAGCGCACATGTCGTCGATACCGTCAATTCAGGACGCGTCCATATCGAGGAGGTCGATCTCGACGGGCTGGTGCAGGGCGTGGTGTCGCGCGGTAATCTGCGCGCGAGCCTGACCATCGAACCGAGCGACGTGTTCATCATCGCCGTGCCGACCCCGGTGGCGGAAGATCGCGCGCCCGACATTTCCTGTGTTCTGGGCGCGGCGCGCACGGTAGCGCCCGTGCTGAAAGCCGGCGATACGGTGATCCTCGAGTCTACCTCGCCTGTGGGCACGACCGAAGCGATGCGCGACCTGTTCGCGCAACTGCGGCCAGACCTGAAGATGCCGGCGCAGGGCGTCGCGGGCGACATCGCCATCGCCTATTGCCCAGAGCGCGTGCTGCCCGGCCGCATCCTCGTCGAATTGATCGACAATGATCGCTGCATCGGCGGCATCACGCCCCGCTGCGCGCGCAAGGCATTGGGCTTTTATCGGCAATTCGTACGCGGCCAGTGCATCACGACAACGGCGCGCGCGGCCGAAATGGTGAAGCTGGTCGAGAACAGCTTCCGCGACGTCAACATCGCCTTCGCCAACGAGCTTTCGGTGATCGCCGACGGCATGGACATCGACGTGTGGGAGGTAATCCGCCTCGCCAACCGGCATCCGCGTGTCAATATCCTGCAACCGGGACCAGGGGTCGGCGGTCATTGTATTGCCGTGGACCCATGGTTCATCGTCCATGGCGACCCCAAGAACAGCCGCATCATCCGCACCGCGCGAGAGGTCAATGACGGCAAGACCGATCATGTCGTCGCCAAGGCGTCGGATATGATCGACCTGTTCCCGGGCGAGGATGTCGCCTGCCTCGGCCTGGCGTTCAAACCCAATATCGATGATTTCCGTGAAAGCCCTGCCGTCAAAGTCGCGGCCCGGCTCGCTCGGCGTTATGGCCGGCGGATCAAGATCGTCGAGCCTTATGCCAGCGATCTGCCTATGGAATTCGCCGGCAGTGGCGCGGCGCTCGTCGACCTGGATACCGCCCTCGAACAATGCGGCACATTCATCATCCTGGTCGACCACGACATGTTCAAGTCCGTTCCGGTGGATGAGCGGGCTGGCAAGGCAGTCTATGATACGCGCGGCATCTGGCCCGACCAGCCACGTCGGATGCCGGTGCCGGACCAGGCGCGCGCGGCATCCTGACCGGCATGCCCCACGGCGAGACGGGGCGCTGAAGGTTGCCAACCCGGCGCGGCATCGTTAACGCGCCGGTCAGAGGCCGCTGCGACGGTCCGTTCATTCACGGCTTTAGGGCGGATATGATGCGGTCGATCGGTTCCGGAACATTATTTTTGACGTGCGTTGGCCTTGGCGCCTGCACCACCGTCGAGGATGCGCCGCGTGGGGAAGCAGCCTATGCCGTCATTCCTGCCGCTCCGGCCGTCGGCGCCGAATATTCGATCGGACCCGATGATGTGCTGCGGATAAACGTCTATCGGGAGCCGGGCTTTTCTCTCGAAGACGCGCGCGTGACCGCGACAGGGCAGGTGCGCATGCCCTTCATCGGCGAGGTGCCGGTGGCGGGTCTATCGGCGGGCGAGGCGTCCGACGTGATCGCCGGTCGGCTTGCGCAACGCTATCTGGTGTCGCCGCAGGTCACGATCTTCGTAAAGAATGCCGTTGCCCGCCGCGTGACCGTGGAAGGCGAAGTGCGCCAGCCGGGTCTCTTCCCGATCGAGGGCAGGATGGGCCTAGTTCAGACGGTGGCAATCGCCGGCGGACAGACACGGCTGGCCAGCGCATCCAAGGTCGTGGTGGTGCGCCAGGCAGACGGTCAGCGTACCGCCGCGCTCTTCGATCTTGGCGCTATCCGTAAGGGGGAGGCCCCCGACCCCGAGATTTTGCCTGGAGACACCGTGTTTGTCGGCGTGTCTGCTGCCAAAGCGGCGCTTGGCGGCGTACTGCTAAGCGCGCGCGCGCTCGCCGCTGGGTTCATCGCGCTGGATGGCGGACGGTGATGGCGGACGATACGAGGTTCGCGTCTCCGGTTCAGGGCGCCGCGCGCGTCGCTGCCGTCATGCGCGCTAGCTGGGCGGTGGTGCGGCGGCATCGCGTGCTGCTCTTCGTCGTCCTTGCACTTTCGATGCTTGCGGGCATTCTCTTTATCCTGTTTTCAACGCCGGATTATCAGGCGACAGCTTCGATTGAGGTGCAAAACGTGCCGGCGGGCGCTGCTGGCACGAAGACGGTGGCGACCGATATGGCCGCACCAGACAATGAAGCGACCATGGAGACCCAGGTCGAGGTGCTACGCAGCCGCGCATTGGCGCAAGAGGTTGCGACCGCGCAGAAGCTCGGTAGCGACGCCTTCTTTCAGGGCATGGGCGAGCGGCGCCCGGTCGAGGGGCGCGGGGCGCTGACCCAGCGGCAGGTTGAGACCGACCGGGTCGTTGGGTTGCTGCGCGACAATCTCAAGATCACCTTGCCGGGCAAATCGCGCGTGATCCTGATCGGCTTTACCAGCGCCGACCCCGTGCTTTCCGCTCGGATCGCCAATGCCTATGCCGACGCGCTTATCAGGATGGACCTGAAACGCGGGTTTGAATCCGGTGTGCAGGCGCGCCGCTTTCTGCTTGGCGAACTGGACGGGGCACGGCGGAATCTCGAGCGCGCCGAGCGCGATCTTGCGGTCTATGCGTCGCGGACCGGACAGGGCGGTGGCGAGGACGAAGCGAATGCCCCGCCTGGCGCCGGCAGTTCGGTCTCCGCGCGTCTGGCGCAGCTCAGCGCTTATCGCGCGCAAGCGACGTCGGATCGCATCGCAGCGCAGAAGCGCTGGGAAAGCGCCCGCGCGTCGAGCCTCGAAAGCCTGCCAGAGGTGCTGGGCAACGGGGCGATGCAGCAAATGATGGCGCAGCGCGCCGCCCTGCGTGCACAATTGGTGCAAGAACGCCAGTTCCGCCGCGACGCGCACCCTGAAATGCGGGAAGCAAGAGCCCATCTGGCCGCACTGGACGACCAGGTCCAAAGCATGGCCAACACCATCCGCGCATCCGTTCGCGATCAATATGACGTGTCGGTGCGCAGCGAAAAGCAGATCGAGCGGGAAATTGCCGGACTGGAGGGCGACGCCAATATCGAGCGTGGTCGCGACATTCAGTTCGGCATCATGGAACGGTCGGTCGATACCTATCGCACGCTGCACGACAGCCTATTGCAGCGCTATCGCGACATGGCATCGCAGGCCGGCTTCGGCGCGGGGCGCATCCAGCCGCTCGACCGGGCGGCGGTACCGGCCCGGCCGTCCTCTCCCGATATCGGCCTTACCATGTTGATCGCATCTCTGGGTGGACTGCTGCTCGGGCTGATCCTCGTCGGCGCGCGGCATATGTTCGACGATGCGGTAACGTCCGCCGACACGTTGGCGGAGCGAGCCGATCTGCCGATGCTGGGTGCGATACCGATGACCGGCACCGGGTCGCCGCCGCCCGATACGATGGACCCGATCGCCTCCTCATTGCTGCTGGCCTCGGTCGATGGCCTGCCGCGCTCCATCCTGGTGACGAGCGCGCAACCCGAAGAGGGCAAGTCGGCCACGGTTCACGCCCTGGCGCTGGCGCTCGCGCGATTGAACAAGAAGGTGCTGGTGATGGATGCGGACATGCGTCGCCCGGTGCAGCATAATCTGTTCCGGCTGATGCCTGCCCATGGCATCAGCGAGGTCCTGACCGGGCAGGCATCTCCAAAGGATGTGATCGTCGAAAGCAGCGTCCAAGGCCTGAGCATCATGCCATGCGGCGCGATGCCGCCCAATCCCGCCGAACTCCTCTCCACGACCGTCCTGGACAGGTTGCTGGCGCAGGTACAGGCCGATTACGATACGGTCCTGATCGACGCGCCGCCAATCCTGAGCATGGCCGACGCCCCGCTATTGGCCGCCAAGGCGCAGGCGACGGTGATGGTGATCGAGTGGGGGCGCAATCATCATGGCGGCTTGCGCGTCGCGGTCGATCGCCTGCGCCGCGCTGGCGCCACCATCGTCGGCGCGATCCTGACGAAACAGCATGGCCGCGTTCACGACTATGACTATCATCGCGGCGAATAGGACGCGTTAGCGCGGCCTAGAGGTCTTCGATCATCTCCGCGAGTACGCCCAGGCAGTCGCGCGCCAACTGCATGGAGCGGGCGGGCGACCAGCCATAGTCCGCATCGGGCAGGTCGTCATTATCCTTAAACGGCA